>CAZOTE010000011.1:0-46762 GCA_964582705.1 uncultured Eubacteriaceae bacterium | reverse complement strand
GAAGATATCCACAATCTAAAATACAAGGTGGATGCAGGTACCAATCAGCTTATAACACAATTATTTTTTGACAACAGCTATTTTTATGACTTTAGAGAGCGCGCAGCCATTGCCGGCATAGATGTTCCAATTGAGGCAGGCATCATGCCTGTAGTAAACAAGAGACAGATTGAACGCATGGTCAGCCTTTGCGGAGTTGATCTGCCTAAAAAATTTCTATCCATCATCAACACCTTCGAAAATAATCCAGAAGCACTTCTAGAAGCCGGTATAGCCTACGCAATCGACCAAATCGTCGATTTAACAGCCAATGGAGTTGACGGCATTCACCTATACACGATGAACAACCCATATATTACCCGTAGAATCTATGAGTCTGTAAGTACATTGCTCACATCATGAGCCAAGCCTCTGTTTGTTAAAGCAGAGGCTTGATTCTTTTGTTTATTTCATATTTTTATTATATCCATAATCACAGATTACTCTTTCGAGCATAGTTACATATTCATGCGCCAATCGGCTCAGATGGGATTTTTCGTTGGCGATCCAGCCTATGCGCATCCGTTCATCTGTTACAAGGGGCACAGATACAATACCGTCCCCATTTAGGTCCCGGCTTAGAAACCCTGAACTTATCGTATATCCATTCAATCCGATAAGAAGGTTAAATAGCGTAGCCCGGTCGCTTACATGGATTATTTTCTTTCTGGGAACAGTGCTTAGGATCTCTTCTGAAAAATAAAACGAGTTATACTCTCCCTGTTCGAATGCCAGAAAAGGATATTCATTTAAATCTTCAAGAGTAACTAGGGTGTTTGTTGCAAGTGGGTGTTTGGAGCTTATGAATACGTGGGGTTCAGCTTCAAAAAGCAGAGTAAATGCCAGGTGGTTTTCCTTAAGCAATTTATTGATGACCTTTTCATTAAAATCGCTGAAGTATAATATCCCGATCTCACTTCGCAAGTTCTTGACATCTTCAATGATTTCATATGTCCTTGTTTCCCGAAGAGTAAATTCGTACTCATCTACATCTAAGCCCAAAAGCAATTCTACAAAGGCATTTACTGCAAAAGCATAATGCTGAGTGGATATGGAACAGAGTCTTCTTGAAGGCTTTTTCCCCATATATCTCTGTTCCATAAGCTCAGTCTGTTCTATGATCTGACGTGCATAAGAAAGAAATTCCGTGCCTTCGGCAGATAAGCTTATGCCTTTTGACGTCCGAAAAAATATCTCAAGCCCCAATTCTCTTTCAAGTTCCTTAACGGCACTCGATAGGCTGGGCTGTGTTATAAAAAGTTGCTTAGCAGCTTCGGTGATCGAGCCGCATTCGACAATTTTGATTACATATTTAAGTTGCTGAAGTGTCATTAAATCACCTTCGTCATAGTTTTTTCAATAATTATAAGCTAAAACCTAATAGTAATCAATGGAATTTAGTAGTATGGCAAAACAAACATTGATGCTTCCAACAATATCCTTATTGTTGCAATATTTTATTTCATGTTTTCAGATAAACTTTAAGATTAATATATTATCATGCTGCCGGAGAAAATGGGTGGATCATTTCAAACTGACTGTGGATTAGTGCTGCTTTAAAAGGTTTCAATTCTTTTAAAGCCATAGCTTGTTGCCTCACATAATTCTCAATCTCTTTTACATCATTCGGCACTTCATCAGCCATGCCCGCTTAGGCTTTAATCAAATCAGAGAAAATTGCCCTTGTCCCCTCTATCTGAGAAGATAGCGCTGCTTCTTTTCTAGGACACCTGTAGAAAAAACAGCTAGGTGAAATTAATGTATCTGTGACTTCATCTAGTCTGCCAATATATCTATTTGCTTCTGAAATCAAATAGATCATCTCGTCATCATATTCAAGTTTTTATCGGGTTTTAATATAATTTGTACAAATGAATCATCGCAGTTATGCAAAATTACCCATAAACAAGAATACTACGACACATTGTGCAACAGGTCCCAATCAGGTATGGATGTGGGATATCACCTGGCTTCCAGGTCCCGTGAAAGGAATATACTACTGCTTGTACATAATCATTAACATGAATGCTCTCTTAGTGTTTTTTGTACAGCATCATTTTCATCATTTCATGTTAAATTTACAGAAATAATGGTATATATCTATGTATATCGTATTACTTTGTGAAGATTCCAAGGCTTCGCTAAAAATTTGTAGGCTTACTTTAGCTTACAAGAAATGAGGTTATCATGAATCAGTTCGGGATAATGGTGGGCTTAGGCAAGGATGGAGCCTTTGAAGGATGGTTCTGCAAAATCGATGATAAGAAAAATGGATTGATGTTTTCCGTCATATGGGGTTATACGACCCATGAAAAGACTAGACATGCATTTATCCAATTCCAAGATAACTTGCATAGCAGCACATCGTATATTTCATATCCCATTGACGAACTTAAATGGACAGCCGATCCCTTTATTCTTCAAATAGGAAAAAACAAGCTCTCCCAAACCGCCATGGTCTTGGATTTTGAGAAAAGCGGCATCCAGATTCGTGGTGATTTTCATTTTGGTGAATTTACCCCCATTAAGAAATCTTTCTTAAAGCCAAATATCATGGGCTGGTTGACTTATTTCCCCAATGAGTGCAATCACTCTATAATAAGCATGGATCACAAGGTGGACGGCCATTTTCGTATTGGCAGCCAGTCGTGGAATATCAGTTCTGCAGACGGCTATATTGAAAAAGACTGGGGCACCGGGTTCCCAAAAGAATACGTATGGGTTCAAGCCAATGACTGGGAAAACAGTTCTTTCGTTTTTAGTTACGCCACCGTGCCCATACTGGGTAAACATGCAAAAGGTTTTTTTCTCGTTTTTTATCACGAGGGAACAGAATATCGCTTTACCAGTATCGAGGGCTACAAAATAATAGATTACCACGTAACTAAAGACTCTTTTGAAGCAACCGTCAAAAAAGGAGGATACCGGTTGACATTGAAGGCAAAGCAATCTAATCCTCTGGCTTTAGTTTCTCCTTACCAAGGAGAAATGAGCACATATCAAAGAATCCATTGATGGCACCCTGGAGATGTCTCTCGAATTGAACAAACGCTCCATAGCTTATTTGTACAGCGAAAGGGCCTCCATCGATGTTCATATATAAATAATAACAATTTTAAATATTTGTTTCCATATTCCATTGTAAGGGGTATCAATATAAGATATAATTTTTAATTAGGCACATTCATGTCGTCAATGTTATTATTAAGGGAGGAGGTGGTGTAACGATGAAAAAGTTTTTATCATATGCAGTATATCCAATAATCCTTTTTATGCTGATTAGCGTAGCACAATATGCTTTTAGTCCTACAGTCAGTGCACAAGGGATGGGAAAGCTCGTGTATGTCATTCCTATAGAAAATGAAGTAGAAAAAGGACTTGAGGCTTTTTTAAGACGTACGACACGAGAGGCAAGTGAAGCATTTGCAGATCACATAATATTTGAAATCAATACTCCGGGCGGTTCAGTAGAAGCAGCGGATAGCATCGGGCAGATAATGCAAGATATATCTATCCCCACTACTGCGTACATTCGTTCACGCGCCCTGTCTGCAGGTTCCTACATTGCATTGTTTGCAGATACCATTTACATGAATCCCCAGGCAACTATGGGAGCCAGCGGAATTATCACAGCGGATGGCAGCGCGGCAGACGCAAAGGCTCAATCCTATTGGCGTGAAGCCATGGGCAGTGCCGCCGAGGCTGGAGGTCGGGACCGTATTTATGCAGAGGCTATGGCAGATGCAAGCATTGATCTACCGGAGTTCAATGCTCCCGAAGGGCAATTTTTGACTTTGGGCCCGACAAAGGCAATAGAAGTTGGATATTCTGAGGGAACTGTAAATAATCGATCAGAATTGCTAAATGTCTTGGGGCTATCCGGTGCAACAGTCGTCGAGGCGGAAATAAGCTTTGCAGAAAATGTAGCCAGGTTTCTAACCAATTCACTGGTTGTTTCAATCCTGCTTACCCTTGCAGGCCTTGGACTTGTAATAGAGCTTTACTCACCAGGCTTTGGGGTTGCAGGTTCCGTCAGCATAATATCATTGGCCTTATTCTTCTACGGCCACGCCGTAGCCGGTTTGGCAGGGATGGAGGTATTTGTTCTTCTCATTATCGGGATCGGGCTGATTGTCGCAGAGTTCTTTGTCCCGGGAGGGATTTTAGGCGGAATAGGCGTTATGAGCATAATCGGCTCCTTGTTTTTCGCTACAGATGATATATTCGCTATGGGCTTGAGCGTATTGACTGCTTTGATGATTACTATTACTGTAGCCGTTGTTTTATATAAAAAAATCGGCTTGCAGAAGGGATTCATGCGCCATATCGTATTATCAGACCGGGAGACCCTGGATCGTGGCTACGTGTCCGTCCAAGAGAGAAAAGAACTAATTGGTTTAAGAGGAAAGACGATCACACCCCTTAGACCATCAGGTACAGGATTATTCGATGGCAATCGAATTGATATCGTATCCGAAGGAAACTTTATAACGGATAATCAAGCCGTTGAAATTGTTAAGGTAAACGGCAGTCGTGTCGTTGTTAAGGAAATTAAAAATGAGGAGGAATAAATATGTTGAATATCGCTGATTTGATACCACTTATTTTAATTGGTATCATCGTACTTGCATTTGTTGTCCTATTTACATTTATTCCGGTTGCTTTGTGGATTAGTGCATTGGCAGCAGGGGTAAAAGTTAGTATCTTCACGCTTATCGGTATGCGTTTGCGTCGAGTTGTACCAATCAAAGTAATCAGTCCGTTAATAAAAGCCCACAAAGCGGGTGTAAATGCCAATACGAATCAATTGGAATCCCACTATTTGGCAGGTGGTAATGTGGACCGTGTGGTCAATGCGCTGATTGCAGCTCAACGTGCCAATATCGAATTAAGCTTTGAGCGTGCCGCGGCAATTGACTTGGCAGGTCGTGACGTATTGCAGGCTGTGCAAATGAGCGTTAACCCAAAGGTTATCGAGACACCTTTTATCGCAGGTATTGCAATGAACGGTATCGAAGTAAAGGCAAAAGCCAAAATTACCGTGCGTGCAAATATTGAGCGCCTTGTAGGTGGAGCAGGTGAAGAAACAGTAATAGCCCGTGTTGGTGAAGGGGTCGTAAGCACCATCGGTAGCGCTACTTCCCATAAACAAGTATTAGAGAACCCTGATTCTATTTCACGTAACGTTCTTAACCGTGGACTGGATGCGGGAACAGCATTTGAGATTCTATCTATAGATATTGCAGATGTGGATATCGGTAAAAACATAGGTGCGATCCTTCAAACAGATCAAGCTGAAGCTGATAAAAACATAGCACAAGCTAAAGCAGAAGAACGTCGTGCAATGGCCGTTGCTCAGGAACAAGAGATGATCGCCCGTGTTCAGGAAATGCGCGCAAAAGTGGTCGAAGCAGAAGCCAAAGTACCTCTTGCTCTTGCTGAAGCCTTGAGAACCGGAAAAATGGGCGTTATGGATTATATGAACTACCGCAACATCGGTGCGGATACGCAAATGCGTGATTCTATCGGAAGAATGAGTGAAGATGACTCTGATAAAGAATAGTCATTAAATCCTTTTAGGATGGAAGGAGTGGAATAATGGATGAACTTTTCGGTCCACTGATAGCCTTTATATTTATCGTCGGTTCCAGTATTTTGCAAAACCGAAACCGCAATAAACATAAGACTGCCCAAAAAAAACCGACCCTTACTAGTGTTTTATCTGATCAGATTGAGAGGATGAACCAAATGGGTCAACAAAACACCTACCGGGACACCCAAGATTTCGATGAGGAAGAACAGACCAGTAGAAGCGAGCAAATTGAAAGCTTAAAAGCTGAACTGCGTGGTGATTCAGATAGAGAAAACAAAGAATTCACGAATCGCTCACATGAGTTTTCAAGAACTTTTAATCAAGATATGAAGCCATCTGCTGCGAGAGTCAATTCATCGAGAAAATTTACACTAAAAAACAAATTAAACAATACAGGTTTGCGTCAAAGCATAGTGATGGCTGAAGTCTTAGGACAGCCACGTTCTAAAAAACCGCACTCACAAACCAGACATTAAGCCTTATGGGTTGTCCCTAAAGAAATTCTAAAAAGTCAGCATGACTCTACCGAGTCAGCTGACTTTTTTATGTCTAGGTATTTTCACCCTCTCAGAAACAGATTCATCCGCCCTTGCTGATATTTAAATTGATTCGTGGAATGTCCTAGATATTACTTCAAGCTGCTGCTGCTTTGATAATTTATGGAAATTAACCGCATATCCTGATACCCTGATAGTCAAATTAGGGTGCATCTGTGGATTTTCATAAGCCTCTTTCAGCGTTTCTCTGTTCAACACATTCACGTTGAGATGATGTGCCTTTTTTGCAAAATATCCATCTAAAATCGCCACAAGGTTTTCATATCTTTTTTCGTCAGTATTTCCAAGGGCTCTCGGTATTATGGAAAACGTATTGCTTATTCCGTCCTTGCAACTAGCATAGGGAATTTTAGCTACAGAATTAAGTGAAGACAAGGCACCTCTCTTCTCCCTGTTATGCATTGGATTTGCACCAGGGGCAAAAGGCTCCCCTGCTTTTCTTCCGTCAGGAGTAGAGCCTGTTTTTTTACCGTAAACCACATTTGATGTTATCGTTAGAACTGATAGAGTGTGCTCTGCATCTCTGTAGGCAGGTATTTTTTTAAGTTCTTTGATAAATAGCTTTACCTGCTCCCGAGCAATTTCATCGACTCTCTCATCATCATTTCCGTAGGCAGGATATTCTCCGTTTATCTCATAGTCCTTTATCAGCCCTGATTCATCCCGCAGACAGCGTACCTTTCCGTATTTAATTGCAGAAAGGGAATCTGCCAGCACGGACAGACCTGCAATTCCAAAAGCCATATACCTCTTGACGTCGGTGTCATGCAATGCCATTTGTGTTTTCTCGTAGGCATATTTATCGTGCATGTAGTGGATGATATTCATCGCCTTGACATACATTCCTGCAAGCCATTTGCGGTACAAGTCAAGAAGCTCTATGACTTTGTCATATTCCAAGTATTCTTCCTGATAGGCGGGAAAAGAAGGACCTATCTGCTTTCCTGTCATCTCATCTTTGCCTCCGTTTAAGCTCATTAAAAGCAGCTTGGGAAGATTTGCCCTAGCTCCGAAAAATTGCATGTCTTTTCCCAATCGCATAGCCGAAACGCAACAGGCAATTCCATAATCATCTCCAAATACAGGCCTCATGACGTCGTCATTTTCGTATTGTATTGAATTTGTCTCACATGAGACTTTCGCTGCGTATCTCTTGAAGCTTCCAGGCAATCTTTCAGACCATAAAATCGTTAGATTAGGTTCCGGTGAAAATCCTAAATTGTATAACGTGTTAAGAAAACGATAGGAGTTTTTAGTAACCAACGTTCTTCCATCTTCACCCATACCCCCGACCGCCTCAGTGATCCACATTGGGTCTCCTGCAAAAAGCTCATTGTATTCCGGTGTTCGCAAATGTCTTTCCATCCGAAGCTTCATAACAAAGTCATCGATAAGTTCCTGTGCTTGGGCTTCATTTAATGTGCCGTTTTTCAAATCTCTTTCTATGTATATGTCTAAAAATGTTCCTACTCGCCCCAAGCTCATTGCTGCTCCGTTTTGTTCCTTTGTAGATCCAAGGTAACCAAAATAAAGCCACTGAATCGCCTCTTTTGCATCCTTGGCAGGTTTAGCAATATCATAGCCGTACATTTGAGCCATTTCCTTCAAATATCCTAAAAAAGTGATCTGTTGATACAGCTCTTCCAAAATGCGAATCTGCTCATTATCGAGATTTTTATCTCCTATTTCTTTTTTATCTTTCTTTTTCTCTTCAATCAGATAATCCACTCCATATAACGCAATCCGCCGGTAATCTCCGATAATTCTTCCTCTTCCGTAAGCGTCGGGAAGACCCGTTATTATTCCACTCCTTCTCGCCTCTTTTATTTCGTCAGTGTAGGCACGAAATACACCGTCATTATGAGTCGTCCTATAACGAAATTCGGCCTCTACTTTTTCCGAGAGCTTATAGCCATATGCCTCGCATGCCTTTCTGGTCATCATCAATCCTCCAAATGGATTGACTCCTCTTTTTAACGGGCGGTCCGTTTGAAGGCCTACGATAATCTCTTTTTCTTTATCGAGATAACCCGGCGAATATGTAATTAGCGAGCTTACGTGATTTGTATCAATATCAAGCACTCCTCCAAAGGCCTTTTCTAGCTTTTGATACTGAACCAGCTTGTCCATCAGCTTTTTTGTGCGCTCTGTAGCGCTTTCAAGAAAGCTGTCGTCTCCTTCATAGGGCGTGTAGTTAAGTTGAATAAAGTTACGGACATCTATCTCTTGCTGCCAATTTCCATTTTTAAAATCTTTCCAAGCTAATATGCCACTAGCCATAATACATCTCCTCCAATTTTATGTTAAGCATTTCCCTTATCTTTTCATCTTCCATCGGCACTATACTTGAAGCCGGTAATGGTCGAATACAAAAAGAGCACCAATTCGATATCGAAATGCTGCCCAGACGGTCGGCTAATATATGCTCTTATCCCACTGTGGTTTCTTCCACATTTACCCGTCAGGGATAAAAGAATGTCTCAGCTTGCTGAAGCTGATTTTTACTAATTTTACGAAATTACTGGCCCTTTGTCAAGTGTTCCTCTGGATTTATTGTAAATTTAATGATATTTTTCTTTTTCACAACTATATATTTAATTGTATAATATAAATAAGTCAATAATCAAATTCTAGCTATCCCAGTTTATAAAGTCAGGAGGCGCATTAGGAATTTTGGGGAAAGAATTGACCAGGTTTATAAAGTACAAGAACATGTCGAACATTACGATGGAGAATAGAATAAAGGAGTGACATCCATGTCGAAAAAATTATCTAACAAGCAACATGGTAAAATATTTGATGATATTCTGAAGCAGATGACCCAAACCAAAGGAGTCAGACACGTAATAATGGCTGCTGAAACCATGGACGGTTCTTTTGCTTGGGCAAAAGCAGAAGGCATCGCACACCCGGACGGCACCCCGATGGACGTTGAGACGCCTTTTTGGATTGCCAGCATCACAAAGCTTTACATAGCCTGCTGCATTCTTAAATTTCATGAGGATGGCCTATTGTCAATCGATGATTTAATAACCAAGCATCTGTCGACAGATCTAATTAAGGGGATACATACCATGGGCTGTGCGGACAATACAGGCAAGTTGACTATAAGACATCTTCTGACTCATTCGTCTGGAATTCCGGATTATCTCGAAATCAAAGCCGATGGTGAGAAGACGATAATAGACCAGGTATTGGAAGTCAGGGACATGAGCTGGTCTGTCAAAGAGATAATAAAAATAGTAAGGGAAGAAAATTCACCTGTGTTTCCACCACAAAGCCTTGACAAAGACAAGTATAAAATCCGTTATTCCGACACAAATTTCCAGCTTCTCACAGCTATTATCGAAGCCACAGCCGGAAAGCCTGCTGAAGAAGTGTACCGGGATATTATATTTAAGCCCCTAAATCTAAACAACACTTATCTACCGGGTTCTGTTCCACTAAAAGCAAATAAAAAGGCATCCACAATCTGGATAGGTGACGTGGCGCTTGAGGACAAGCCAAAAGCGCTGAGGTCCTTTGGCGACTTAAACAGCACTGTCAAAGACCAAGTTTCTTTCATGAGAGCCCTTTTGGAGGGAAAGCTGTTTAAAAACAAAGAGACCTTGGACCTTATGAGAAAAAATTGGCAAACCTTTGGCTTTAGCCTAAGCCCGATATCGCCCGGCTGGCCGATTCAATACTCCATGGGAATGATGCGCTTTAAAACCCCACGCTTTCTTTCTCCTTTTCAAGCTGTGCCCGAGATTATAGGTCACACCGGCGCCGTGGGATCGTGGCTCTTTTACTGCCCTTTATACGACTTGATACTATCAGGATCAGTCAGCCAGGTGACTGCCGCTGCAGCCCCGTTTAAATATGTTCCTAAGCTCCTAAAAGCTTTAGGAAAGTGATTCTATCGAAATATAGAAGGGATAAGTGCCCATGAGCATGATCATATCAGTAGGTATATACGTATTATTCATTGCGGTATCAACTTTTTTACCGATTTTTAGCTTCGAAGGATACTCGGTTTTTTCAAATACAACAAGCCACCTAGGAGCCCAGAGTTCTCCCCATGGTTGGATAATGAATATAGTATTTATGCTTTTGGGGATTCGTTCCATGCATATCTGTCTTAAGACCAGAATTCCTTATATTCAGTTTATCGGTACTATTTTTGCCACCAGCCTGATACTTACAGGTCTATTTAAACATGGACCATTGGTCGACGGGGTTCCCATCAACCTTCAGGAAGACATGCTTCACTCAGTCTTTGCAACTGCTACAGGGTTTAGCTTTTCTTTGCTTGCAATAGGTCAGGGAATAATGAGTAGAAGCTCTCAAAGAATAGTTTCTCTTGCCGTATCATCGATAGCTCTAGTAATTCCTTTATTGATGGTTTCATATCCAAGTTATGCAGGAATCAGTCAGCGCTTCATGTTTATCTCTGCATTTTTTTGGCTGTTTTTTTGTTTTCAACCTGATGCTAGTTACAAATTAAAGGGACGGCCTTAGCCATCCCTTCTTTGTTGCAGCGATTATCTTTTTATTTTAGTAAATCGAATCTATCTGCGTTCATAACCTTGTTCCAGGCTGAAATAAAATCAGAAACAAACTTGCCTTTAGACTCATCACTTCCGTATACCTCAGATATAGCTCTTAGCTCTGAGTTTGAGCCAAAGACCAGGTCGACTCTTGTTCCTGTCCACTTGCGCTTACCAGTATTTCTATCAAGTCCTTCATAAACTTCCGAGCCTTCTGATACCGGCTTCCATTCTGTATTCATGTCAAGAAGGTTAACGAAGAAATCATTCGTTAACGAACCGGGCTTATCGGTAAATACGCCGTGGGGAGAGCCCCCAAAGTTCGCATTAAGCACTCTCATGCCCCCTAAAAGAACAGCCATTTCCGGTACAGTCAAAGTCAATAGCTGGGCACGATCAATCAGCATCTCTTCGGCCGATACAGAATACTTCTTTTTCACGTAGTTTCTGAATCCATCTGCTTTTGGCTCGAGAACCTTAAAGGCTTCAACATCTGTCTGTTCCAAAGCTGCATCTGTGCGCCCAGGCTTGAAATCAACATTTACTTCATTGCCAGCTTCCTTGGCTGCCTGTTCCACGCCTGCGCATCCGCCAAGCACTATAAGATCAGCAAGAGACACTTTTTTATTTCCTGACTGTTTGCCGTTAAAATCTTCTTTGATTTTTTCAAGCTTCTCTAAAACGAGTCTTAACTGATCAGGTTGGTTTACTTCCCAATCCTTTTGGGGTGCAAGTCTTATTCGGGCACCATTGGCCCCTCCCCGCTTATCTGAACCACGAAAAGTGGAAGCTGACGCCCAGGCTGTAGATACCAATTGTGATATTGCCAAGCCGGTTTCAAGTATTTTTTCTTTCAATTCTGCTATATCATTATCATCTACCAGCTCATGATCAACTTCCGGTACGGGATCTTGCCAAATCAAATCTTCTCCAGGCACTTCTGGACCCAAGTATCTGGATTTTGGTCCCATGTCACGGTGTGTCAGTTTGAACCAAGCCCTTGCAAATGCATCTGCAAATTCTTCCGGATTATCCTTGTATCTCCTTGCTATAGGCGCATAAATAGGATCCATCCTTAAGGAAAGGTCCGCAGTAGTCATCATGGGAGCATGCTTCTTATTTGGATCGTGTGCGTCCTCCACTGTAGTTGCGGCAGCCGGATCTGTAGGTTTCCATTGGTATGCACCAGCTGGACTTTTCACTAAATCCCAATCATATTTGAACAAGGTTTCAAGATAGCCCATGTCCCACTTGGTCGGGTTTGGTTTCCAAGCTCCTTCGATGCCGCTGCCTATAGTATCTCCGCCTTTTCCGCTCTTAAAGGTGCTTTTCCAACCAAGACCCTGTTCTTCAATTGGAGCAGCCTCCGGTTCAGGTCCTACATGTGTAGCAGGTCCAGCCCCATGGCATTTTCCAAAAGTATGTCCGCCGGCAACGAGAGCGACAGTCTCTTCGTCATTCATCGCCATTCTGGCAAAGGTTTCTCTAACATCTTTACCGGATGCTACTGCACTTGGTTCCCCGTTTGGCCCTTCAGGGTTTACATAAATCAAGCCCATCTGAACGGCGGCAAGAGGGTTTTCTAAATCTCTTTCTCCTGAGTAACGCTTGTCATCCAGCCATTCGGACTCAGAACCCCAATAAACGTCTTCTTGAGGCTCCCATACATCCTCACGCCCGCCTGCAAATCCAAATGTCTTAAAGCCCATTGACTCCAGCGCGCAGTTGCCTGCGAGAATCATCAAATCCGCCCATGATAGTTTATTGCCGTATTTTTTCTTGATCGGCCATAAAAGCCTGCGAGCTTTGTCGAGATTGACATTGTCCGGCCAACTGTTAAGAGGCGCAAACCTTTGCGTTCCGTCTCCTGCTCCCCCGCGTCCATCACCCATTCTATATGTTCCGGCACTGTGCCAAGCCATACGTATGAACAACGGTCCATAATGACCGTAGTCTGCAGGCCACCAATCCTGTGAATCAGTCATCAACTTGTAAAGATCCTCTTTGACAGCTTTTAAGTCCAGCTTTTTAAATTCTTCTCCATAATTGTACTCAGGGTCCATAGGATCATTTAAATTGGAGTTTTGACGCAGTATCTTAAGATTTAACTGATTAGGCCACCAGTCTTTATTTGACGTGCCACCTCCTCCCACAGTCGGATTTGAAGTTTTACCCGTTACAGGGCATTTGCTTTGTTCACTCACAATATTTCCTCCCTTCAATTTTCACTTTCAATATTTAAAAGGCACTTCTTACAAACACCTTTGAAATAAACATCTTTGTCTTTAACTTTGAACCCAGCTAAATCTTTTGTTTCCAGTACATTGAAATCCACCTTAAAATTAAATATCGATCCACATTTTTCACATTTGAAATGTCCATGGCTCTCGATGATTATATCGTACCTGGTTTCGTTATCTTCAATATTTATCACCCTTACCAGCCCCGCTTCATGGAGTACATGGAGCGTGTTGTAAATTGTAGTCTTAGAAAGGGTGGGCACATCCTTTTGAAGATGCACGTAAATTTGATCTGCAGTAGGATGATTGAGGTTTTCACACAGGTACTGCAGTATTTTTAGTCTGTGAGCAGAAAGGCGCAGGTTTTTATTCTTTAGTTCATCTACTAAAATATCATAATATGTTTCCAAGACATTTCACAGCCTTCCAGGTTAGTTCGATATTTAAATTGTAATCATTACAATTTACTCTATATTCGCATTTATACCCTCTGATATTGTTTACAATCACAAAAATTTTAAATTATCAATATGCTCGCTTTTGTTTCCATCGAAACTATTTTTCTATGTAAAATTATATATATTCATTAATACTAATTTCATTGAGTTTAGAAAGGGTTTCATAGCAATTAATGCTAATAATGCAGATTGACTAGAATCACATAGTGAAGTAAACTTGAATTGGTTTAACTGTTTAATCAAATAGAATGGAGGGTTAATTATGACAACCATACATGATTTAATATCAAAGCACATAAAGAACTTTCACGATATCCCTATAAGCTCGATTAAGCTAAGCGAGGAAGTACGGGGCATGTGCGAACAGGACCGGTGTGGATATTATGGCAAAAACTGGGCTTGCCCTCCTGCAATAGATGACTTGGAGAAGATTAAAAAGGATTTTTCATCTTACGATAATTTTATTATTTTATACGAGGTTTATGAACTTAAAAACCTATATGACTGGAAAGGCATGGTTGATTCCGCCATAGACTTTCAGCACAAGCTGCTGGATGTAAAAAATGAAATAAGCAAGGAAACAAAATTTAAAATTCTCGGTGTGGGGGCTTGCGCCTTATGCAAAAAATGCACCTATATCGATGGGGAGCCCTGCCGTCGACCGGATGATAAAATAATATCCTTGGAAGCTCACGGAATAGACGTAATATCCTTGATGAAAGACAATGGCTTAAAGTATAACAATGGACCAAATACAGTCACTTACATCGGCGGCATCATGTATTGAAAAAACACCGTTCAGGTTACTAGCTTGAACGGCGCTTCCTTTATTTTTAAAACATCTTTTTACTCAGCTCATCGATAATCTCAGTTGCGGTGTCATATACTCCGGGAAAAGAGCTGAAATTAAGTCCCTGGGTCAAATTTGGAATGAAATAATGTTTTCCGCAGTTCTTGCATGCTCTCTCAATCTCACGCTCTAGTATTTCACGAGTCCAGCCGGGAAAATCAACGACCCCGCTGTCCACATCCCCCATGAAGCTAATCTTACCTCCATATTGTTTTATAAGCTCAGGAGTATTGTTGGTCGTCATAACCCCTTGCCATATATCAACGCCCATCTCTACCATGAATGGGACAAGATTGGCAGCATAAGAGTCGCTGTGATGGACAATCAGCTCCACGCCATTTTCTTTATAAAACCCATAGATTTTTTTATACCTCGGAAGATAAAACTCTTTAAACATTTCAGGGGATATGAAAGATGACTTTTGGCTTCCCCAGTCATCATGATGAAATATGCAGTCAGGCTTGATTTTTTCTATCATTACCTTCGCATATTCAAGCTCATGCTCCATGATGTAATCTATCAGTTCATGCATGGCTTCCGGCTCTTCATATAGGGCTATCAAGGCTTCTTCCATGCTCATAAGGTGATGGGTCATTTCAAAGAGACCGGGAGCTACGAAACCGGTTACGAACTCTTCATCTCTGTCTACTGAATTTGCATGCTCTATTGCTGCAGCCCACGCCGCGTCTGATGATTGAACTGTCGGTGCATTAACGTATTTTCTCCATTCAGTTATGTCTTTTAATACCAGATGTTCCTCGTCATGTACAGGAAAACCTCCTATCTGCCCTTCAGGCCAGCTGAATGTTATTCCCCACTCGTTTTTTATAGTTTGTCCCGGGCCTGCCATGGTCCCCAGGGGAGCCTCCATAATTAAGTTCATGAATTCATATTGATTAACAAATCTGTCAGGATTGCCTCCTCTGATTGTCTCAATCAAGTTTTGTCTTTTTGTTAACATAGTCAGTTACCTCCCCGAATTATTGATTTTTATCCTCTTGCAAGCTCTTTTGCTTTAACAGCTGCGCTCCCAGCATCAGGCGCATATCCGTCTGCACCTATCTGCTCTGCATATTCAGGGGTTACAGGCGCGCCACCCACCAAAACCTTTACATTCAGACCACTATCCTTAACTTGCTTTACCGTTTCCTTAAGGGCTGGCATGGTTGTTGTTAAAAGTCCGGAACAAGCAACAATCTTAACATTGTCATTTTCTCTAGCTGCTTCAACAAATTTTGTGGCAGTCACATCTACGCCCAAGTCTATCATTTTAAATCCTGCGCTTTCTACCATCATTGCAACAAGATTCTTTCCTATATCGTGCAAGTCCCCTTCTACTGTTCCTATTATGCACGTTCCAAGGGATGTTGCTCCGTCGCTAGCCATATGTGGCTTTAGCACATCCACGCCTTTGGCCATTGCTTTTGCCGCAATAAGCATCTCGGGAACGAAAATTTCTCCTGTAGAAAACTTCTCTCCTACAACTCCCATTCCTTCTACCATAGCCTGTAGGATATCCTCTGCAGCGCTGCCTTCATCCAAAGCTTCCTGAACCAAACCCGGTACTAATTTTGTCTTTCCCGCTTCTACTTTTGCTTTAACTTCATCGATTTTTGCCATTTTGAATTCCTCCTTTGATCTTTGGTGTTTTATAATTATTGTTACTTTTTATTTCCAAATATACCTTCTCTGAAAGCTCCTATATACTCGATAAAGTACTCATCATTGCCCAAGAGGCCATCTGTTGCATATATCATACCCATGAGATCTTTGTTCGTAGGATCCAGTATGGCGCTGTCCATACCCGCATTCATGGCAAGAACCGTAAATGCCTGATTGACCACTCTT
This sequence comes from uncultured Eubacteriaceae bacterium, assembly GCA_964582705.1. Classification (GTDB taxonomy): domain Bacteria; phylum Bacillota; class Clostridia; order Eubacteriales; family Alkalibacteraceae; genus Alkalibacter. Next base: position 30,648 of record CAZOTE010000011.1, on the reverse strand, counting down.
CTGATTGGCAGGTTAAAAGAGACGTTGCTTACCGCTCCCGTTATATGGATATTTGAATACCTTCTCTTTATCTCGCTGATAACTTCCACCAGCATTTTTATGCCCTCCTCCGAAGCACAAACCATTTCCACAAGAGGATCTATATGAAGTCTGGAAGGGTCTATTCCATATTCCTTTGCCCTTGCCATAATTTTTTCAAAAACATTTAGCCTGGCTTCAGCGGTTGGATGAATCCCGCAGTCATCGCATAACAAAGCTGTACACTCCCACTTGGTGTCAGCTATCACGGTAAATACATCGTCTATTTTGCTGCCTTCCAAAGAAACAGAATTGACAAGCCCCGGCTTATTGCAAAAATTGATGGCTTCAGCGCAGATTTTGGCGTTTGGGCTATCTACAGCTATTGGAGTATCAGTAACTTCCTGTACTTGGTCTATTAGCCATTTCATCGTCTCAAGCTCAATGTCGTCATCTACGGATGCGCAGACATCAATATAGTTCGCTTTTGCATCTGACTGTATTCTTGCCAGGTTTTTTATGAACTCTGCATCTCTTTCTGCTATTGCCTTTGCTACTGAAGGAATAGAACCATTGATCTTCTCACCGATAATTATCAAATTTGTCGACCTCCGTTTGTAATTTATTTAATCTTTGTCGTTGTGTTATCGTTTACATTCCAACGAAAAAAAATTGCCTCATTGATTTCCACAATTTAATCGTACTTGATTTTCAGATTTTTGTCAAACACTAACTGAAAATCCCTCGCATATTACAAAATACAAAACCTTTCACAAACCTTTAAAGTCACGCAACTTGACAAATAAGACAAAATTAGTCATACTTATAGGTAAATAATATTCAAAATGAACTTATACTTATACAATCAAAAAACAAGGGGGATCAACAATGAAAGAAAGTGTTTTTTTACAGATTGCCGGCAATGAAGTAGACATGTGCGATTTTTCCAAAGAAGCTAAAAATGTATGGAAATCAGAAGGAAACAAAGTCAAGGACATTAAAAAGATCGAGATTTACGTAAAACCGGAAGAAAACAAGTGCTACTATGTTATCAACAAGACCTTTAAAGGCTCCATAGATATAACAGGCTAGCGCAACCGCTTCGACCTCTCTAATAGAGAGGTCTTTTGTTTTCTGGCCCTATCAATATGTACATTAATTAAATTTTATATTTTATTATTCGTAGCTATACGAATTTTATTTAAAAACAAAGTTCTATATGTTGTTTTAAAAAGATTCTCATGTTAAAATTAGCTTAAATTTAAACAAAGGAAAGGTATCATAATAAAATGGAAATCAACTATCTATCAAAAAAAATAGGTATAATAGGCGGAGGCCAGCTGGGCAAGATGATGATAAGCGAAGCATCAAAGCTTGGGGTTGGCACTGCAATTTTAGATCCCGGAGCTGACTGCCCCGCATCCCCGCTAGCCAACGTGGCAATCGTAGCTGCCTTTAATGACAAAGCTGCCCTGGAAGAACTTGCCAAGAAAACAGACGTCTTGACCTGTGAATTTGAGCATATTTCAACAGAAGTACTAAAATACTTGGAGGATAATGGTTATATCGTCTATCCCAAAGCTAAAAGCCTTGAGGCTATCCAAAACAAGTACCAGCAAAAAAAGCTTCTCCAGGATAACTCCATCCCTTTGGGTCCATTTAAAAAAGCAGATTCCACTGAATCCATAAAAGCCGCTGCCGCAGAATACGGATATCCTCTTATGGTTAAAAGTGCTTCAGGAGCCTACGACGGAAAGGGAAACTACCTGGTAAATTCTGAAGAAGAAATCTCAGAAGCATACAGCTCCCTAAATGGTGATGAAAATCTTCTTTATGTGGAGCAGTTTATCCCTTTTACAAAAGAAATTTCAGTTTTATGCTGCCGAACAATGAATGGAGAAATAGTCGCCTATCCTGTTGCCGAAAACATACATAGAGACAGTATTTTATATGAAACAATCGCTCCGGCAAATATAACCGATAAACAGACGCGAGATGCTGAAAAACTGGCAAAAGAAATCTGTCATATGTTTGATGGAGTGGGCATGTTTTGCGTTGAGATGTTCGTTCATGAAAATGGTGATATCTTAGTAAATGAAGTCGCTCCCAGACCCCACAACTCAGGTCATTATACTATTGAAGCCTGCATTACCTCACAATTTGAAAATCATGTAAGAGCCGTTCTTGGTCTTCCTCTCGGTAAAACAGACCTGCACAGCCCCGTGGTCATGAGAAATTTATTGGGTGAAGATGGTCACGAAGGCAAACCTTTGGTAAAGGGTGTATCCGAGGCATTGTCTTATCCGGGACTGACTCTTCATATATACGGCAAGTCCACTACAAAGCCCCAACGGAAAATGGGACATTTTACCGTATTGGCAAAAACAGTTGATGAAGCCTTAAGCATTGCTGATCAAGCTCAATCAGTTTTAAAAATCATATCTGAAAAAACATCGAAAGGATGATCTCATGAAACCAATGGTAGGAATTATAATGGGCAGCGATTCTGATTTACCGGTCATGGAACAGGCTGCAGAAATCCTAGACCAATTCTCCATCTCCTATGAAATGACCATCGTATCAGCTCACAGAACTCCAGACAGGCTCTATAGCTATGCAAAGAGCGCGGTGGATAGAGGGCTAAAGGTTATAATCGCCGGTGCCGGAGGAGCAGCGCACCTTCCTGGAATGGTAGCTTCCCTGACATCATTACCTGTGATAGGAGTCCCTGTAAAGAGCCGTACCTTAGATGGAGTTGACTCACTATACTCAATCGTTCAAATGCCTCCGGGCGTGCCTGTTGCCACAGTAGCGATAAACGGTGCAAAAAACGCCGGCATACTGGCCGCACAGATACTTGCAACAAGCGATGATGCCATATATGCAAGTGTAGAAAAATATAAGAAAGATTTAGAATCAATGGTGCTAGATAAGGCCCAGAAGATGAAAAATAAATAGCCGTTTATTACAAAACCGGGATGTCTCTGAGATGACAACCCGGTTTTGTATAAGCTATCAGCTTTCTTCACTTTTCTCTTCGACTTTTAAATCCTCATCAACTTCAATTTTGTTTTCTTCCGTAAGCTTTTCCTGCCTTCTTATCTCTTCCCTTTTCCGTTTTCCTGCATCAGTCTTCACTTTTATCTTTTCAGGGTCTGGAAGCAGTGCTCTTAGCTCAACTGGAAGCGGGAACAAAATTGTAGTGGATTTGGAATCTGCCGCTTCTGACAGAGACCTCAACATCCTAAGGGTCATAGCTCCTTCCTGACCGGATAAAATCTCAGTTGCTTCGGCCAGTCTTACCGCAGCCTGTTTTTCGCCTTCAGCCTGAATGACTACCGCCCTTCTGTTACGTTCTGCTTCAGCCTGTTTCGCAATCGCCCTTTGCATTTCATTTGGCAGGATGACATCCTTTATCTCCACAGCTGTAACCTTTATTCCCCAAGGATCTGTAGCTTCATCAACTATCTGCTGTATAATCTTGTTCAGTTTTTCCCTTTGGGACAACAATTCATCAAGGTCTGCCTGTCCGACGACGCTTCTGAGCGTTGTCTGGGCATACTGGCTCGTTGCGTCATGGTATCTTTCCACATTTACAACTGCCTTATCCGGTGCTACGGCCCTGTAGTACAATACCGCGTTTACTGTGCAAGTGACGTTATCCCTGGTTATTACTTCCTGTGGGGGCACGTCGATTACTATTGTCCTAAGAGATACCCTTGTGATCCTATCGATAAATGGAATTATTAAGATCAAACCGGGCCCTCTTACCCCTACCAATCTTCCAAGCCTGAATAGCACGCCTCTTTCGTATTCAAGCACTATCTTTATAGACATGCTAAGGATAAACAGCAATACTATCATTACGCCAGTGATCGTCAATACGGTTTCATTCAAGAAAAACATCTAATCACCCTCCTTGATCTTGGTTTTATCATCAATTCTTTCAACAAGTATCTTCATGCCGTCGCGACCTGATATCACGACCTCTGATCCTTCGGGAATATTTTCTCCACTTTTGCTTACCGCCTGCCATATTTCACCTTTGACTTTAATCATTCCCACAGGATTAAGTTCTTTTACTACCAATGCAGCCTGGGTATTGAACTCTTCATTTCCCATGACTACCTTGGATCTCTTAAGCTTGATTATGCCTCTCAGTATTACGACCATCACTCCTGCACTTGCTATCCCGATGCCTATGCCAAAGAATCTGAATCTGGATATCCACTCCACAGGCATCAACGGTTCTACAGGCAGGAACATTATTCCTAGGACCATGCTGATTATCCCTCCTATGGCTAGTACCCCGAATGTGGGAGTAAAAGCCTCAGCCACAAACAATACTATCCCCAAGATTATTAATAGTGCCGCAAAAACATTTACTTCAAATGTCCCTAGGCCATATAAACCTAAAACAAGGCTTATGGCTCCCAAGACTTCGGGGAAAAAAGTCTCCGGTGCTCCAAATCCTATAATCAATCCGTAAATGCCCAACAGTATAAGTAGGAAGGCAACCTGTGGATCGCTTATTAGGCTTGTTATCTTGTCAATCAGACTCATCTCGATATTCTCGATTTCAGCTCCTGCGGTCTGCAGAATTATATTTTCTCCTCCGGCGACTGTCTCAAATCCATCGATGTCCTCAAGAAGTCCCGGCAAAGTCCCACTTATAAAATCTACTATACCAACATCCAAGGCTTCTGTAGAATCTAATGTCAGATTTTCCGTTACGAATTTTTCTGCAATATCGGCAGGCCTCTCTCTGTCCCTGGCTATGCTCTTGATATGTCCAGCCAAGAAATTGATCGTTTTATCGTCCGCCGCTGTACTGCCCCCTTCCCCGGGAGAAATGGTCACAGGCATTGCCGCCCCGATTGTTGTTCCTGGCGACATTACAGCCACATTGGAGCTTACAAGTATGAATGTTCCTGCCGAAGCTGCAATCGCTCCTTGTGGATAGACGTAGACGACTACCGGCACCGGAGAGTTCAATATTGATTGGACGATATTAAGAGTGGCATCCACCAGCCCCCCCGGCGTATCCATTAAAATCAATAGCGCTTCAGCATTTCTATTTTGGGCAGTTTCAATACCTCTTCTAACCTGATTAGCCGTACCAGCTGTTATCGTTCCTTCAATATTAATAGTCATTACCAAGTTATCGCTTTGAGCTTTATAGCTTCCGGCCAAAGCTCCTGAAAAAATCAAAGCAATTAAAACAACCGTCAAGACCCTTAGGCTGATTCTGGAAAAATCCATGACATCCACCTCTAACTCTAAAATTAAGCATTATTTAATATATATATACCCTTTTGAGAAAGATTGCACCAAAAAAACGGAACACGGAATAATTAAGCTTAGTCTTTGATTTTATCTGCCGCTTGTGCTAAACTTGACTAGTTCAATAAACATCATGAAAGGTATATAACTATGAAACTAAATCTATTAAACAGACGGATATTGTATTTATTAACCGTCATTTTGGCAATTGTCACTGTTTTTGTTGCAAATAGATACCTAAGCAGCAATATCGCAAGGTTCGATGAAGATACCGACATGCCTGTAGTCAGAGCTTCTGTAGAAGAGATAATCGACAAAACGACAGAGAGCTACTTTGCAGATCAGTCCGGTGGAGGAATAATCGAGATTATCTTCGAAGCAAAGATTTCCTCCGGTGAATCCAAGGGAGAAACCGTAACTGCATTACAAACGATCGAATCCACTCCTCCATATAATAGCACCCGTGAAGTGACCCCCGGAGACGATATACTCATTATAGACGCAGGCATCGGTGCCTCAGAGTGGTATTTTGCCGAACATGTAAGAACTGACAATCTACTGATCTTAGGAATAGTATTTGCAATCGCTTTGCTGGCTTTTGGCGGCAAAAAGGGCTTTAATACATTATTGACATTGGGACTTACCTGCGGTGCAGTATTTGCCGTGTTCATCCCTTCAATTCTTTCAGGACAGAATATATATTTGTGGTCCATTTTGGTATGCCTATATTCCATTCTTACTACTCTTCTTATATTGAATGGATACAACAAAAAATCCCTCAGCGCCATATTGGGCTGCTTTGGAGGCGTATTGATAGCCGGGGGCATTACCATATTTATGGATGGCGCCCTATCCCTAACAGGAGTAATAAACGACGAAGCTGTTTATTTGTCTTATCTGCCTACTGAGACACCGATCAATCTTAGAGCGATTATTTTTGCAGGAATAATAATAGGCGCTATGGGAGCTATCATGGATGTGGCGATGTCTATCTCCTCATCACTTTGGGAAGTCAAAAAAAACGTTCGCAACATAAGGCCCAAGGCACTGTTCAGATCGGGAATAAATATAGGCAAAGACATTATGGGAACTATGTCTAATACCTTGATACTTGCATATATAGGAAGCTCACTATCCATGGTTCTGCTTTTGACGGTTTACGACTCGTCCCTTCTATATCTGCTGAACAGGGAGATGATCATCGTTGAAGTGCTACAGGCTTTGGTGGGAAGCTTTGGAATACTCTTTTCAATACCCCTCACTTCATTTTTCAGTTCGCTTATATACACTAAAAATATTCAAGGTTCGTCAAGTTGACGGACCTTTTGTAATTCTTGCACAACTTGTCACAATGCTTTACGTATTTAGTTTATGGTATAATTTAATTATCATATTATAAATTAAGTTTCAGGAGGATACTATGCTAAATAAAACAACCAAAACCACTTTGCTGATTTTAATCACCATTTTGCTTTTTTCAGGATGTAGCAGTAATGAAAACCCCGCAGAAATTTTAGAAAAATACCTGTCTGATTGGGCAAAGTTAGATTACGAGAAAATGTACGATTTAGTAGATGAGAATACTCAAAACGGCATCTCTTTAGATGACTTTTCTGGGCAGTATTATGATTTTAATGAAACCCTTCAAGTACAATCTATCAATTACGATATGGCCCTAAGCCCAGATGATATCAAATCTGCCGGCGAAAACGAAGACCGGATAGAAGTTCCCGTCGACATCCAGTTCGATTTTGCCTATGGTGTTTTAGAGTCGACCTTTGAGTTTCCAATGATTAAATCAGATGCAGGCTCTTGGAAAATCCAGTGGGACTACTCTCTCATCTGGAATGAAATGGCTGAAGGCGACGTCTTAATTAAAAGACATGCTTCCCCTCAAAGAGGGGAAATAATCGATCGTACCGGCAAAGCTCTTGCCCAAAACGGCTACGTACTGCAAATAGGCGTTGTTCCTGGAAGACTTGGGGACATGAAAGATGAAATAGTCCTAGATCTATCCCAAGCTTTTGGGATATCCCAAAGCTATATTAACGATCGAATGTCCCTTTCATGGGTGGGTGATGATACTTTCGTAGATCTTGTGAAGGTTCCCAAGGATAGTGAAAACAAGATACGAGAAATCAGAGCTAAAAACAGCGGCGCGACTTACAGGGATGTAAGCGACAGGGTCTACCCTTTTAAAGAATCCGCTGCCCATCTGACGGGCTACATAGGCTATCCCAGTGAGTCAGATTTAAAAGACTTGGAGCCTCTCGGATTTTCTGCAAACGACAAGATAGGAAAAACAGGCTTGGAAAAGATATTTGATGAAAGGCTGCGGGGCATCCCTGGAGTTGAGTTTTCGATCGCAGATAGCAATGGCAATCAAAAGACCACGGTGTTTAAGCGAGATGCGGTAGCCGGCGAGACGATAAATTTGACTATAGATGCTGAGATGCAGCGCAAGCTTTTTTCTCAAATGTCTGGAGAAAAAGGCGCAGCATCAGTAATGAACTACGAAACCGGAGAACTTGTTGCTATAGTCAGCTCCCCTTCTTACGATCCAAACAAGTTCATACTTGGAATGTCAAATGCTGAATATAGTTTATTGGTAGAAGATGATGCCAAGCCATTGTTTAATAGATTCTCAAACACATATTCTCCAGGTTCTACCTTCAAGCCCATAACGGCTGCAATAGGATTAAATGAATCTGTCCTTGATGAAAATTTCAGCATCAACGTGACCGGCAAGACTTGGCAGAAGGATTCTTCTTGGGGTGGCTATTATGTAACACGAGTAACTCCTCAAAGTGGAAGCGTGAATATGGAAAAAGCCATGGTTTATTCTGACAACATATATTTTGCACAAGCCGCTTTGGAAATTGGAGCTGAAACATTTTTGGAAAAATCCAAGGATTTTGGCATCGGTGTTGACCTAAGTCTTGAATACGGCTTAAAAAAATCCCAGCTCGCAAATAATGAAAATATCGGTTCTGAGGTTCTTTTAGCAGATACAGGTTATGGCCAGGGTCAGGTGCTGGTCAATGTGGTCAATCTACCTGTAGCGTATTCCGCATTTGTCAACGGCGGGAAGCTTGTCAATCCTGTTTTGCTTATGGATAGCGGTCCTGCCGTAAAAAATCAAATCATAACTAAAGATGCAGCGGACAAAATCTCAAACCTATTGGACAAAGTAGTGGAAAGCCCTCAGGGAACGGGACATGACGCTTATATTTCCGGCAGGCAGATCGCCGGGAAGACAGGAACAGCGGAAGTCGATAACCCGGAAAACCCTGCTCAAAAAGATGAGCTGGGTTGGTTCGTCGCAATTGACAAAAGCCAACAGACGCCTTATATTACCTCAATGATGATCGAAGATGTTCAAAACAGAGGCGGAAGCCGTTTGACGATCAATAAAGTGAGAAGCTTTATCGAAGGCTATTAAAACACAAAAAAACCGACAATAGTCGGTTTTTTTATGCTATATTGTCCATTTTAAAGTTAACAAAACCATATATCATCGTTATTAAGGGCGTTATCCAGCACAATACTGCATAGGGTGCAAATACCAGTGGATTAACTGCCATTACAGATATAACGAACGCACCGCTGCTGTTCCAAGGAATCAAAGGTGCGGTCAAGGTTCCTCCAGCTTCCAAAGCCCTTGTAAGGTTATTGAGCTTTAGCCCAAGCCTTTTATATGCACCTTCAAACATTTGCCCCGGTATTATTACAGCCAAATACTGATTGGCGCCAAATATGTTTATCAGAAGTGCTGTTACTATCGTTGTAGCGGTCAATCTTCCTCGTGCTCCGACCAGGCCGGTCATCTTGCTAACCAATGCCCTAAGCATGTTGCATCTGTTCATTATTCCTCCAAATGCCAGAGCCATTATTCCCAAGGATACTACAGAATACATGCTGGTCATGCCGCCTGTAGACAACAATTCGTCCATTTCTTCCCAACCTGTCTGTATGACAAAGCCATCATACAATATATGAAGAAAATCTTCTAGACTATGCCCCTGTACATTCAAAAGAACAAAACCTCCAAGCATGACTCCTGCAATCAGGCTTGGTATAGCCGGCGTCTTCCTCAAAATCAATGCCACTACGACAACGGGAGGAAGCAAAAGCAGCAATGAAAACTCAAAGTTTTCAGAAAGGATATTCTGGTAGGAAGCAATGGTTTCCGCATCAACTGTTCCTTCGGATAAAAACCAGCCCATGACTCCAAATACTATCAAGGAAATTATAAAACTGGGTACTGTAGTGTAGAGCATATGCTTTATGTGATCGTACAGATCCACACCCAATACCGACGGTGTCAAGTTTGTAGAGTCGGACATGGGAGATATCTTGTCTCCAAAGAAGGCTCCCGATACAACTGCTCCTGCGATAGCGGCAGGAGGTATCCCAAGCCCTTGTCCTATGCCTAAAGCTGCGACGCCTATCGTTCCTATGGTTGTCCAAGAACTGCCTGTGACTACAGACATGATGCTGCACAAAATTAGAATTATAGGCAAAAACCACTCAGGCACCAATATTTCAAATCCATAGTACATCATGGCGGGAACTATACCGCTGGCTATCCAAACTCCGATAATCATGCCTATTATTAAAAGTATGATTAAAGAAGAAATAGCTCTGTTTATGCTGTCCTTAAAACCTTCTTCTATTGTATTCCAAGTATAACCATGGCGATATGCTGCCAGGCCTGCGGTAACAGCCCCCAAAAACAATGCGATATGGGGCTCAGCTTCGGCAACGAATACTGAAAAACCCAAAACTGCTACGACTACAGCTATTGGGATAAGAGAAAGAAATACAGAAGGCATCGGAAGATTATCATCATGATACATCAAAACCACCTCTTTTTTAGCAACGTATCTTCTTACGTGCCATAATACAGGGGTTGTAGTGATTTGTCAAACTTGACCCCAACAAACAACCCAGCTGAAATCAGCTGGGTTGTAATAATCAGTATCTCATCGGGATTAGCTTTATGTATTCTTCCAGTGGAGCATCGTTGTAGAAACACTCTATAATTTTTTTGCCCAAAGGATCCAGTTCCGGCGTATTGAATTTTTCCAGTTCTTGTTTGAAGAAGTCAATTAGAATCTGAGCTCCCGCATCATAACCCTCAGTGCCAATCTCCGACTGGGTTTCTGGCTGTAAAAACGCCTTCCTTATATACTGTCCATCAACTTTTAGAGACTCCAGACCGTACCCAAACAAAGAGCATCTAGCTTCTTTTAAGTGTTCAGGCTTAAACTTGGCGCTTCCCCTTCTTGCTATATACTCCCTTGCAATCCATTGTGGCATAAAACTGACCTTGTAAGCTCCGATATGCTGGTTGGGTATAAGCACATATCTGGTGCTTGGTGAATTTCTAATCTGATTAAGAAGCAGATTTGCCTGTTCTACCATTTTTCCTGTTGCAAAAGGCCAATATGAACCTACTCCCTCGCTTGTCATTCCTTTTGTTGCGGTTATACTTGGATTGTTGTGGCCTCTAGGGGCGACCAAACGCCATAGCCACGCCAATGCCGGTGGCAATATATGGAACAGTCCCATGATTCCGTAAGTGGGGTTTTCCCTGGTGCAAGGAGGAGTTCTTACTCCAAAGCTTCTTACATCCACTTCTACCAAATCTTCAACAATTCCTGGGACAAGCCTTCTAGGGAGTATTGCCCTAGGGTTCGGACAAGGTTTTCCATCCGAATCCTTTATATGTTCCCACACAAGGCATGTGCTTTTTGGAACCCCGTCTATATTTAAAAATATAAGCGGCTCCGAGGGATGAACGAATATCTTCTCATGCTCCGGAGATGTCCCGTACTCTGTAATGTGATCTAGCCTCAGGAACCAACCCTGCTCTGCATCCTTTACTACAAGCTTCTTGCTTCCCTCCTGCATTTTTGGATGGCATAGAGCCATATCATCTGTGACAGGCCTTAGCTCACATGTTTCGGAAAGTTCCATATAGAATTTTTCCCCTGTTACAGTATTTTGTCCGAGAACGATTCTTCCGTCCATTTCCTTATGTACAGATTCAATCATTTCACTTTTGCCTGCACCGGAAGCACCTTCGTGCATTATGACGATTTCGTTATCGTAAGGCGTAATCACCTTAACAGTCGATGCATGTACTGTAACCCATCCTTCCTTTTCACCGATATTAAGCAGTACCCCGTAAATACCCTTTTTTGCACTCGGACCAGGATACAAGTTGTAAGAAAAAACCTCGTGCATGCCTTCAAGCCTATTGTGTATTACCACCTGTTTCCCGTCAAAGTGAGTATGTCTGAAAGGTGGCGCCAAATATACGACTGCCTTTGGCTCAAAACCCGCAGGTACTTCTCTTTCCCCCACAAATCCCTGAAGATCTGCAAGAGCAGCTGCGAAAAAAGCTGCATTGCGAGGCGCAACCAATAAGGCTTCATAACCATACTCTTTGCCTCCTGCCATAAAAGGCATAACGATAATGTCCTGTTCTTTCAACCAATTGAAGGTTTCATTCCTTAAAGGATTGAAGTCCTCGTTATAGACGTCGTCATATCTTGGTTTGTCGGTATCATTTTCATCTGCTACCAACATAGCGTCTGGGTCTCTTCTTCTCATGTAGTCTTCCGGATAATTAATAACTGCTCCGTTTTTACACCTGACCACATCTGCTTCTTTGACCATTCCTTTTCCTTTAACCGAGTATACTACATCGAATTTGTCATTTGTGGGATCACCAAATGCCAATTCAACCAATTCTTCTCTTGTTCGGGGAACGTAAACGCTCTTCGCTTCGTTAAGCACCCGACTTAATTCATCAGAAATTTTAAAATTCTCAATACCCATAAAATAAGCCCTCCTAGTTAAGTTTCTACTTGTTCATTATATGTTTTTTTTGTGTCGTTGAAAACCGCTTTTTAATAAAATTTATAAATATTTAAAACGTCTTTCCGCATTGTAAAACTCGAGGCTTTCCTTTATAATTATGACTATAACCATTTGCCTTGTAAACCAATATTTTATGTTATACTGTAAACGTAGGGATAATAAGTTTTATTTTTGCCATTTAGGTATTGTTTTATTTGATATAATCTATTATTATATTCAAATATGTCAAGATTATATAATTGATTCGGAGGTTTAAAATTGAAAGTTATGATTGTAGGCGCCGGCAAACTCGGTGTCAGACTTGCAAAGACCATGAATTTGGAAAACATGGATGTAACACTGGTGGACGACAATCCAAAGGTAATTGAGAAAGTCAACGAACACCTGGATGTTTTAACAGTTGTTGCAAGTGGCATCAACGTATCATCGCTTATGGAACTAAACATCGACAAATTCGATTTGCTTGTCGCTACAACTGACGGTGATGCTACAAATTCAGTAATTTGCACATTTGCGAAAAAACTGGGATGTAAAAAAACCATCGCCAGGATTAGAGATCCTGAATATATGGAGCAAATGTCCTTCATAAAGGAGGAACTGGGTATAGATTTGGTAATAAATCCAGACTTGGCTACGGCAAATACCATAGCTAAATACCTTATGCGAAGCGTTGCTTTCTACTCCGGAGAATTTGCCAGTGGAAAAGTCAAGATGATAGACTTTAAAACAGGGAACCTTGAAAATTTTACAGGTAAAAAGATATCTGAAATAGAAGGCATGGAAAATCTGTTGATAACAGCTATCTCGAGAGAAGGAAGCCTGATTATCCCTGATGGCTCAACAGCTTTGCAATCAGGTGACGTCATATACGTTATTGGCTTATGTGAACATATCGACAGATTCAGCAAAAGGTTTCAGCTTAAAGGTGTCGAGAAAAAGGTTGAAAATGCAATGATACTTGGCGGTGGAAACGTAGGCTATTACCTAGCAAAGGTACTTGCAAAATCCAAAGTCAAGGTAACAATAATAGATCAAGATAGAAGAAAGGTTCAAAAACTTGCAGAGCAGCTCGATCACGTATTGGTTATAAACGGCGATGGCACTGACATAACTCTGTTAGAAGAGGAGAACATCGAGCAAATGGATGCTTTCGTGGGCGTAACAGGCTTTGACGAACAGAATCTCCTTATGGCTCTTATGGCAAAGCAATACGGTGTATCAAAAGCAATCGCCAAGGTCAGCAGACAAAACTACACTAAGATTATTGATAAACTTGACATCGATGTAGCGATCAATCCGGTAAATATAACAGCCAGCAACATTCTTAAATATGTTCGTGGCGGCAAGGTAGCTTCTGTATCGTTGCTACTGGGAGGAAAAGGAGAAGTAACCGAGATCATCGTTTCTCCGGAGATGCCTTACATAAACAAGCCGATACACAACCTCAATTTGCCTAAAGGCTTAATTATCGGCGCAATAATCCGAGATGGAAAAGTCGAGATACCCAATGGTTCCTCTATAATCAGAGAGAACGACAGGATAGTTGTATTTACATTGGCAGAGGATATCGAAAGCTTGAAAACTCTATTCAAACCTGGCAAAGGAGGACTTCTCGGTGAATTATGGAATCGTAGCAAAAGTATTGGGTTCAATTCTGATAATTGATTCAGTTTTGATGCTTCCTCCATTGCTCATAGCCTATACTCTTAAGGAGGACAGCTTTTCCTCGTTTTTAATAGCGATTATCTCAACTTTGTTATTGGGCTTCGTTCTTTCAAGGATCAAGACCACACGAAAAGAAATCAAAGCTAAAGAAGGCTTGGCGATCGTAACCTATGGCTGGATATTGGTATCTTTATTGGGAGCGCTTCCTTTTTATTTGTCCGGAAGCGTTCCCTCCTTTATAGATGCGGTTTTCGAAACCATTTCCGGTTTTACCACAACCGGAGCTTCCATAATAAACAACGTGGAAATACTGCCTCGGAGCATTTTGTTTTGGCGTTCCTTCACCCACTGGATAGGCGGAATGGGGATACTTGTTTTTACTGTAGCTCTTCTACCTGCTTTAGGCATGGGCAGCTTTCATATCTTCAAGGCGGAAAGTCCTGGCCCGGTTACCGGCAAAGTTGCTCCAAGAATAAAGGATACGGCAAGAGCCCTTTACGTCTCTTACATATCCTTGACCCTACTTCAGATAATCTTTCTTATTTTTGGCGGCTTAAGCTTATTCGACGCATCTGTATATACATTTGGAACCGTGGGAACTGGTGGCTTTGGTGTTTATAACGACAGCGTAGGTGGATTTTCAACCTATGTTCACATAGTGATCAGTATCTTCATGATTCTTGCCGGAGTCAGCTTTTCATTGCATTTCTTCCTTTATACCAAGCGATTCCGGGAGATAGTGACTGACAATGAGCTGAAGATGTATTTGAGATTTATTGTAGCCTCAGTGATATTGATAACAGTCAATTTAATAACGACCCAATATAACAGCCTTTTTTATGCTGCTAGAGATGCTCTGTTTCAGGTAAGCACCATCATAACCACAACAGGTTATTCTACAGTGGACTTCGACCTTTGGCCTACATTTAGCAAAACCATACTTTTAGTTCTTATGTTTATTGGAGGATGTGCAGGTTCTACTGCCGGAGGCATGAAAGTTATACGAGTTTTAATGCTTTTTAAGCTAATAAAGCGTGAGATATCAAAAATCTTTCATCCTAGAGCTTTTGCCCCTGTAAAGCTTGGAAAAAAAACAGTTTCAAACGAAGTAGTTGCCAGAATCAACAGTTTTATGGCTCTTCATGTAATCATTTTTATAATCGGTTCTCTACTGATATCACTGGAAGGAATCGATATGCTAAGTGCAGTTTCTTCAGTAGCTGCAACTCTAAACAATATCGGTCCTGGATTTGAACTTGTGGGACCTACAAAGAATTATTCTGAATTTTCCCAGGCGAGCAAGCTCCTTTTTTCTTTTTTAATGCTACTGGGAAGACTTGAACTATTTACTATAATTGCGCTCCTGGTACCCCATAGGTGGACCAAGGAAAGCTAAAAATGCCGCTTATTTAGCGGCATTTTATTTTAGCACAAGTCTGCTTGGGAAAGCTTCGCTAATGCTTAATTTCCACATCTTATCTATGTAGGCTCTTGTATAGTGTTGTTCGATTCTGTGGAATATATATGCTCCTTTTTCGGTGAGGCTATAAACATCTGCTTCCTCCTCTATAATCCCCAATGCTTTCAGAATCTTAATTTCATTTTTGTATAATCGTTCAATCGGTACTCCAATGTTTTTTTCAAAGTCTTCCTTGTCTACTGTTAAAGAATAAGCTGCCCAAAACAAATAATAAGAAGCCTTCTGCCTAAGATTCATATCTATCTTTAACGATGTGGGTTCGAGATTATTTTCGAGTTTATCAATATAATCCGGTATGGAGAATGTATTTATTTTAAAACAGCTTCTATTCAGGGAAGCTGCTGAAACACCGAATCCTATAAACTGATTTCTGGTTATTGATGAATATTTCTCACTATTTTTTATGGCAAAAGTCCAAACTGACTTTCTATCCAAGTTGTTCTCAGAGCAGTATTTAGATATAGCCTCTAAGAGCCGTTTTTTAGTTCTTTGACCAGGTGGTTTGTACTTGTTGTCAGCATAAGAAAAGTCGATAAATGGATATGTAGAAACCTGGGTGGCTCCCAGCTTAAAACAGGTCTCCACATCCTTTATCAGACTTTTTTCCGACTGTCCCGGTATGGCAAATATCAAATCCATATCCAGCACCTTAAAGTCTGCTTTTTTTATAATGTCTAATCTTTTTTCGGTATCATCAATCGTTCTGCCTAGGTTAGCCAGGGATGCTTTGTCGAAGGATTGAACCCCTACACTAGCCATATTAATGCCCAAGGATTTTATCTTATCGATATTTTGTATCGTTATATCTTTGGGATGAAGCTCAATTCCAATTTTTCCATCCACATTGAAATGCATGCTTATTGTTTCAAGGATCAAATCCAGTTGATCCAGCATTAAAGCAGGAGTTCCACCTCCTAGGTAGATACTCGTTATATTCCTTTTTCCCTTGGTCTTTTCCCCTTCCATAGCTATTTCTTTCCTCATCGCTCTCCCATACTCTAGTGCCAGTGCCTTATCGTATAGAACCTTACAGTATGGGCAAAAGCTACACAAGCTTCTGCAAAAGGGCATATGCAGATAAAGACCCAAATCATTATTTGACTTAACCTCCGGGTCTGTTGGCAACTCCAAACTGAAAACAAAGGGTTTTAATGATCTCGTCATAATAATTCTCAATACACTAGTAGTCAACATATCCTCATCTCGCTCCTGCCTTACTTCATATTGTTTGCTCCTTGAATATCTTCTACAGAAACTCCGTACTTCAGTGATGTTGAATAGAGGGTATCTCCTTTTATGACTGTGTATTCATAATTTTGAGGCTTTGGCAGCATGCTGTTAACAGTGACTATCTCATACCCTTTATTCTTAAGCCCTGTTATTATTTCAGGCAAAGCTTCTACAGTGTGGTAACCTCCCACATGCATCAAAATGATGCCTCCATCCGTGGCGTTGTCTAAAACTCTCGAAACCAGGTAGTTCTTTGTTACTTTTGTTCCCCGGATTTCTTCCGCCCAATCGTGACTGTCCACAGTCCACATCACAGTATATGGGTATCCTTGCCGTCCCAATACCTTAAGTACATTATCGTCATATTCACCGAATGGAGGCCTGAATAGATAGGGATTGCTATTTGTAATTTCCTTGATTATTCTAGTAGATTGGGTCATTTCATCATTGATTTCAGATGTAGTCATTTCTCTCATATGGCCATGGGTCAGTGAATGGTTTTCAATTATATGTCCTCTCTCACGGATGGCCATAGCCAGTTTGGGGTTATCCTTTACCCACAGAGCCCTTAAAAAGAAAGTAGACTTAACATCATATCTGTCCAAAACATCCAATAAAGACATCGTTTGATCATAAAGCCAACCGGCATCAAAAGTGATAGCGATTTTCTTGCTCACCGAACCTTTGATGGTTCCTTCCCGTACCACAGTGGATATTTCAGGTTCTCTTTGAACGCTGCCTGGTATTATAAGCTTCTGTCCTACATAAATATCCGTACTGGAGTCAGGATCAGGTTCAGGTTCAGGTTCAGGTCCAGGGTCAGGTCCAGGTTCAGGTCCAGGGTCAGGTCCAGGTTCAGGTCCAGGGTCAGGTCCAGGGTCAGGTCCAGGGTCAGGTCCAGGGTCAGGTCCAGGTTCAGGTCCAGGGTCCCTTCCGCCCCACGACCATGTACATCCGCTTGATATCACCAATACCACAGCTATAATTATCACCAAAAGTATAAGCGACTTGTTTTTTCTATATATTCTCACGACCAAAACCACCTTATATATTTATATACCTATCTTATACCCCTATATTTACATTAAAATTCTTCTAAATGACTGAAGTCACTGTTTTATGTGATATAATCTGTAAAATAAACTTATATGCAAATAAAAAATATAAATGGAGGTTGAACTATGAATGGCATATCAATTGCAATGGCCTTTGCAGGA
The DNA here is from genome assembly GCA_964582705.1 of uncultured Eubacteriaceae bacterium. Lineage (GTDB taxonomy): Bacteria > Bacillota > Clostridia > Eubacteriales > Alkalibacteraceae > Alkalibacter. Next base: position 12,864 of record CAZOTE010000011.1, on the reverse strand, counting down.
GGTCTCCTGTCTTTCTTATCTCCCTGCGTGCTTCCCCTGGTGCCCGCTTATATAGGATACTTGACCGGTTCAGCCGTTAGTGAAATAAACACGAGAGAGCAAAAAGCGCATCTGCTTGCCAAATCTTTAGGTTTCGTCCTGGGATTTAGTTTTGTATTTATGGTTTTAGGCGCTTCAGTAACAACTTTGGGAAGTCTTCTGATAACAAACAAGCTTCTATTTCAAAAGATTAGCGGAATAGCTATAATCATTCTCGGAATTCATTTGACAGGATTTATCAAATTGAAAAAGCTCTATTACGAAAAACGTCTTTTCCCATTGAGTGGCAAAGTAAATAAAGCAGGCTCTTTTTTTGTGGGCATGGCTTTCGCTGCAGGGTGGACCCCCTGTATAGGACCTATACTTTCGTCAATATTGATTTTTGCCGGAAATATGGAGACAATCTCTATGGGAATAACCATGCTTGGCTTCTATTCTTTAGGGCTCGCAGTGCCTTTTGTCCTTGTTGCAGCTTTAATAGAGAAGTTTTCGCAGTACTTCAAAAAATATTCGAAATACTTGAGATATGTCTCGCTAATTAGTGGAATACTTCTCATAATAATGGGTATATTGATATTTAACGATAAAGTGGGAGTGTTGGGAACATATCTGGACTTTATTGATTTTTATTAGAAAGGATTGTTGAAATGAATAAGAAATTTTTAAACATATTGATATTGCTCCTGGCCGCAATAATAGTTTTGGTAATAGCATTTGCAGTTGTAAACAAGGATAACGGTCTTTCATCGACTTTGCCGAATAATCAACAACAAGAAGGACAAAGCCAAGATCCGGTTGCAGCTCCTGACTTTACACTTACAGATTTAGAGGGAAATACGGTTTCACTATCAGACTACTCAGGTCAAAATGTATTTTTGAATTTTTGGGCAAGCTGGTGTGGTCCCTGCAGAGATGAAATGCCCGACATGGAGCTTATCCACAAAGACTTTGAAGGTGAAGTCGTTATATTAGCTGTCAATGTAGGAGAAAATGCTGCGGCCGCTTCAGGGTTTAGGGATGATTACGAATTGACATTCAAGATATTGTTGGATGAAAAAAATGAAGTTGCCTCCTTATACGGCGTAACAGGTATCCCTACCTCTTACTTCATCGATAAAGAAGGCAACATAATGTCTGGTTATGTTGGTACCATGGACTATGATACCATGGAAAGCTACATCATGAGATTACCATAATGATTCTCAAATCAATAGTCTAAATACATATCCTCAGGGATATCTTCTTCGAAGTGGTTGTACTTTTCGATTAATTCAATCACTTCGTTTGTTGTTAAGTTACCGGTTTCCTTTACGACCTTTGCTAAGGCAACGAGGAACTCCGGTATTTTTTTTGCAGGTACATCTCCTACTTCAGTCCCTAGCCTAGTATTTTTTTCTTCTACCGATCCATCCAGAAAAACAGCATAAAATGGCATAGCTCTGCCGTTTATTTTTTTCTTCTTTCCGCACAATCCAATTTCACCCTTTTGATGCTGGCCACATGAATTTCTGCATCCTGAAATAAAAATCCGGGGAAGCTGCCTTTTTGTATCTAGTTGTTCATCATTGAATCTCTTTACGATCTCTCCTAAAAGTTCTTTAGATTTAAGCATGCCAACCCTGCATGTGCCAGCTCCTGTACAGGAAACAGAGCTTGCCAAGGGATAATCCGGCATTATATCTTCAATAACTTTTAATAACGTCTCTCCGTCACTTTGGGATAAATCCCTTATATAAAAGCCTTGGGTACTTGTGAGCCTTATGGATGTTTCATAAGGAAGAGACTTTAAAAAACCTGTTATCGACTTTAAATCATCTGTGGATATGTAACCGCCTGTAGGATGAATGTAGACACTGTATTTTCCACTTTGGATTTGTGGCAAAAGTCTGTCTTCTTTATCTATTTTGATTACAGGTCGTTTTTTTTCTGTATCAATGTCATATCCCACCGTCAAATCAAAGTCGTTGTTTTTGATTAACTCCTGGAGAATATCTTTATATAGCTCTTTAAACTTATCTTCCCCCAGCCTGCCAAGAATATAACGAATCCTGGCTTTGTTTCTGTTATCGTAGTCACCTTCCCTTTGAAACAGGATCTTCATAGCTTCAACGTGGTAAAGAATCACTTTGTCATCAATGAATTCATTTAAGAGGAGCGATCTTGATGGATTTGGTCCTAAACCACCACCTCCATATACGGAAAAACCTCTTTTGCCATCTAATTCCTTTGCTATGAAGCCTAAATCTGCTATAGCTGCGTTTGCACTGTCTCTCCATGAATCGCTTACCGAAATCTTATACTTTCTCGGGAGCTTAAATGCCGAAGGGTCTTTAATAAGGTGTTCATTTATTCCGAGCGCATATTCAGTTACATCGAATACCCCTTCCGGATCTACGCCAGATAATGGAGATGCAGCTATATTTCTAACCGTATTGCCTCCGGCACCCTTTGTAACTATTCCAATGCCCAATAGTTCATCCAGTATGTTTGACGTGTCCTCGATTGAAGCCCCGTGAAACTGGATATCTTGCCTGGTGGTGAAATGAAGAAGATTCCAAGCGTATCTATCAGCGATTTCTATAAGGCTATCAAGCTGCTTTACGCTTGAAACGCCTGCTGGTATCTTAGCTCTGACCATATACTTACCGTCTTGTCTTTGCTCATATATACCAAAACAGGATCTTATAGGTTTGAACTCTTTTTCAGTGATATCACCGGATAAAAATTCTTTTACCTTGCTTCTGTATCCAAGTTGTTCCCTCATTACTGATTCAGGATACACCGTCATTTGCATCACTCTCCTTTATTCCATTTTACATTGTTTGCATTGTTTCATCCAGCAAAATGACAGCTCTATCGGTTTGCTTCTTCATAATAGCTGTTATCTCCCCACTGATAAACGTCGAAATCATTTTGGATAAGCCCTTCGTTTATTAAAAAGTCCTTGTTTGAGCTTACTTTATCCAACCCCAAGGGCTCAATTTCCAAAGAAAAGAATTCAAAAGCTCCTTCATCAGAACCGTAAAGATACTCAGCTGTTTCAATGCTGATTCGTGATTTTTCAGCAAATATCTCGTATGCGCTCTGTGGATTTTCCACCGCGTATTCCTTGGCCCTAATAAAAGCTCTCAAAAATGCGGTTGCTGCTTTTTCGTTGCCGTCTAGAAAATCACTTCTCCCTATAAGGACAAAAGCACCTGTCCAGTCGTCATTTTCCCGCGAGGTATTTATTATTTTGCCAATATTTTTTTCAAAAGCCAGGTTCGCTATGACTCCGTCTGTATAAGCTATGGCGTCTACATCTCCACTAACAAGTGCCGCTTCTGCATCAGTAGTCATATTGATAAGCTCTACATCGTCTTCGCTTAAGCCGTACTCCTCAAGAGCCTGCAAAAGATATTTTTGAATAAAGGTACCCCTTGGATACGCAATTTTTTTACCTTTAAGGTCTGCAACGCTTTCAATCCCCGAGTCATCTCCTACTACTATGCCCGCATGTCCTTGAGTATTAACTATGCTTATAAGTCTTGTATCAATTCCTCTTGATTGAATTACTATCCCCGGAAAATCAGCATAAAGAGCAAAATCAATGTTTCCGCTGGCCAGTGCTTCATTGACAGCCGGTCCTGCTCCTGTGAATCCCTGTGAGTTAAGCTTAAAACCTTCTTTTTCAAGTTCTTCTTCCAGGTAGCCTAGTTCCAGAGCCAGCCCCCCTACCCCGTCTATAAAATCATTGGCTCCTATGGGATATCCCAGCTTAACTTCCTTTAAATCATCCGCTGAAGAACCATTTCCGCCACCTGCAGTGCATCCGGCAAATACAGCCCCTGCTATGATAGTCAATATTATGGCTTTTATATACTTGTTCATGATTTATTATCTCCTTTATATCATATATTCAGGATTTATATTTTCTTCTTCAAAGAAATATCCCAGTATCTGTTTTTTTATTCGGGCAAATTCCAAGCTTCCCCTATCTTTGGATTCGTATGAATCCCCGTTGATTACTGACCTGATTTTACCCGGTCCGGCGGACATAACAACGATTCTTTGCCCTAGATATATCGCTTCGTCTATGTCGTGGGTGACCATGATCATCGTGGTCTTCTCCGACTCCCAAATTTTAAGTATTTCCTTTTGCATCTGAATCCTAGTCAAGGCGTCCAATGCTCCAAAAGGCTCATCCAGCAACAGGATTTCCGGATTATTTACAAGACCTCTTGCGATAGCTGCTCTTTGGGCCATGCCTCCAGACAATTGATGGGGGTATGCCTTATGAAACCCATCGAGTTTCACCATCTTCAAATGATCTGTAACCAGCTTTTCTCTAACGGCCTTACTTTCGTTAACAAGACCAAAGCCTACATTTTCATCTATAGTAAGCCAAGGCAACAGTCGGTGCTCCTGAAAAACCATGCCTCTATCCGTGCCGGGACCGGTTATCTTTGTTTCACCATAAGTTATGCTGCCTGAAGAAGCGGACTCCAGTCCGGCTATTATTTTTAGCAAAGTGCTCTTTCCACATCCGCTATGGCCCAATATAGTGACAAACTCTCCCTTTTTGATGTCCAGGTTAATATCCTTTAGAGCTGTTACATCACCGCAATTGGTGGAAAATATTTTATTTAAATCTTTTATTGCCAGTCCCCTCATCGAATTCCTCCTCCTATTTTTTCCAAGGCGTAATCCTGTCAAGAAGCAAGGTCAAGGCCTTGTCCATAGATACCCCAAGAACGCCTATGGATATCATTCCGACAATCATGACATCCGGCTCCATCATGCTTCTAGCGTCGCTTATACGAAATCCTATACCCGAGCTTGCAGCGATAAGCTCTGCCGCCACCACTGCAACCCATGAAATGCCCAATCCGAGCTTCAAGCCTACGAATATCTGGGGAAGGGCAGAAGGGAAGTAAACCTTCTTAAAAGTCATCCATCCGCTAAGCTTATACAAGGCAGCAACCTCTACCAATCCTTTAGGTGTAGAACGCATTCCGCTGATAGTATTAATAAGTATTGGGAAAAATGATGCGAGAAAAATCACAGCCACTTTAGACTCTTCACCTATACCCAACCATAATATTATCAGAGGTATCCATGCCAGGATGGGTATCTGTCTTATTGAATTTAAGGTCAGTGTGAAAAAATCGTTTATGTGCTTTGAAGTCCCCATAAGTGTTCCGAGAGTCACTCCTGCAAATATTGCCAACAGGTACCCCCTTAATACTCTGGTTAGGCTGACAAGTATGTCTCCGACTAGCAGACCTGATTCCATCATATTTAAAAATGCCCTCGCCACATCCCCTATCGGCGGCAAAATCGCCGGAGGAAACATCCCACTTTGTACACTCAATTGCCAAGCCAAAAGTATGATTAACGGCAGTATGATTCCCGTAACATTAAGATTATTGACTTTTTTGTTCATGCAGACATCTCCCTTAAATTTTTGAATCAGTATCGGATATTACACAAAACAAAGCCTCGTCGTCTTCTCCTTTTGCTTCAATAATCCCATCCACTTTGACCTTCCTTTCAAAGCCGCTTTGGGCCGCTCCCGGAACCCTGAAAGTGGTTATGTCGATAGGTTCGATCTTTGTTTCCTTTGGCTTTTCAAGCTGTGGTATCCAGCTGTAGGGCACTCTATAGGCTCTATATACCATGTTCATCTTATCGAGGCTTCCACCCTTGAAAAAATAAGGGCTGATGTATTCCCAAACCAGCTGATAATCCTTAGTAACTTCCATGAGCCTGCCATCAGACCCTTCAGTTATTAAGGTGTTGCCATTGGGAAGCCTTTGGGCGCTGCTTACAAATGGACTGTAGAATCTATAAGAATCAAGGGGGGTAATGAACCCGGCTTCCGCGGGAGTATATTGCCATATTACTTTCAGTGTCACCGGATCAATTTCAAGCACCCTGGAATAGTCTCTTTTGGCATTCATTCTCCCTGTAGGCGCCGTCGGGTTTGGGGCGCCGTATCCTCCCCACCCTCCATTGTCATATATGAGGATATTGCCTGCACCCGGCAGTCCGTTGGGAATCATATGGGCGTGATGTGGGCCTATTATCCATCCAATTTTCTTAAGCTTTTCAGATGAGTCGTAGTCGGGTCCCAGTCTCCATACGATTTTGCCGGTTTCTTTACTTATTATAGCCACTATGTTTGATTCTCGAGAGTCCCAAATTATGTTATCCGGATGAAATCTTTCGTCTCCTTCTTCATACCACTTGTTCTTTCCAAGAGTCGACATGGTATTTATATGAAGCCAGTCTCCCATCCCTCCTCCGGAAGGTCTGTAGTTTGGATCTCGGTATAAAATATTTTTCGCCGCTTCTCCAAATCCCATTTCCTCAAAATGCTCGTTAGGTCTCCACTCCCAAACTATGTTGCCATCCCAGTCTACCTCTATGATTTTATCGTCCAACAGGACTTTTTCAGAGATTTCAGTGTTGATCACATTTTCATGGGTGAGTATCAGGGTGTTTCCCTTATTCGTTTCAGGTGTTTGGTCCGGGCTGTAATAACCGGTAGAAGACCCTTGTCTTTGGTAGTCGTGATGTTGTCTTGCCATCCACCTTGGTGTTTCACCGGGATCTTCCACATATTCATTCTTATCAAAGCTCCAAACAACATTCCCTTCCCAGTCCACCTGTACCAAGTCTAATTCATCTTGAACACCGTGTTTTGCACTTCTTTGCCCCCTGCTGCCTAAAACGTATCCTCCAGGTAAAATTTTGTTTGGAAAACCGCTCAGGCCTTCCCATAGCTGTACTTCTTTGCCGTTCATGTCGATCAGAATCGCGCCTTGTCCTGCAGCTTGATAAATCGTATAGCCCCCATAAGCTTTTTCAGTATTGTATATCGTAGTACCTGTTGGATGTATCGTCGGATGCCCCATTTGCAATCCCCTCCATTTATTATATTATATATATGTTTACTATGCGTTGTTCTGATAATATTAGCACGCATATATTAGTTTGTCAATATGTTTTGTATGCTTTAACGCAAAAAAAGACCCTTAGGTCTTCTATTGATTCTTAAACGGATACTTTCTGATTATTTCATATTCAAGTTTTCCATCAATATTCACACTTTCAAAAATACAGATTTCCTTTACATGGATAATCTCAAAATCACTTTTTTTAATAAAATTCAGCTTAATGGGACCGTCGTCATTAAAATCGATGTTTTGAGCCAATGTTACATGAGGCTTGAAATCCCTATTTTCTCTTTCAAAACCCAGCTTTTCCATGGAATTTTCTACTCCTGAATACAGGTCATGAAGTTGAACTAAGTCTCCGCTCACCCCTAGCCACATTACTTTTATTCTCTCTGCCTTGTAAAAAAAACCAATATCACCAAGCCTCAAACTGAAGCTATGTATTCTGGAGCATAGTCTTTCCAATTCTCTTCCTATTGTTTCGATTTTGTCAATTGGGACTGGTCCTAGATATTTTAAAGTAATATGAATATTTAATGGGTCTTTCCACTTTCCTTTAATCACATGTTTTTTCAAATCATCTTGCAATGCTGATATTTGAGATTTCAATATTTTATCGATTTCAATTCCGACGAACAGTCTCATCTTCTTCACCACATCACACCCGGTTTATGCCTTGATCCAGATCAGCTATAAGGTCTTTTACTTCCTCGATTCCGACAGAAAGCCTTAGCAGATATTCATCCACGCCTATTCTGTTTCTTATTTCCTTGGGTATTGCCTGATGGGTTTGCTCTATCGGGTAAGTAATCAAACTCTCCACCCCTCCCAAACTTTCAGCAAATGATATGATTTTTAAACGTCCCAATATATCTCTGGCTTTTTTCACATCTTTAACTCTAAAGGATATCATCGCCCCTGAGCCTTCAGATTGCTTATTGTTGATTTCATGACCGGGATGATCCTCTAGACCTACATAGTATACCTCTTCTACATGCTGATTAGACTTTAACCACTGTGCGATTTTCATTGCATTTGACTGCTGTCTCTCCATCCTTATACCCAATGTCTTGATTCCACGCAAAATCAACCAACTGTCGAATGGAGACAAAACCGCTCCGATAGTCTTGTGGATCATGTCAATCCTTTCTGCATCGTCATCATCATTGGTCACTAAAAATCCTGCAAGGGTATCGTTGTGTCCTCCCAGATATTTAGTTCCGCTGTGAACTACCATATCTGCTCCAAGATCGAGTGGCCGCTGAAAGTAGGGTGTTAAAAATGTATTGTCAACTATTAATTTCAAGCCGTTTTCCCTTGCCAGAGATGCTGCCTGCCTTATATCTGTCACCTTCATCATCGGATTGGTAGGATTTTCGATGAAAAGACATTTTGTGTTCTTTCGGATATTGTTTTCCAATTCAACAATTCTTGATGTATCACAATAAGATACTTCTATTCCGTTTTTCTTGTTGATTTTCTCAAATAACCTGTATGTTCCGCCGTACAAATCATCTGATACTATTATATGGTCTCCAGGAAAGAACAGCTCCATCATAGCAGCTATTGCAGCCATGCCTGTTGAAAAAGCAAATCCTCTGTTTCCACCTTCCAACAGAGCTATGGCGTCTTCGACTTCTTCTCTGGTAGGATTTTGAACTCTGGAGTAATCGTAACCTGTAGATTCTCCATAGGCAGGGTGTCTGAAGGTGGCGCTTTGATAAATAGGCATGCTGATTGCACCGGTTACCTCTGCCAACGATCTTCTGCCATGGACCATGTTTGTTTTTATATCCAAATTATTTTTTTTCATAACATCACCTTCCCTTAATGCTTTTAGTTTAGCCTGTTTTACTATTTTTATCTAACACTTCATTCATGCTCCCTGTCCTGTAGCCCTTCATATCGAGACAAACATAAGAAAAACCAAACTTTTTGAATTTTTCATCTATTTCATTCAACAAGTTCTTGTCCAATATTTTCACAAATTCCTTTTCTCCGATTTCTACCCTCGCCAGGTTTTCATGATGTCTGACTCTCAACTGTCTGAATCCAATGTCCATAAGGTATTGTTCCGCCAATTCCACCATCGTCAATTTTCCCGAGGTAATCTTGTTTCCATAGGGAAATCTAGACGACAGACAAGCAAAAGCTGGTTTATCCCATGTTGGAAGATCCATTTCTTTTGATAAAACCCTGATATCCTCTTTGGTTAAACCTGCGTATTTCAACGGACTTACAACGCCCAGTTCTGCAGCTGCCTTCATTCCTGGTCTGTAATCTCCGATGTCATCGAGGTTGGACCCATCTGCCACATTTTTAAAACCTATGTTTTTTGCTACTTCACCAACTTTAATGAACAGCTCGTTTTTACAGTAATAACATCTGTCAATTGGATTTTCAGAAAATCCATCAATATCCAATTCTTCAGATTCAATCACAATGTGCTTTGCTCCGATTGCTTTGGCATATTTCACCGCTTCCTCAAACTCTCTTTTAGGATACGTTGAAGAAGTGGCTGTTACCCCAACCGCTTTTTCCCCCAACACGAGGTATGCAGCCTTAAGCAAAAATGTACTGTCCACCCCTCCCGAGTAAGCTACAGCTACGCTCTCTAGGCTTTTTAAATATTCATCCAATATTTTCTTTTTAGTATATAACATTTTTGCTCTCCCATCATTACCTACTATTTATATATGATTTATTTGGTTATTGTTATATTTTAACCCCTGTCAGAGCTCATGTCAATATCAATCGAAGACAAGGCTTGTTCTACTATTGACAACAAAAAAGTCTTAAGGGACAGTCAATCAACTCAATTATGATTGCCGTCCCTTAAGACATTGATTCATTAGTCATACAATTTCCTTTCTGATGGCTAATGGATTTTCACAAAGCTTCTAAGATTTTAAGGTTTTTAGTTCATATCTTTGAATACCTGTTGCAATGTATCGGTTGCTCATCGTTTACATAAGACATGTATTCAATAAGACTTACTATCATCACAACTTAAAAAACTTGATATTCTCTTCCAACGAACTTTGCTTTAAATAATCGGTTTGGATTTTCTAAATTGTTTTTTAAGCAACTTGTACTTTTCCTTTCCTATTAAAGCCACTTCCTTTTATCTCTTCTTGCTTTGTACTTATTATTATAACAGGTTTTTTTTATAAGTAAACCCCTTTTTATAATTTTTTTGATTGTTTTTTAAGTTTTTAGTAATGTGCGACCTATTCAAACCCGAATGTGTTCATATACAACCAATCTGTATCCGGCGCGTTGCTGTCAATCAGCCAACTTCCGCTCATTCCCATTTCCTTGGCTCTTTTCTCAAAATGGCACATGGCAATTCCCATATCAATGTACCTGAGTTCAATCTTTGCATCGACAAGATAGAAATGCGCTCTTGATTCATCCCATATGACCCTTACCGGTTGCCTGTTCATTGCCGAAGGCGACCATCTGACGGCTTCAAGTATCTTTATTTTATCTTTATCGTCAATTATATTTAAATCCTTGTCGAAATAGCATTCGTTAAAATCCATTCGTTTTCTTTTTATGCCGCTTATTAGAAAATCTCTTAACCTTTTCCCTTGTGCCTCATAACCCACAGTTAAAATTGCCGGTATGTTCTTTGTACCGTTTTGAGAAGACCTCATTGCATCAATAACATTTTTTTTGGAAAAAGATCCGCCGAGCCAACAGGTGCCAAGGTTCATATCTACCAATTTCAACGATATATTTTCTAAAACATAACCGTAATCTATATAGGCAAGTCTTTCTTTTTGACACCACCCAAGAATTGCTCCATACTTGCCGCTGATAAACCCGTAAGTTCCAATTTTTCCTTTTCGTGAATTCAAGTCTTCCACAATGAATTCCAGCTCTATCTCGTTTCCATTCGGTCCTGTCATAGGATTTTCAATCATATGCAGTATTTTAGTTATCTCGTCAGCACTTAAAAAAGTTTCTTTGTATTTTCTGACTGATTTCCTTTTATCAATGGCATCCATAACGTATTCCTCCAATGCATGATTATCTTGTTGTCTCATATGGCCAATCTACTATTCCACCTAAATCGTAAAGGTTTCTGTAACCAAGCCTTTTTAGGATTTCACCGGCTGTTTTTGTTCTATTGCCTGTTCTGCAGTAAATGACTATCTTTGCATCTTTGTCAGCTAAAATTCCCCCAGCTCTTTCTTCAAGCTCGTCTACAGGAATTAAAACGCTTCCAGGAATGTGTCCTTCATCATATTCTGCCTGGGTTCGCACGTCTACGAGAGTAAAATCTTCATTTTCTTCCATCATAGACTTGACTTCTTCAGGTGAAATAAGCATAACTTCATTTTCTGTATCTGTGACATTTGCGCATCCACCCAAAAATACTAGGGCAAAAAATATCATCATAATAAAAACCGTTTTTTTCATAATTAAATTCCTTTGCTTATGTATTGATCAAATTATTAATCAAATTTAATCTTACCTATTATTATACCTTGATTGGCAAGAGTCTAAACATGGGGTTCCAATTCGCCATTATTCAATATGCTTTTGCCTAGGGAATAATTTGTTATCAGCACATCAATAAGATTACCTTTGAGAGCAGATATTACAGTTTGGGTTTTATGCACTCCTGATACCATCACTATTTTAAGAGGTATTTTTTTGTAAGACTCGAAGTCTATGGCTATTGTTCTATTTTTAAAATCCGTGTCGCACTCATTGCCCTCGCTGTCAAAAAATCTAAGCGCCATATCTCCGACTACACCTTTTTCTGTTAGGTGATCTAGTTCCTCTTCTTCAAGAAAATCGTAAGAGACCAAGAGGGATTTAAGATCCGGATAAAAAGATCCTATACCTGTTATGGATATGGTGACTTTTTTGAACCGATCAATTATTTTTTTAACGTTTTTCTCTTCTTTCAGTTGCTTGGTCAGGTTCTCATTGCTGCTAAAGCCTTCCGCGTACAAAACCTTGTTTTCCCCTCCAAAGGCCATGGCCATCCTGCGTGCCAAAGAAGCTACATCAAGCTCATCGCTTAAGCTGTTAAGGCTTCCATGCAAAGTCACAAATTGAGCATTTACCTTTTGACACGGGTTAAGATAGTGGATCATGTAATACATGGTCCTGCCAAAGGCTATGCCTAAAATATCTTCGTCCTTGATTATTCTTTGCAGATATCTCGCTCCCTCTAGTGCTACTAGTTTCTTGTGATTGTCTGGAGCATCTTCTTTTTCTTCTATCTTGTTTTCTACCGGATCAGCGGCTATAATAACCTCTTTTAATCCAAACCTGTTCATAAGATCCTGCTCCAGCTCGATGCACTCGAGATAAGGATCATTTATTACAAATTCTATTATCTTGTCTTCTCTTGCTTTGTTCAGCAGTCTCGATACTGTGGGAACTGAAATGTTAAGCTTCTTAGCTATCTTGCTTTGTGGCATGTTTTTCATATAATATAGGTAAGCTGCTTTGACTGTTAAAAACTGAGATTGATTATATACCTCGGATATCATTTATATCCCTCCGTTTTAAATATAAGTTTCTATGGATATTTTATCACAAAATAATAAGCCCGTGCATGGCTTCACGGGCATCAAAGAGAAGAGCCTGCATTACAGCAAGGAGTGTAATACAAACCTATAATCAGTCATGCAGGGCGAGTGCATGACTGATATTTATGTATTAATGATAATGCTTGGAAGGGGTTTTTTCAATATAGAAAGTTTTTTCATTAGGTTGAAGTTTTTAATTGCGATTTTGAGTAAATAATATGGATTTTTTTGAATATTTATGTTATATTATTTAGGTAATTCATATGGGGGTATAGCGCAGCTGGGAGCGCGCCTGACTGGCAGTCAGGAGGTCAGGGGTTCAAGTCCCC
>CAZOTE010000010.1:0-49514 GCA_964582705.1 uncultured Eubacteriaceae bacterium | reverse complement strand
GGGAAATCTCGACCACTACTGGATAGCCACGGATTCAGAATACTATTTGATAAAGGTATTGGGAGATGTACCGGAGGATACTTTAAACCTTGTATTCTATAGAGTAATAAATTTCTGGTAAAAAAAGCTTGAAGTATGAATCGACAAGTGATATAATTCAGTCAAACGAATATATAGTGCCAGTGAAAAAGTGTAGGCCGTATCAAGCAATTATTTTTATAATTGTTTGTTGCGGTCTTTTTGTATTCAAAAATTGATTACAAACAAACCAACGAAGGAGTGTTTAAAATGTACGACGTTTCAATTATCGGAGCAGGAGTTGTAGGATGCGCCATTGCCAGAGAGCTATCGAAGTACAATTTGAAAGTAGTTGTCATAGAAAAGGACAGCGATGTAAGCAACGGAACAAGCAAAGCAAATAGCGGAATCGTTCACGGAGGATACGATGCAGCACCGGGGACTTTGAAAGCAAAGCTATGCGTCAAGGGAAACCAGATGTTCAAAGAATTAGACAGCGAGCTTAAATTCGGATACAACAAATGTGGCTCTTACGTATTGGCTTTTGATGAAGAAGACCATAGAGAAATACTTAAACTGTATGAAAAAGGATTGAAAAACGGCGTGCAAAACATGTCCATCGTCAATAAATCATTTATTTTGGCAAATGAGCCGAATATAAATCCCGAAGTCTATTCAGCGCTATTTTGTGGAAACTCAGGAGTGATATCCCCATTTGAATTCACGGTAGCATTGGCTGAAAACGCAGCGGACAACGGAGTGGAATTTCTTTTGGAAACTCCTGTGACAGGGATAGAAGAAATAGACGGTCATTACGTAATTAAATGCAATGACAAAAAAATCCGAACTAAATACGTCATAAACAGCGCAGGACTTTTTAGCGACGAGATAGCAAAGATGGCAGGCATGGAGGACTACAAAATTACTCCGAGAAAGGGAGAATACCTGCTGTTTGACAAGGACATAGGGGGATTGGTAAACTCAGTTCTTTTCCAAACGCCCAAGGAAGGTTCCAAGGGGACGTTGGTAACCCCTACATACCACGGAAACCTTATGATAGGTCCAAATGCGAAGTATGTATACGACAAGGAAGACATGCTTACCACCAAGGAAGGTTTGAAAGAAGTATCGGATAATGCTAAAAAATCGGTGCCCAAGATCGATATGGGCAAAGTCATAACACAATTTGCCGGACTGAGGTCTTCCATGGAGCAATACGATTTTATCATAGAAGAAACAAAAAAAGGCTTTGTAAATCTTATTGGAATCGATTCTCCAGGGCTTACATCATCGCCGGCTATCGCCTTGGAAGTAATGGAGATTTTAGATAGATCGGGGCTGGAGCTTTCTGAAAAGAAAAATCATATCTCATATCGCACGCCATATATAAGGATGGATCATATGACCAATGAAGAAATCAACGAATTAATAGCCCAGGACGGCAGCTTCGGAAAAATAGTGTGCAGATGTGAAAGCATAACAGAAGGAGAAATCCTGGATGTTCTGCAAAGATCAATACCTGTTAAAACGGTAGATGCCATAAAGAGAAGGGCGAGAGCAACTATGGGAAGGTGCCAGGGAGGATTTTGTACTCCGAAAGTTATGGATATAATGTGCAGGGAGCTGGGCATGGAGATGACGGAGATTAACAAAAGTGAAAAAGGCTCTTATATATTATCGGGTAAAACCCAAAAAGCAGAAGGGGGTAGTGAACAATGGTCTATGATCTTATAGTAGTCGGCGGGGGTCCGGCGGGGCTAGCTGCAGCCTTGAAAGCGTACGATGAAGGCGTTAAGGATATCTTGATAATTGAAAGAGATTACGTACTAGGTGGTATTTTAAACCAGTGCATACACAATGGTTTCGGTCTTCACAAGTTCAAAGAGGAGCTAACCGGTCCTGAATACAGTGAAAAATATATAGAAAGACTGAAAGATACGACTATAAAAGTAAAAACCGAAACGATGGTCCTTAAAGTGACAGAAGATCGTGAAGTCCATACTTTGAACGAAAAGGATGGATTCCAGGTTATCAAAGCAAAGAGTCTTATACTGGCGATGGGGTGTAGAGAAAGAACAAGGGGTGCAATAAATATAGCGGGTGCGAGGCCGTCAGGGGTTTTTACAGCCGGCACAGCCCAGAGATTCATCAATTTGGAAGGTTATATGCCGGGGAAAGAAGTGGTGATACTCGGTTCAGGGGATATAGGGCTTATCATGGCTAGACGTATGACTTTGGAAGGGGCCAAAGTCAAATGCGTGCTGGAGCTTATGCCTTACTCCAACGGACTTACAAGGAACATAGTCCAGTGCTTGGACGATTACGACATACCGCTTAGGCTAAGCCATACTGTCGTTTCGGTGCACGGGGACAAGAGGCTGGAAGGAATAACCGTTGCAAAAGTGGACGAAAGCCTTCAGATAGTTGAAGGAACCCAGGAGCATATATCTTGCGATACCCTTTTGCTTTCGGTAGGATTGATACCGGAAAATGAGCTTTCCAACGTTTGCAATATAGAAATCGATAAAATAACAAAAGGGCCTGTCGTATCCGACACGAGAGAGACTTCCAAAAAAGGAATATTCGCCTGCGGAAACGTGCTTCACGTACACGACCTTGTGGATTATGTATCTGAAGAAGCGGAAATCGCAGCGATAGGCGCCGCAAGGTTCATTAAGAATACAGTATCAGAACAAAAATCTGTGACCACCAAAGGGCAAAATGGCGTGACATATGTGGTCCCACAAAAGCTGGGTATTACAGATGAGGACAAAACCGTAAAGATGTACCTTAGGGTAAACAAGGTTTATGACAACAGCAAGATAAAAGTGACCGCCGGTGGCGTGGAGATAGCCAGTAAAAAATATGACAGATTGATTCCTGGAGAAATGGCAAGCATAAATTTGAAAAAGTCCAAGCTTAAGGGAATCGATATTGAAGAAGTCGTATTCGAAGTGGAGGGTGCGTAAAATGGGTGAAATCAAAAAATATACTTGTGTGGTATGTCCAAAAGGATGTAGCTTGGTAGTTGAAAAAACAAATAGCGAAATCAATGTAACAGGGCATAAGTGCCCTAGAGGCATAGCGTACGGGAAAACTGAAATGACCGACCCCAGAAGGGTCATCACATCCACGGTGGCAGTGGCCGGAGGCAGGGAGCCTATAACTTCTGTCAAGACCACTCAGGGAGTTCCAAAAGCTCAGATTTTCGATGTAATGAACACTATAAACAGCGTTAAGTTGAATTCTCCTTGCAAAAGGGGAGATGTGATAATTAAAAATATCAACGGAACAGGAGCAGATTTAGTCGTTACCCGGAGCTGCTAATACTAATTACCATATACCTCTCAGATTTCGAAGAATCGGATTGCAAATATTTGCAGTCCGATTCTTCTTTTTTGTTTTATTTTTTAGCAAATCGATAAAAAAATGTGATAAAATATACAAGAATTGTTTCACGATGTTGGGAGGAACCTACATGAATATACTATCGTTGTTGTCGTTTGGTTGTTTTGTATGTTTTCTGTTTTTAATAATATACTCAATAAATGAAAACAAAAGGAAGATTCTAAAAGCTTATGCGGTGCTAGTGTGTGGGAGCTTGGGATTATGGGCATTTGCCTACTCCTTTTTTTATGCTGCGCCAACGAAAGAAAGCGCGTGGTTTTGGCATAGGATCGGAGCATTCGGTGGTATGACATTCCCGGTTTTCGTTTTCTTGTTCTTCATGATACAGACTGGAAATGATAAAAAAATTACAAAGCTTTGGCAATGGATGGGGCTGTATCTGATTCCTGCAGGTCTTCTGATTGCAAGTTTCGCCACATCTAATACTATTGTTGCAGTGGATCTTATTCAAAGCACAAGCGGATTTGGATGGACTTATATAAACAATCCTGGGAATACTTTGTTTTGGGCATATTTGCTTTATATAACATCTTATTTGGGCGTGGGCTTATTTGTTCTCTGGAGCTGGGGAAAAAAGGCAAAGTATTACAACCAAAAAAAACAGGCATATACGATATTGATCTCTGATATCATAGTGCTTTTAATTGGAGGGACGACAGATCTTCTCATGCCCATGATAAATGATTACCTTCCTCCAATGGCAAATATCGGGCTTGTGGTTTTTATACACGGTTTTTGGATAAGCATTAAAAGATATAATATACTGGAAACTTCATCGTTGGCGGGCTCTGACGTCATTTTAGACACCATCATGGATCCGGTTATACTAATGGACAGGGAAGGCAAAATCGTAAGATGCAATAATTCCACCTGCGCTCTGTTGGACTATGAAGAAAATGAGCTGGTGGGGAAGAATGTATTAGATCTGCTGGACGAAAACAGCAGACAGTACATTAATGCGCAGATAAAAAGGCTGCTTAAGAAAAAGAGCGTATCGGGAAGAGAGTTTGTTCTAATAAAAAAAGACGGGACCAAAGTGCGCACGGTCGTATCTGCGTCCGTAGCTGAAGATAAAATGAAGGGTTTTTTAGGTATTGTTGCCACCTATCACGATATAACTGCAAGGAAACAGATAGAGCAGGAGCTCTTAGAAAACAATAGACGCTACAGGATGCTAGCCGATGAGCTTTATCATGCGGCCAATTTCGACGCGTTGACAAACCTGCCAAACAGAAGGCATTTTTTTCGAAAGGCAGTTGCCTTCATCGACGATTTCAACGAATATGGGACAGACTTTGGGGCGATTTACATAGATCTAAATGATTTTAAAATAATAAACGATACCTACGGACACAACAAAGGCGACCAGGTATTGATCAAGGCGGCACAGAGGTTGTTGGATTTCATAGACAACAGGGATATTTTGGCAAGAATAGGAGGAGATGAATTCATCATGCTTTTGGGAGAAGTTGAGGATGAAAACCAGGTGATGGACAAGGCAGATAAGATCAAAAAATCCTTTGATAAAGGCATTGAGCTTGGCAAAAGAACGTATTCTCTGGGAGCATCAGTTGGATATTCGATATACTCAAGAGCGGGCAGCATCGATGATTTGATAAAAAAAGCGGACAGCAGGATGTATGAAGATAAGCTTAAAGAGTGTAAGAACTACGTGCTTAGAGAAGAAACGAGAAATTCATAATTGAATCTATACCTGTTAACCCAATATAAAAAAAGAAAATTCAACTGATATTTCTATTAAATTTTCTTTAAAGTATCCGATATCACTATTAAGAGATTGAATGTTGCTGAAGTAAAGGGCATTTTAATTATTTTAAGGACGTGATCACTTTGATACAAATTTCTAGGCCGGTAAATGAAACAGCAAAGCCTTTGCCAAAGGTGGAGGGGAGAGCGTTGGATAAGCATGCAAAGAGCGATCCTAAAGACAAAGCTATGGACTTAAGAGAATTTCAGCCGATTGAGAAAAAGGAATACACAAAGGAAGACCTCCAGGATGCAGTAGATACTACGAACAGACTTTTGTTTGAACAACAAAGCACACATTTCAAGTTTGAGGTTCATGACAGGACTGGCAGGGTTATGGTGAATTTGGTGGATACGAAGACAGATGAAATAATAAAGGAAATGCCACCGGAAAAAATTCTTGATCTTGTAGCGAATATCTGGGAGCTGGTAGGTATCATAGTAGACGAAAGGGGTTGATTTGATGTCAACAATAAATTTCATGGGATCTTATTCCGGGATTGACCAAACGATGATAGATCAACTTATGGCAGTTGAAAAAAGGCCCCTTGTGCAGCTGGCAGAACGAAAAACCAGCATGGAGTCTCAGAAAAATGCATGGAATGATGTAAGAACCAGGCTGAATAATCTGTTTGAGAAGATCAAGGTATTGCAAAATGCAGAAACATATACAACAAAAAATGCTGCATCCTCCGGAGAAGCTGCAAATATGACGGCTAGCAGGAATTCTCCGGAAGGGATATACCAGATTCATGTTGGTCAGCTAGCCACCAATACGTCGGTAGTGGGAGGTGCTATAGCTGCAGCCCAAGGAGACAGCTCAAAAGAATTGGGCTTATCCGGCAGCTTCACTGTAAACGCGGACTATCAAATAGACGTTATTGACAGTGACACTGTAAGAAACATAGCGGATAAAATAAATGCCCAGACAAAAGAATCGGGCGTAAGGGCATCTATAATAGACAACCGGCTGGTTTTAAATAACGTTGAGACTGGAAACACGGACATTATATTGTCAGATAACGATGGAACTATTCTTGATGGCATAGGATTAAGTGCATCATCTACATCCATCCAAGGCAAAAATGCGCTGTTTAACATTAACGGAGTTGAAGTGGAACGCAGCTCTAATACAATAAGGGACGTGGTGGAGAATACCACGATTACCTTGTCAAAAGAGCATGCTGCAGGCCAGTTTGACACTGTAAGCATAAAGCTGGATACCGGTAAGATAGAAACTGCCTTGGATGAGTTCGTAAAGCAGTACAACTCCACCATGCAGTTTATCGACGGAAAGCTATCAGCCGGTCAGGCCGGCGTAGACAGAAGCAGAGGGGATCTTGCAGGAGACGGCACTCTCATGAGGCTTCAATCTACCCTTAGAAACATGGTGACGTCGACCATAGGCAATGCTAATACAACGATCAAAAACATGTCGGAGCTTGGAATCACGACGATTGATAAATTTGGACAGCTGCAGTTTGACAAAAGCAAGCTTTCAAATGCTTTGGCCGAAGACCGAAATCAAGTGAAGAATTTTTTTAGTTCAAGAGATGAAAGCGGAAACAATATAGGATTTGTTCCCAGGATAAATTCTTATATCGACGGTTTCGTTTCGTCAACAGGGATAATAAAGGGTAAAACCGATACATACGATAGGACTATAAAGGATATAAGCAAACAGGTCGATGCCTTTAATTCCAGGATGGTAAGAAGAGAGCAGTATTATATAAACATGTTCAGCAAACTCGATACTGCAATGATGGAAGCGGAATCTCAAATGAATTGGTTGACAAGCCAAATAGCAGGACTCACCGCAGGCATGATCAATAACAACAGATAGGAGGGCGGATGAATGTACGCAGGCAATAACGCATACGCCAACGCAGGCAATGCATACAAGAGCAACGAGGTTATGACAGCCCCAAAGAAGAAGTTGGTGGTGATGCTTTATGACGGAGCAGTAAAGAATCTTAAGCTGGCAAAAATCGCAATGGCAGATAAAAATATTGAAAAAACAAACGATGCTATAATCAAAGCCCAGAATATCCTAGCCGAGCTCATGAGCACCCTGAATTTTGATCAAGGCGGAGACATAGCAAAAAATCTGATGGCTCTTTATCAGTATATGTATCAACAGACGGTAAGGGCGAACATAGAAAAAAATGCCGATATGGTTGACGAGGTCATAAACTATCTTGAAGAGCTGAGAGATGCTTGGAGCCGGATATGACTAAAAATGATTGCAGAGCTTTGTTAAGGGAGAAGCTGGGACTTTTATATCAAATTTTAGAGGCTGCAAAAGCAGATCACAGTGATTGCCAGGCGACGCTGGGAGTCGTGGAAGACAACAAAGCCCGTTTTTTAAAGCTAAAAAAAATAGATGAAGCTCTCCTTGAATGTGATATCATTGAAGTAGACAAGGAAAAGGAACTTAGAGACGAAATCATTGCTTGCCTGCTTGATATTCAAAGGAATCAAGGAAAATTGATTGAAAAAATCAAGGCAGAAAAAAATGAAGCGGGAAGGGTCATAGAGCAGTTTGCAAAAAAACGCCAGATAGCGAATAGTTACGTAAATGCCGACAGAGAGCCCGTTTTTGTGGACAAGGATTTTTGCTGAAAAAATATAATAGCCAGCATGGGTGGGCAGATTAGCTCATGGTCCGTCGCGAGGTTAAGATGAAAATAAAAAATATTTCAAACGAAAAAAGAATCGAGTACAGATTTCACAGGACAGGATGCTCCGCTGAAGGCATGGAGCCTTGCAATCACCCGGATAAATTCCGATTAAGGGGAAATAGCCCTGCAGGCGGGAAGAAATACCAATGCAAAGAATGCAATAAGATAACGACTCTTAAGGCAAAGCCTCTAAAAGCAAAATCTTCGCCAGGTAATTTTGGTTATGAAAGAAGTTGCGACAAGGGCATTGATAAAATGGTGAAACTCATAATGAGCCGAAAAACAGTTACTCAAATATGCAGCGCCTTGGACGTTTCACCGGTTACCTATTATCACAAGCTGCAAGAGTTGGCCGTTTTTTTAAGAAACAAAAGAAAAGAAAAGGAAAATATTCATTTTTCCATAAGGACTACTGCACCGATTTATATAAATGTAGACATACGACCTTGCAGCGAAGAAGATGGATGCAGGAATGTCATAGTAAGCTGTGATTTTTTAACAGGATACATCTATGCTGCGTCACCCTGGGTAAATTCGAAGGAGAAGCTTGAAAAAGCTTTTCAAGAGCATATGGAATTGACCATGGCAGACAAGCACCCTGAAAAATGGATATTCATAGCGTCTTCAGACAGGGCAAAAAAAATGCTGTCTAATGAAATGCCTAAGGACGCTTCTGTCATAGGATATGGGAAAAACAAAAAGATAGATGAATTTCTTAACTATTTAGATCTAAGGATCAACAGAACTGATTCGAAGCACGCCGAGTTTTACACTGAGATAGGGCTCTACTGCTACAATTTCAGTTATCCAATATGCAAGCAGGAGGGCGGCGTAGCTACCCCGGCCAAGCTGATGGGAATATAGATAATATTTATCATACTAAGTCAATCCGATTAATGGGTTGGCTTTTTATTTGCGGCTTTAAAAATGAGCAAATGCTCAAAAAAAGAAATTGTGCACCTAAAATTAAAAAAAGAACGTTTTTTAACATGTTTAATGTTGATTTTTTTACACTTAGACTATAGAATTATACAAGATGGAAATTGGAATCGTAAATTTATAAGAGTAAATGAGCAAGTGAATAATTAAGCACGAACAATATTGTATCAAAAAACCGTTTTCATAGCAATACAAAAGTATTGGAGGAGATCAAATGTCTGATCTTAGTTACCAAATAATTAAAAATGGGCTGGATGCGGCATCTGAGAGGCAAAAGGCAGTTTCAGCCAATATAGCAAACGTCAATACTCCTGGTTACAAAGCGGAGAAGGTTCAATTTGAATCTGAGCTAAGGAAAGCCTTGGGGAAAGATGGATTAGCCATGGACAAAACTCATGAGAATCACCTGGGTGGAGCCAGGGCTTCTTCTGTTTCAGCCAAAGTCGTTAAGAGCCAATCCGCTTCGATGAACGAAAATGGCAACAACGTCGATATCGATAGGGAAATGGTTGATTTAGCTGCAAATGAGATATACTACAACGCATTGGTTGAGCAGATGAATAAAAAGCTTTCCAACATGAACTATGTAATAAACAGATAAAATTCAATCGAGAGGAAGAAATAATATGTCAGTATTCAATTCCATGAAAATAAATGCTTCCGGTCTGACGCTGGAGCGAATGAAGCTGGACACGATATCCTCAAACATAGCCAACGTAAACACCACGAGAACCGAAGGAGGCGGAGCTTACCAGAGAAAAGAAGTTGTATTTGAAGAAATGGTAAAAAGGCAGTACAACAGCTACGCCAAAAGGCGAGAACAGGTGACCATGGGGGTAAAAGTGACTGAGATATACGAAGATACTGAAAATATGAGGATCGTATATGACCCTGATCATCCGGATGCGAATGAAGAAGGGTATGTGACCATGCCCAATGTCAACCTGCTGGATGAAATGGTTAATCTTATTCAGGCACAAAGAACTTACGAAGCAAATGCAACAGCCCTAAAAGCGAGCAAAGGGATGCTGAACAAAGCCATAGAAATTTCCAAAGGGTAGGTGAAACATGAACGCAGCAAATACGTCGTATTTAAATATAATGGACAGATATAAAAATCTAGTGGATCCAAATCAGAAAATTCAGGGGGCCATCCCAAATTTAAGCGAAGGAACCAACCTTGGGGTGACTGATTTTGAAGACATAATTGGTAGCCAGATAGAAAAGCTAAATGGAGTGCAGGTGCAATCTGACAATCTTATTCAAGACTTTGCAGCGGGCAGAACGGAAGATCTCCATCAAGTTATGATAGCTGCTGAAGAGGCGAGGCTGAGCATGGAACTGGCGGTACAAATAAGAAACAAAGCGGTAGAGGCGTATAAAGAGCTAAATAATATGCAGTTGTAAGCGAAGAGTCAAGGGCAGGGTATAAAAAGCGAAGTGGCAGGGGATAAAAAAGCGAAGAAATCATCGGAAGGCAATGACAAAACAACTTCATCAAATCTTTTTTTTAATTCTGCAGTTGTCTTCAGAGACAATTTTAATGTCAACATATCTCGTCCCCAGTTAATCCCATAAAATGACTCTATTGAATATTACAAGCAAAACAATCAACTCAGCAAAAAAGGAGCAACATTAAATGGATAAGATCAAAGACCTGGCTCAAAAGGTCAAGGGCGGATGGGATAATATCGATAAAAAAAGAAAGACAAGCCTTGTGTTTGCCACATCGGCTTTGATTTTGTTTGTCTTTTTTTACACATGGTATAACGGAAGGGCTACCTACGCTCCGCTTTTCACCAATCTGGATCTGCAGGATGCGGCGAGAATAACAGCTGATCTTGACACGCGCAATGAGATTACCTACAGAATAGAAAACGGTGGCAGAGACATATACATAGATGAAAAATTCGTAGACAGATACAGGTTGGACCTGGCGATGAGCGGCATGATGCCGCAAAATTCCACGGGCTTTGAAATATTTGACGATATGGGCATGATGGTAACAGACGAGGATAGAAAAATAATGTACCAGAGAGCCCTTGAGGGCGAGCTTCAGAGATCGATCATGTCAATTTCAGAGATCGACACTGCGAGAGTGCATCTGGTTATGAGCGAAGAAAGCATCTTTGATACCCAAAGAAGAAGCGCCTCTGCATCTGTTGTAGTTGATGTCAAAACCGGAGCACAGCTTCCAAAGGAAACGGTAAAAGGCATAATAGCACTGGTGTCAGGAGCGGTAAACAGCCTTCCTGAAGAAAACGTCAGGGTCATAGACTCTTCAGGCAGCCTGCTCAGCCTGGGCCTTGCGAGCAACGAACAGACAAGCGGCTTGGATTTGATAAGCCAACATAGCGAAATCAAGGCAGGCTTTGAATCCCAGATACGAAACAACATATTAGATCTTTTGGGACCGGCCTTCGGACCCGATAAAATAAAAGTCTCAGTCTATGCGGACTTGGACTTTGATGCCCAGGAACAGACGGTGATAAGCTATGAAAACCCGGTTCCGAGAAGCGAACAAAAGAGTGCCGTTGGAAGCGGTCTCGATCAAGGGGCAATAATGGAAGATCCTATCGGCGACAACGTTCAAAACGTATTGGGGGGCAATGGAAACGAAGATCTGGCATCATTTGACGGCGTGGTAAACTACGAGCTTACTGAGTCTAGGACCAATACGGTTAGAGCGCCGGGAAAAGTCACCAGGATTTCTACGTCCGTACTTTACGACGGAGAGCTGACGGAAGGCCAAGCTGCAAGCATCAGAAACCTGGTAGCTACAGCTACCGGCTATGATGCTCCACGAGGAGATCTTATAAATGTAGAAGGGGTGGCATTTGATACAGCTTACCAGGAGGAGATAAAAAGGCAGCTAGATGAAATAAGAGCCGCGGAGGAAGCGGCAAAAACCTTTATGGAACGTTATGGGGACTATGTATTCTTTGGGATCTTTGCACTTTTGGGTCTGCTATTGATCGCATCAGTTATAAGAGCGTTCTTTGGACGCAAGAAAGACAGTGGCAAAGAGATGCAGCTTCAGCCTGCTGCTTCAACTGAAGGATCCGTTGGATCCGTGGTGGATATCATCGACGATGCCGCTGGGAAAATTGAAGTAAAAGAAGATAAAAATGAAAAACAGGTAAAGGATTATGCAAAGGAACATCCGGAAATTGCAGCAGACTTGATAAAAGCCTGGATGAAAGATTGAGGTTGATGATATGCAGGTAAAACCTTTAAACGGAATAAAAAAAGCCGCCATATTGTTGATAGCATTGGGTCCTGAGGTATCATCCCAAATTTTGAGGATGCTGCCAGACAATATGATACAAAAAGTGACATATGAGATAGCAAATATTGAATATGTAGAGCCTTATGAGCGGGAAAAGGTCATAGGGGATTTCATTGATATGGCATCTGCCAGGGAGTACATATTGGACGGGGGCTTGGATTATGCACGGAACCTGCTGACAAAGGCTCTAGGGACTTCAAGGGCGAAAGAGGTCCTTGACGTACTTAACCAGATACAGCAAAGGGAAATGCCTTTTGCCATATTAAGAAAGGCAGATACCCATCAGCTGGCAAACATGCTGGCAAATGAGCATCCTCAAACAATCGCTCTTATTATGTGCTATATTCAAGCTGACAAAGCAGCGGATGTATTGGCGATGTTCCCCCACGAGCTACAGACGGAAGTCGCTGAAAGAATAGGAGTGATCAACAGGACTTCACCTGCTGTCATCAAGAGGATAGAGACAATACTGCAAAATAAATTTTCAAATGTAATCGATAGCGACACCGAAAATATCGGTGGAGTGAAGACCCTGGTAGAAATACTTAACTCTGTAGACAGGACGACTGAGAAAAACATTATAAGCGATCTCGAGAAGACCCAGCCTGAACTTGCAGAAGTCGTCAAGGCCAACCTTTTCGTCTTCGAAGACATCGTCACTTTGGACAAGGGATCTACACAAAGGGTTCTGCGGGAAGTCAGCAACGAAGATTTGGTCCTTGCTCTCAAAGGAGCATCAGAAGAAGTTTCCTCCGTTGTGTTTTCAAACGTATCCAAAAGAGCTGCAGAAACAATCAGAGAGGATATCGAATTTATGGGTCCTGTCAGGCTATCTACAGTTGAGGAGGCTCAACATCGCATCGTCGGCATAATAAGACGTTTAGAAGAAGCCGGGGAAATAGTCATCGGAAGGGGTGATTCCGATAGCATTATCGTATAAGATAATAAAAAATTCTTCAAATACGGGACATAAACACCTTTCCAGCCTGGACGCGGCAAGTTTTACCGAAAAGGAAAAGCCGCGTGAGGAGCTTTTAAACAAGGACGAGTCTGACGAGATACAGAAACAAATCGAATTGGAAGCTGAAATCAGAAGAAAGATAGAGGAGGAAACCGCATCACAACGGGAAGCTCTGCTGGAAATGGCGATGTCTGAGGCAGACAGCATCAGGGAAAATGCCAGAAGAGAAGGAAGCGCTGCGGGCTACGAAGAAGGATACCAAAGAGGGTTTGAAGACGGGCGCATAGAAACCGAAGGGATGAGAAAGAGCGCCCTAAGATTAATAGAAGACGCGGAGCAGAAGGTAAAAGAATATTTTCATAAAAATGAAGAGAAGTTACTGAGCCTTGCAGCGAAGATCGCCGGCAAGATCGTGCATCAGACCATCGACTCCGGCGCCGAAAATATCATGATTTTGGCAAAGCCAGTGCTCCAGCAATACGGTAAAAGCGAAAAGGTAGTAATCAGCTGTCATCCGGATAATGTGGACTTTGTAAGAGGGCACCTAAGCGAAGTGGAAAAGCTATGTCCCAGCGCGCATATTTTAATACTGGAAGACGGGATGCTGGAGAGAAATGGCATGGTTATAGAAAATGAAAGTCAGATAACGGATCTTCAGATTAAAAAGCAGCTGGATAGATTCATGGAACTGGCCGGAAATTGAGAAAAGGAGCATTTGAGTGATCGCCATACCCTTTGATAAATGCGAGGAAATCGTCAAGAAAAATGACCTTTACTACAAAATGGGAAAGGTAAAAAAGGTAATAGGGCTTATTATACATGCAGCGGGTCTAAAGGTTTTCGTTGGTGAGATATGTCACATACTGATAGGAGAAGACAACAAAGTGGCGACAGAGGTTGTTGGATTTCAAGATGAAAGCGTGCTCTTGATGCCACTTGGGGATGTTCAGGGCATTGGCCCTGGGTGTCTGGTGCTTCCTACAGGAAGCTCCCTGGAAGTCAAAGTGGGAGACGAGCTATTGGGAACGACCCTTGATGGCCTTGGAAATCCCATGGATATAAAGAAAAGAAGGCTGGATGAGACGAGCGATATAAACAGGATGCCTCCAAATCCTTTTCAAAGAAAAAAGATTGAAAAAGTAATGAGCACAGGCGTTAAAGCCATCGATGGGATGCTAACCTGCGGCGAAGGACAGCGCATAGGCATTTTTGCAGGCAGTGGAGTGGGCAAGAGCACTCTATTAGGAATGATCAGCAGATACTCTGAGGCGGAAGTAAACGTAATAGGCTTAATCGGAGAAAGAGGAAGGGAAGTCCTGGAATTCATCGAGAGAGATCTGGGAGAAGAGGGTTATAAAAAGTCAGTGGTTATCTGTGCCACATCGGACCAGCCCCCTTTGGTTAGGTTAAAGGGTGCTTATGTGGCTACCGCCATAGCCGAGTACTTTAGAGACCAGGGCAAAAAGGTCATGTTCATGATGGACTCGGTGACACGCTTTGCCATGGCTCAGCGTGAGATAGGACTAGCAATAGGAGAGCCACCGACCACCAGGGGATATACCCCTTCGGTTTTTGCTATGCTGCCCAGACTTTTAGAAAGAAGCGGCATGTCAAAGGACGGTTCTATCACCGCCTTTTACACCGTTTTGGTGGAAGGAGACGATATGAACGAGCCTATTGCTGACGCAGTGAGGGGAATACTTGACGGTCACATCGTACTCAGCAGAAAGCTGGCGGGGAAGAATCACTTTCCATCGATAGATGTCCAACAAAGCGTAAGCAGGATAATGAAGGAGATAGTGGGAAAAGAGCACTTTGACAATGCGGGCAGGCTAAAGGAAAACATAAGTAGATACCAGGATTCTGAAGACCTGATAAACGTGGGAGCATATTCAAAAGGCACCAACCCCGAGATAGATAGGGCCATCAAGCTAAAAGTGCCTATCGATGAATTCCTGAAACAAAGCATAGATGAATCATGGGATTATGAGGATACATTGAAGGAATTGACGGGAATTTTTGAAAACTGATTTTATTTTGTAAAGGAAGATGATCGCTTTGAGAAGTTACCACTTCAAAATGGAGAAGGTTCTTGAATACAAAAACAGAGTGGAAAAAAGCATAATAGAAGACTACGCAAAGATAAACACCCATCTGTCAAAGGAAAAAGAGCATCTCGAAAATCTGAAAGACCAGTACGAGAAAAAGGGCCATAATAGCAAGACGGCAACCGATCTTAAGAACATGAAAATGCAGTTTCTTTACAAAGAAAAATTGAAAAGCGAAATGACATATCAAGAAAGAAAGGTTGCAAGAATAAATACAAAACTGGATGAGGTAAGAGGTGATCTTGTAGAGGCCAGAAAAGACAGAAAGATAATGGAGAATCTAAAGGAAAAAGACAAGATCAGATATGACAAGGAGCTAAAGGATATCGAGCAAAAGGAGCTTGATGACCTGACGATCATGAAATACGGAAGATAAAAAAGGTGACGATATGAAAGGAGGTGATGAAATGATTATTAACGTGCAACAAAATTATGATGCAGCAGATATGAAAAGTCCTGTTAACGCCACCCCTCAGCCTGAAGGTGACTTTCAAGCGCTTTTTAAGACCTGCGTGGAAGCGGATGAGCATCTTGAAAAAAAGGCAAATGGGACAGACTGGGGTGCTTTGGAAATACTCGATGATTTAGAAGAGGAGACTCCAAAGTCCAACGTCGTGGACGTCTTCATGCCAGGGTTTTTAATCGATAAGAGGATGCCTGTAAATGATGAGGGTGATATCGTAAAACCGGAACCGTCAGGAAGTGGCTATATGGCAGAATCCATGATTTCAGATTCACTTGAATCAGAAGGCGCTGTAAAGGGCGATGTTGAAGGGAAAAAATCTACTGCGCTGGCGGCTGGATTTGAGCCGAAGGATAATAAATGCCAGGCTCTCCAAAATGTCAGAAAGGGCGACGAAGCAAATAGTGATTATCAAAGCTCTGTTAATCCGGGATTAAAAGAAGAGCTCAAAACAGTGGAGCTAGGGAAAGCGCCTGGCCAATTGCCTGAAAAAGAAATGGAAAACCTCAAACTTGAGGACGATTCTACAGATGAATCGGTAAGGCAGGGATGGATACATCGGCAGCACCACGCTGCTCAAACCGACATTATCCACAACGGTGCAAAAGATGTGGACAACGAGACTGTCAAAATCAACATGGACCTAGTCGAAAATGAAATTACCCACAGGTTGGAGACGATGGTTGATGGAGAGAGGCAGGCGATAAAGGTGAGCCTTTATCCGGAAAAATTAGGTGAAATGGAAATAACCCTAAGCATGGAAGAAGGCGGCCTCACCGGTAAGATAACTGTACAGAACAACGATGTCAGGCAGCTGTTTGATCAGAAACTAAGCGAATTAAACCAGAATCTAAGAGACCAAAACATCAATATTGGAAAGATAGAAGTAGCAATAGGATCAGGGCAGGAAAACCACCAAAGGGGACAGGGTAACAAGCATAGGTTTAAGCCAATGAAGCAACGTATGCAAATTTACGATGAGATCCAAGCAGCACAGATGAAAAACTATGAACCAAGACGGCAGGAAAGAGGAATAAACGTGCTTGCTTAAGCACAGAAGGGAGTTATAATGGCGATTAATGGAGTTGGAGGAAATATAGTAACCCAATCTAGTACAAGTACCGAAAAAAGAAACGATTTTATGGATGTACAAAGCTTTTTAAGGATAATGACAGCTCAGCTTCAGAATCTGGATCCAATGGGAGAAAACAGTGCTGACAGCAGCGACTATATATCTCAAATGGCACAATTCACCATGTTGGAACAGATGAACAACCTGGCATCCAGCTTGCAAAACCTATCGGTTTTATCACAGCAGCAACTTTCGTTTTCTTTGGTGGGAAAAACCACAACGCTGTTTGATGGCGAAAGGGAGATAAGGGGAGTTGTAGAAAAGGTAAGATACAGAGACGGATACGCTTACCCTGTGATAGATGGCAAGGAGTATTCAATGGGAATGGTCATAGAAGTGGGTGAAGAGTGATATGACGTTCAAAATTCAAAACGGGCAAATAATTCCCGTTAAAAGCGGATATGCCAGCAACAAAGCAAATGGTGATTTTGAGAAGGTGCTTCTCGAAAAGGTAAAGCCGAAGCCATCAGTGAAGATTTCAGCTCATGCCATGGATAGAATGGATAAGAGGCAAATAGAGCTTGACGACACAGACATGGAGAAAATAAACGACGCAATTGAAACTTTGGGGAAAAAAGGAGCAAGAGAGAGCCTTCTTCTCTATAAGGATGCAGCGTTTATTGCAAGCGTGCAAAATAGAACCATCATCACTGCAATGAATAGCGGGGAGATGGAGTCAGTAACAAACATAGACAGCGCTATAAGCATTAAATAATGGCCGGACCTCTAGAGGAAGCCATTAAGCCGCGGACCGACTGAAGCGGCAATAAAAAAATTAAATCCTAGGAGGAAACACAAATGTTAAGATCGCTATATGCAGGCGTAAGCGGAATGAGAAACAACCAAACTAAAATGGACGTAATAGGAAACAATATAGCAAATGTAAACACTACAGGATTCAAATCCGGCAGGGTCAGATTTCAGGACATGCTAAGCCAAACCATTGCAAACGCCCAATCGCCGACGGCCAACAACCTAGGCGGCGTCAATCCCCAGCAAATTGGCCTTGGAGTAAAAGTTGGGTCAATAGATACTATCATGACCGGAGGTGCACTTCAACCTACCAATAGAGACCTTGACTTTGCAATCGAAGGCACCGGCTTTTTCGTCGTAAGCCAGGATACAGGAGCTAACATGAAGTATTATACCAGAGACGGCGCCTTTTACAGAGACTACCAGGGCAATTTAGTAAACGCCAGTGGATTCAGAGTACTGGGATATTTGCCTGCCGAGATTGCTTCGCCTGATGACGCAGTGGTGAATTTGGGAGAAGAAAACCTTGCGCCGTTGAGCATCCCAAACAATATAACTGTGGGAGGCGAAGATTTAAGCCTTGAGACATTCTCAATCGATGGCAGCGGCCAGATTATCGGAGTTTTCAGCGATGGAAATCCATACCTTCTCGGACAGCTGGCAGTAAGCAAGTTCAACAACGGAGAAGGCTTGGAAAAGGCAGGCAACAACAACTACACGGCATCCAACAACTCGGGTGCACCTGAATTTGGCATCGCAAATTCTGAAGGATACGGGACGATACGACAGGGCGTAATAGAAATGTCAAATGTGGACCTGGCAAATGAATTTACCGAAATGATAATCACAAGCAGATCCTACCAGGCAAATTCAAGGACGATAACCACTTCTGATGAGATGCTCCAGGAGCTTATCAACCTCAAGAGGTAATTAAGCACTGAGCAAGAATCAAACACAAACGTGCCCTGCACATTGGAGGAACCTAATGATACCTTTAAATTCTCTTAGCGGCAATGAGTTTTACCTCAACAGCGACATGATCGTAAAAATTGAAGCTCTCCCGGACACTGTCATAACCTTGACAGACGGAAGGACCATGAGGGTCAAGGAGTCGCCGGAAATAATTATTGAAGAAATAGTCAGATACAAAAGAAAGATATATCTCGGATTACCGGAGGTTGAACGATGAAAAAGAACTTTACTGCTGTAGTCGGAATGATTGCCGGCTTCGGCCTGATAATCACGTCGATAATGTTAAGCGGGGACATACAGAACTTTATAAGTGCTTCTTCACTGGTGGTTACGATAGGCGGATCCTTTTGTGCGCTTTTGATAAGCTTCCCCCTCAGAGACCTTTTAAAGGTCCCAAGCATGCTCAAGATGCTTGTGAATGAACCTGAAACTGACAGAAAGGCTCTGATTGAGATATTCTCGGATCTTGCAAGGAAGGCAAGAAGAGACGGCCTGTTGGCTTTGGAGGACGATATCAACGGTATGGAAGATGACTTTGTCGTATCCGGGCTGCAGATGGTGGTAGACGGTATAGAACCGGATATAATACGGGAGATATTGACCCTTAAGATGGAGACCACCGAAAGAAGGCATAGGATGGGGCAGAATATATTCAGCAAATGGGGAGAGCTTTCTCCCGCATTTGGGATGTTGGGCACATTGATAGGTTTGGTGGTGATGTTGGCGAATCTGCAGGATGCGGCATCCATAGGCACAGGAATGGCCGTAGCGCTTATAACCACCTTCTACGGGTCACTGGTCGCAAACCTGGTCTTCATACCAATTGCCAGCAATTTAAGCGTACAGACCGATGAAGAAATGTTTTCGAAAGAGATGGCTATAGAGGGGATAATAGAAATTCAGGCGGGTACAAACCCAAGAATCCTGGAAGAAAAATTGATGACATACCTCTCGCCGGAAGAGCATCTGCTAATAAAGCAGGAAAAATCCTCTGATCAAAGAGAGGCCGAGGCGTATGAGTAGGGAGAGAAGAAGGAGAAAATCCGGGAATGATTCTTCCAGCGGAGCACCCGCGTGGATGGCTACATTTTCCGATATGATGACATTGCTCCTTACATTTTTCATACTGCTTTATTCTATCTCTACCGTGGACGTTCAAAAGTTCAAGGACATCAGCTACTCTCTCCAGGCGGTATTGATGGGAGAAGGACAGCCGGCAATATTCGACGGACAGGAAACGACTCCGGATATCCCTTTGGATGACCAGAACAAGGTTGTTCAAGATATATTGGAGAGAAGCACCATAAAAGAAGAAACACTGAAGATGTATACCCAGGTAAGGGAGTATATCGACGAGCATGGCCTTGAAGCAGATGTGAATGTCAGTCTGAACAGAAACGGGGTTTTTGTCGATATTAAGGAAGCGATACTCTTTGAATCCGGGGAAGCAGATCTTAAAATGGGAGGAAAAGAAATCTTGGATCAACTGGAGGGCCTTTTCCTCCAGTTTTCAAACGAGATCGTGGTGGAAGGACATACGGACAACGTGCCAATCAACACGGTGAATTACCCAACAAACTGGGAGCTATCAGCGGATAGAGCGGTCAGGGTAGTGAGATATTTATGCGAAGAAAAAAGTGTTCCGGAAAGCAGGCTTTCAGCCATCGGTTATGGTGAGTACCGGCCGATAGCAAACAACGACACAGCTACAAACCGGGCATTAAACAGGAGGGTAAACCTGTTGATCATAATGGATGAAGAAAGCGGGGAATTCTAGTGGCAGCGGAAGGTGAGAAGAAAAAACCTAACAAGCTGGTAGTCATAATAATAATATTGACGGCGGTTATCCTTTTAGGTATCGTGGCAGTGATATTCATGGCTACCGGAATCAAATTGTCGGATGTTACCGATAGATTTGTTAAGCATGAAGAATACATAGTTCAGATGGATAGCTTTGTGGTGAACCTGAATTCAGAGGGACGAACTACAAATTATCTCAAGACACAGGTGTCCCTGATGTACACCGACAAGAAAAAAGGTTCTTTGCTTGAAGAGAAGACCAGCCAGATAAGAGATGTAGTGATAACCGACCTCATGGGCTATTCTCCAAACCAGCTGTTGGCTCAAGATGGCTTGGAAAAGGTCAAGGCCCAGCTTAAGAAGCAGATAAACCAAGCCTTGGAAGAAGAAGTGGTTGAAGAGGTCTATTTTACGGACTTCTTGATCCAGTAGGAGTGTTTTGATGGATTTTGAAATATTATTCACTTTGTTGCAGACTATAGCGGCATTGGCTGCGGTTATAGGCTTGGCTTATGTGGTGCTAAGAGGCGGAAAAAAGCTCATGCCGGGGGGCAATAATTACGTCACCATAGTAGAAAAAACGCCCCTGACGAATCAATCATACATGGCGGTTGCAAAGGTGGGAGGGACTTACCACTTGATAAGCGTAACCCAAGGGGATGTAAAGATATTAAAGGATCTAGACAGCTTAGAGGTGGAAAGGGTCATAGAAGAAAGAAACCTAAGGTTTGAAGAGAATCCTTTGAATAAATTAATGCAGATGAGGAAAAACCGTGAATAAAAAGCACTTGATAATAATTTTGACAATCATATTGGCTATTTCCCTATTAGCTCCCCAAGAGGCATCGGCTAATGGCTTGGACTTAAGCGAATTCGGCATAAATTTCAACTCAGCAGAAAACGAGCCACAAGCACTGGTGGATACGGTTAAGGTATTTATTCTCCTCACGATATTGACGCTTGTACCGGCATTTTTGATTCTGACCACTTGCTTCACCCGAGTGGTGGTAGTCTTGTCTTTTTTAAGAAACGCCATAGGAAGTCAGCAGACTCCGCCGAATCAAGTGCTTATAGGATTGGCTCTTTTTATAACCCTGTTTGTCATGCAGCCTGTATACTCTCAGGTAATGGATGAGGCAATGACTCCCTTTTTAAATGAAGAGATATCTCAGGAAGAAGCATTTGAAATAGGTGCAGATCCAATTAAGCGATTCATGCTGGAGCAAACCAGGGAGAAAGATTTAGCTCTGTTTATGCGAGCAGCTGAAATGGAAAACCTTGATGACCCAATGGATCTGTCCTTCACAGTGATCGTTCCGGCGTTTACCATAAGCGAGCTTAGGATGGCCTTTAGCATCGGATTCATACTGTTTTTGCCATTTTTGGTCATGGACATAGTGGTTTCGAGCATATTGATGTCGATGGGGATGTTCATGCTGCCTCCTGTCATGATATCGCTGCCCTTTAAGCTGCTTTTATTCATTCTTGTAGACGGCTGGTATTTGGTTGTGGAGTCTTTGCTCAACAGCTTTGGATAGGAGGTAGTCATGAATCAAACGATGGCATTAGATCTTTTAAGAAGTGCATTTTTAACGACAATAGCAGTAGCAGCGCCTATTTTGATAGTGGCTATGGTGGTAGGACTCATCATTAGCGTTTTGCAGGCTACGACACAGGTGCAGGAGCAGACGCTTTCATTCGTTCCCAAAATGATAGCTGTAATATTCTCTCTTATTCTGTTCGGCAGCTTCATGATGAATATGATGACAAATTATGCTCGAGACTTGCTGCGACTGATACCGAACCTTTAGGAGAGAGCCATGTTCGTATTTGAACTTCAGATGTTTTTATTCATATTTGCAAGGATAACTTCCTTTATAGTAGTAGTGCCGGGCTTTTCCCATAAAAGCCTCCCCAACACATCAAAGGTCGCTTTTTGCCTGGTGCTGAGTTGGTTCGCATATTCCCAGATGCCTCAAAGCACTGTATATGAACATGACATACTATTCATGCTGGGCGTAATAAAGGAAACTATAGTTGGGCTTTCCATGGGATTTGTAGTCAAGTTGGTTTTTTCTGGAATTGAAATGGCAGGGCAAATGATAGACTTTCAAGTAGGCTATTCAATGGGAGCGGTGTTAGATCCTGCTACAGGAAATACCAGTTCATATTACGGCAGGGTATACTACTGGATGAGCATAGCCGTATTTTTCATACTGAATTTCCATCACGTCTTGCTTGGAGCACTTATTGACTCTTTTATTGCAGCCCCCCCTGGAGAGCTGGGTTTTTCAGCTTTCAACCTCGAGGCTGTGGTATATGTTTTTTCCTTTGCTTTTAAGACTGCCTACAGCATTGCGGCTCCGATGCTGATCGTACTTCTTGTAACGGATATAGTGATGGGCCTGATTTCAAGGACCGTACCTCAAATAAATGTATTTATGCTGGGAATGCCCCTTAAATCTCTGGTGGGCATGGTGGTGTTTCTCGTGATTATATCCTCATTGTTCAGCGCTACGGGAAAGACCCTTGGAATGATGGGTGATTATGTAAACAGAACTTTGGGATTGTTCCGTTAGATAGGAGATTTTAAATGCAGGACAAGCATTCAAAAACAGAAGAGGCTACCCCCAAACGGCTAAGAGACAGCAAGAAAAAGGGTCAAACAGCAAAGAGCGGAGATCTTAACTCGGCAGTGTCGTTCTTGATTTTTGCCATATTTTTGGGTGTTTTGGGGCAGCATCTTTTTGCCAGCTCATTTGAAATGATAAGAGCAACTTTGCGTACAGATGTATATAGCTTAAGTCCCAGGCTTGCAGGCGCCATACTGATTCAAGGGGTGATGCGGTTTTTTATGATATTTATGCCATTTGGAGTTATAGCGGTATTTTCAGGGATAGTGACAAATTTAGCCCAGGTAGGATTCATATTTTCGGTAGAGCCTATCAAACCGGATTTTAAAAGGCTCAATCCCATAGAGGGATTCAAGAACATATTCTCCTCAAAGGCCATATTCAACCTGTTCAAGAGCATTTTAAAGCTTGTGGTGGTTAGTTTTATAACCTATAAAGGCCTCTCAAGGATAATAATGCAGGTAGTAAATGCGGGGCAATTAGGGACCGAAAAGCTGTTTCCTTTCTTTATAGGAGTCGTAAGGGGGCTGAGCATTAATATAGCCGCATTGATGATTATTCTAGGTATAATAGATTTTATATTTCAAAAACGGGAATTTAAAAAGAATCTTAAGATGACCAAACAGGAAATAAAGGACGAGTACAAGCAAATGGAAGGAGATCCCAAGATTAAATCTGCAAGACAGCAAAGGCAGAGGGAGATGTCCATGCAGCGAATGATGAGCCAGGTCAAGACCTCCGACGTAATAATAGCAAATCCAACACACATTGCGATAGCCTTGAGATACCGTCAGGGTGTGGATAAGGCGCCTGTCGTCACCGCGAAAGGGGTAGACTACATGGCTCAAAAGATAAAGGCCAAAGGTGCTGAAAACAAAATCCCGGTAATCGAAAACAAGCCCTTGGCAAGAACGATGTATGGAAAGGTGGAGCCGGGAAATTTTGTTCCCGTCGAGCTGTATCAGGCTGTTGCGGAGATACTGGCTCTTGTTTATCAGATGGAAAAGGACAAAAAGGGAAAGATTTAGATAGGAGCTTAAAATGCAAGAAACGGTTAGATCTGTATTGAATTACATAAATAAATACCTTGAAATAGCGATAGCTTTTGCAGTCGTGGGGATAATAGCAATCATCATACTGCCGATGCCAAGTTTTCTTTTGGATCTTTTACTTACCCTGAATCTGTCATTGTCGATAATGATCCTGCTGTTGACTCTCTTTACGAAGAGCGTATTGGAATTTTCCATATTCCCAAGCATGCTCCTTATCATGACAATGTTCAGGCTGGGGCTCAATATATCATCTACCAGGCTTATACTGAGCCAAGGAGCTGCAGGCGAAGTCATAAACGCCTTTGCGACATTCGTTACAGGAAGCAACTACGTCGTTGGCGGAGTAATATTTGTAATCATAACCATCGTCCAGATGATAGTCGTAACAAATGGTGCAGGCAGGGTTTCAGAGGTTGGGGCAAGATTTACCTTAGATGCCATGCCCGGAAAGCAGATGGCGATAGATGCGGATCTTAATTCCGGAACGATAAACGAAGAGATGGCAAAACAAAGGCGGATAGACCTGCAGAGAGAAGCGGACTTTTACGGTTCCATGGACGGTGCCAGCAAGTTTGTAAAAGGGGATGCCATTGCAGGAATAGTGATAACGCTGATAAACCTTACAGGTGGAATCATTATATTTTCAGTTCAGGGAGGCCTATCGGTGATGGAAGCGCTGGACCGTTTTGGCAGGCTTACTATCGGGGACGGACTTGTCAGCCAGATTCCATCCCTGTTGATAAGCGTTGCTGCCGGCATAATCGTCACTAGATCCGGTAATGACAAGAGCTTTGGCTCTACTCTTTCTGATGAGCTTTTTTCAACATGGAAGGTAATGGGAATAGGCGCCATAGTTATATTTGCGATTGGAATGATACCTGCATTTCCATCCGCGCCGTTTTTTGTCTTCGCGTCGATACTCGGGGTTTCAGGTTATTTGATATTTGAAAACGACAAGGCGGAAGAAAAAAACAAAGTCCAGAGGGAGCAGATCTCTGCTGCCGGCCATGTGAAGGAAGCGGAAGAAACGGTCAAATCTTACCAGGTGGAGCCTATTTCCCTTGAAATCGGATACGGGCTGATATCCATGGTGGATGAGGGCTCTGAAGGAAACCTGGTTGGACATATTACCTCGATCAGAAGGCAATGCGCTACAGAGATGGGTATATTGATAAATCCAATAAGAATAAGAGATAACCTTCAGCTGGATCCCAATGAGTATGTTCTTAAAATAAAGGGCAACCGCATAGCAGCCGGAGAGATATATGTAAACAAGTACCTTGTAATAGATCCAGGCACTTCGGATTTCAAACTCGAAGGGATTCCCACCACAGAGCCGGCATTTGGTTTGGCGGCCATCTGGATAGATGAAAAGGACAAGGAGAAGGCAGATCTTGCCGGGTATACCATAGTTGAGCCTGTAACGGTTTTAGTGACCCATCTCAAAGAAGTGCTTAAAAAACACAGCCATGAGCTTTTAGGCAGACAGGAGACAAAAGAGCTGATAGAGGAGCTGAAGGGCAACTATGGTGTAATAGTGGAGGAGCTCATCCCGGATATCCTGACCCTGGGAGAAGTTCAGAAGGTTTTGCAGAATTTATTAAAGGAAAATGTTCCGATCACAGACCTTGTGACCATATTGGAGATATTGGCTGACCAGGGGCTGTCGATAAAGGATACTGAAGTTTTAACTGAGCATGTAAGGCATGGTATGCAAAGGACGATCGTCAAGGATTACCTAGACCAAAACGGTGAGCTCAAGGTGATAACAATAGATTCTCAGCTAGAGGACCTAATAGGTTCAAATATTCAAAAATCCATATCTGGATCCATACCGGTTCTCGACCCGGATATGATAACAAGGATTTTTGACGGCATAAAAAGAGCGACGGATGAGTCGATGATGAAGGGTTACCAGTCAGTCATATTGGCTTCTCCCAAGGTTAGGACCGCACTTAAAAATCTTATTTCGATAACCTTTCCCGATATTGGGATACTGTCGTTGAATGAAATACCAAACGACATTCAAATAGAAGCTGTAGGGATGGTGGAGTTTCGTTGATTATCAGAAAATACATAGTAAATGACATGAGAGAAGCATTGGTAAGGGCAAAATACGAACTAGGCAAAGAAGCGATAATAATCAGCCAAAAGAAAGTAAGGCCGGGAAGGTGGTTCAATCCTTTCAGAAAGAAAAAACTGGAGGTCACCATCGCAATCGAGGAAGATATTCACGAAAAGAATACAAGCCAAAAAGAGGAGATACAAAAGGTCGTCATGGATAGGGATATACTGCGTAAATCTCAAGCTCATGCAAATAACACGAACTCCAAAAAGCTTGAGAGGGTCTTTGGGAAGCAGAAAATAGTTCTTGATAGGTGGAGGGACTACTGCCACAGGCATGCTCTATCTGAAAATGATGTTACTTTTGAAGAGGTAAAAAATTTTATTAGTGAAATCTATATGGAAAATGCATTTTTCAAAGAGATGAAACTCGGAAAGATCAACGTATTCACTGGGCCCACAGGGGTGGGAAAGACGACGACGATCGCCAAGATAGCATCCAAGGAATACCTTCAGAACAATAAAAAGGTGGGACTCATAACAATCGATACTTATCGAATTGCCGCTGTAGAACAGCTTAAAACATATGCGGGAATTTTGGGAATTCCATGCGAAACTGTAAGCGAACCAAAAGAAATGAAAAAAAAGATTTCCAGGCTAAGCTATTGTGATATGATTTTAGTAGATACAGTTGGAGCGAGCCCCAAAAACGAGGACAGAATAGATGAAATCAAAAAGTATTTGGATGAAATAGATGAAGATAAAAACAATTATCTGGTAATAAGCATGTCTGCAGATGTGGACACCAATAATTCTGTTCTTAAGAAGTACAAAGAATTGAATTACCGCTCTATGATCCTCACAAAATTCGATGAAGTCAAAAACTATAAAAATTTCTGGAACATAATCGAAAACAACGTACTTCCAATTCAGTATTTCTGTTTTGGTCAAAACGTACCGGAGGATATAGAGGAGTCTTCTCTGGATAGCGTACTATCATATTTATGGAGTGAACTGGCGAATGATTGATCAGGCGGAGTCTTTAAGGCAATTGATAATGAAAACAAAGGGAATTCAAATGGACAAAGATGATTCCTATGTGAAAATATATTCAGTGGTGAGTGGAAAAGGGGGAGTCGGAAAGACGAATGTCAGCGTCAACCTTGCAATTTCCATGGCCCAAATGGGCAAAAAGGTTTTGGTCATGGACGCAGACATTGGAATGACCAATGCTGATATCCTTATGGGCATAAAATACAAATACGACCTATTCGATCACATAGATGACGGAGTAGACCTGGATAAAATAATCTATGACGGTCCCGGTGGAATAAAGGCCATATCCGGAGGAGCGGGGCTCTTAAAGATGGAAACATTCGATCAAGGCAGGCAGCAAAGCTTCATAGGCGAACTTTTAGAGCTCGGGCAGTTTGATGTGCTGATAATCGACAACGGCGCGGGCATCAGCAAAGAATCCTTAAGCTTCATAACCTTTGCCCACGAGGTGATAATGGTGACTACACCTGAGCCCACGGCGATTACGGATGCATACAGGGTGCTCAAGGCCATGAGTTTTTATGAGCTTAAGCCCTCGGCTAAGGTAATAGTAAATAAGGTAAGCGATTTGAAATCTGGAGATGAAGCATTCGAAAAGCTTCAAAGGACTTCAAAGGAATTTTTAAATATAGATATCGAAAACTGCGGATATATATTTGACGATGCCCGGGTTGAAAAGGCTATAATGGATCAGATACCGGTAGTCATCTCCCACCCCAATGCGCTGGCGAGCGGAAATATCAAAAGCATTGCCGAAAACATACTAGAAAAATCTTCATATGAAAGAAACATTTCAACTATAAAACAACTGGGAAACAGGTTTATTAAAATATTTGGATCATAAGCAGGTGATGGAATGGACATGATTAGATTAAATGGAAAAATCGAGATTATAAGCGAAGATGGAAATACGACACAAGGCATGGTTATGGACAAAACAGACAGGACCATTGATTTTTCCATTCCTGCTGATGACAAACGGTTCAAGCTATTTCACAAAGGCGAGAAGGTTAAAGCCGTCGTGTTTGATAAGAACAAGGCTGTGATTTTTGAGGCTGTGGTGGCAGACCGGGTTACAGGAGGGGTTCCGACCTATACATTGACAGACCTTGCCGGTTTCAAGAATATTCAGCGGAGGGAAAACGTCAGGGTTTCATGCAGCGCTCCGCTAAATTATACTACCAACAAATTTATATTGGACTTGATTCCTTCGATAACAGATACAGCCCAAGCGGTCACGACGATATCTAAATATATGAAAGAGGGGATAATGATTGACCTGAGCGCGGGGGGAGTGAAATTCTCATGTGATGAAAACCTCAACGATGGTCAGAAGATGCTCTTTCAGCTCTGTCTAGACAACGAACCTATAATAATAACAGGGACCCTGGTTCACAAGCAAATAACAGTTAATCCTAACTCGACTAAGTATTTCTACGGAATTAAGTTTGACAGCGTTGATGAAGATACAAAGGAACAGATTATAAACCACGTATTCGTCATCATGAGGAAGCAGACCAGAAAATAGCAGGGGAGGTTTCAAATGAGTTATAACAATGCAGACAACGAATTGGTTATAAAGCATATCCCCTTGGTCAAGCGGATAGTCGGCCGAATAGAAGCTGATTCCGAAATGGACAGAGACGACATGTTTTCAATAGGGGTAATAGGTCTTATAGATGCAATTAAAAAGTATGATGGAACAAAATCCGTTCCATTTGAAGCATATGCTACTCTAAGGATTAAGGGGACCATAATAGATGAAATGAGAAGATCCGGAAGGGTATCCAGGGATAGGATTGGCAAGCTGAATCGTTACTACAGCGCAAAGGAAAAACTGGAGCAGTCATTGATGAGAAATCCTGAAGAGCACGAAATATGCCAGGAGCTGGGAATTGGAGAAAAGGAGCTATACAAGCTGCACGAAACAGTTCATTACTTGTCAAGTATTTCATTCGAGTCGACTTTGTTCAGCTCTGATGGAAGCGATCTGCAGCTTATGGATTTAATTAAGGATGACAGCGCACTAACCCCCGAAGAAGATTATATAAAAAAAGAGAGGCGCGAACTTCTGATCAAGGCTATTGAAGATCTTGGGGAGCGTGAAAAAATAATTCTGAACCTTTATTACACAGAAGAGCTCACCCTCAAGGAAATTGCTTACGCGATGGATATTTCCATTCCCAGGGTTTCTCAGATACATGGAAAGATAATCTTGAAACTGAGACAAGCCCTAGGGAAGAGCTCTCACGACGGAAAGGACTGATTTTTTGTTTTATTTTTTGGTGCTGCTGGGATCAGCTCTAGTGGGTCTGGGACTATATAATAAAAATGATAGAGAAAAAGAGGAAAACCCCGGCATTGAGAGAAGGCTGGAGGCCATCGAGTCGATCCTCTTTGAGAAGATGGTTTTTGAAGGAGAAAAAACCATGGAGAAGAACTTTGCAGAAACCGAACCGAAGCAATATCCAGAACAGGAAGAGGTTATAGAGGCAAAGAAAACAGTTCCCGACAACATAAGAATAATCCTGGAATATCAAAACCAGGGTTTGAATGTTACAGAGATAGCAAAAAAGACCGGAATGAAAAAAGGGGAGGTTTTATTATTAAAAGACTTATCCAAAAACTATTTGCAATAAAGCCTGAAATACTCATATCATTGGGTGCGGGGATTATGATATCTGCTGTATTGATGAACATGGCATTTATGGCAGGCGTGAATTTCAGAATCGAAGAAAAGGCACGGACTATGGGTATGGTTTATCCCGAAGAAATTAGAGTCCTGATAAACGGAGGGGAATAATAATATGATCATAAGAAGCTTATATAATGTCAGCAGGCAGATGAACGTGCTGCAAAAGAAGCAGGAGAACAATTCTGCCAATGCTGCAAATGCCAATACTCCGGGATACAAATTCCAGCAGCTGATTCACCGTACCATGCAGGAATACGATTTGTACAACCAGGCTGGGGGAAGGGACAATGACAGGCGGGTTGATCTGGGCAGCATTAACTTTGGCACTGAAATAGATGGGGCTTACACTACATTTACTCAGGGGATACTTAATGAAACGGGAATTAGAACCGATTTGTCAATATCGGGACGAGGTTTTTTTACCATCGAACTTGAAAATGGACAGATGGGCTTGACAAGAAACGGCAATTTTAAAATAGACCAACAGCAGAGACTGGTAACTATGGAGGGCAATCCTGTACTGGGAATGGATTCAGGAGGAAATGCCTTGGAAATATATATCGAAAATGACAATTTCACCGTGGATACGAAGGGATATATAAATGGCGGCGCCACAAGAGTTATGGTGGTTGATTACCCCGATTACGGGGATTTTGAATTGTTGGGAGAAGGTGTGTTTTCCCCCGGTGGAGCTGATTTTGAAATTGGCGATGGCGAGGTGAAACAAGGTTATCTAGAGGCTTCAAATGTTAATATCTTGGATGAAATAGTCAAAATGATGGAAGTATCCAGAGAATTTGAATCCAACCAGAGGACGTTGAGGGTGCTAAATGACACTCTTCAAAAAACTGTAAATGAAATCGGAAGGAACTAGGGTGATTTGTAATGTATACCGGCTTGAATATAGGAAAATCAGGAATGAGAAGCGCGCAAAAGGTCATGGACAACACAGCGGACCAGATTGCGAACTCCACGACGGAGGGTTATAAGAAGAAGCAGGTTAATTTTAGCCAGCTTCTTATGAATGAAATTGGGGACAACCAGGTGGAGGTCTCTGCAAATGCACAAAATTCCGGGATAAATGCGGGATCAAAAACGGTTTTTTCAAAGACAGATTTTATTCAGGGAAACATTGTTCCTTCTGCTGGGGATTTTCATTTAGCTGTTGAGGGAAGGGGATTCTTTGGAGTGGTGTCTCCTGAAGGAGAAATGATGCTTACCAGAAACGGTGGGTTTCACAAAAATGCGGACAATTCCATAACCGACGACAACGGAAACCTATTGGCCATGGAGTTATTTGTGCCATACGATCAGTGGCCGGCGGGGGAAGGTTATTCAGTGAGCGGGCAAGGAGTTGTTGGCAGCAAAGACGATGAAGGTGGATATCTAGAGCTTGGACGAATTATTTTATATTCCCCGGGCAATAATGACGAACTTGTATCTGTAGGCGAGGGGAGATTTATTCAACAGCCTGGCTTGCCTTTGTACAACTCGGCAGAGGACGAAGGTTTTGGAGAGATTAGGCAAAGAATGCTTGAGGGATCGAACGTGGACATGGGAAAAACCATGGCAGAAATGATAGTCACACAGAGGGTATACCAAGTAAATGCAAAATCAGTGACAACTGCAGACGATATGCTGGATGTAATAAATACAATGGTGTAGGATGACGATATATCTTTACAGGCTTTAATTTTTAATGTAAACTATATTAAGGAATTTACCTTTAATTTGGTCCTGTGAGGCTGGCAAGGTGATGCATATTTTGTTTGCGCGAATCTTTTTACCATGCCGTAGAAAGATTTTTTTTGCGCCGAAAGAGGTGAGATACATGTCAAACATTATTGAAATTATGGATTCAAGCGCTTTAAACAGGGCGATTACCCGAATTTCCCATGAGATTGTGGAGAAGAATAAAGGAACAAAGGATCTCGTCATCTTAGGCATAAAAACAAGAGGAATGCCGATAGCAAAAAGAATTGCTGACAACATAGAGTCCTTTGAAAGCTCCAAGGTTGAGCTTGGGTCGGTGGATATCACCGAGTACAGGGACGACAGAGCCAAGGAGGAAAACGGCATATCAAGAAGCCACATTGATTTGGAAGTTAAGGACAAAAACGTAGTTTTGGTGGACGATGTTATTTATACCGGCAGAACATGCAGAGCAGCAATAAACGCGGTCATGGATGCAGGAAGGCCACAAAAGATACAGCTCGCGGTAATAGTTGACAGGGGTCATAGGGAGCTTCCCATAAGACCCGATTATACCGGCAAAAACGTACCTACTTCCCGGGAAGAAATGATTCATGT
The DNA here is from genome assembly GCA_964582705.1 of uncultured Eubacteriaceae bacterium. GTDB lineage: Bacteria > Bacillota > Clostridia > Eubacteriales > Alkalibacteraceae > Alkalibacter. The sequence continues at coordinate 17,413 of CAZOTE010000010.1, read as the reverse complement.
CTTGCTCAAGGAGCAAGATGGAAAAGACGTGGTCATATTGACCAAATTTGAAGGAGGAGAAGAATGAATACTATCAGCAGAGGCAAAAAAGCGGTTTTGGGTTTTCAGCACCTTTTAGCAATGTTCGGCGCCACAGTCCTAGTGCCGATTCTTACAGGGCTGGATACTTCAGTAGCCCTCTTGAGCGCAGGGTTGGGGACTTTGATTTTTCATTATGTTACAGGAAAAAAGGTACCGGTATTTTTAGGTTCTAGTTTTGCATTTATAGGTGCTCTGGCAATGACATTGTCCCAATACGGAATCGGGGCTGTCAAGGGTGGAGTCATTGGAGCAGGAATAGTTTATATAATCATGTCACTGATAATTCAGGTTGCAGGGGCGGACAAGGTAAGATCTTTTTTCCCGCCAATCGTTACAGGACCGGTCATCATAGTCATCGGGCTTAGATTAAGTCCGGTAGCCCTCAGTATGGCGGGATATTCCTACGACGCAGCTACGCAAACAGGCACGGTGGATACCCTATCCATACTAATTGCTTCTATAGTAATACTAACGATGATCGCAGTATCGATTTTTGCAAAGGGGTTCTTCAAGCTAGTGCCTATACTTATATCAGTAATCGTAGGCTACATTGCAGCCGGTCTGATGGGAGTCGTAGATTTCAGCACCATATCCCAGGCGGGATGGTTTGGGATGTCCCAAGGCTCATGGCAGAGCATAACGACGATGCCGGAATTCAGCATGGCGGGGATTACAGCGATAGCTCCTATAGCAATGGTAATATTCATAGAGCACTTTGGGGATATAGTCACAAACGGATCGGTTGTAGGCAAGGATTTCTTTAAGGATCCGGGAGTTCATAAGACCATGCTCGGCGATGGACTTGCTACTATTGTTGCGGGTATTCTAGGAGGACCTGCAAATACTACTTACAGTGAGAATACCGGAGTATTGGCTGTAACCAAGGTATACGATCCCTCAGTTTTAAGGATTGCAGCTGTATTTGCAGTGATACTGAGCATGATCGGAAAGTTTGGAGCTTTGATCAACTCAATACCAACTGCGGTCATGGGCGGAGTCAGCATAATTCTTTTCGGAATGATCGCAAGCGTTGGCGTAAGGACCATGGTTGAAGCAAAACTTGATTTTGCCCACAGCAGGAACCTTATAATCGCGTCATTGATATTAGTTGCGGGAATTGCAATTGACAATATCTTCATAGGTGGTACGCTGTCGGTTTCAGGACTGGCGATAGCCGCATTTTTAGGCATAGTTCTAAACAAGCTGCTGCCTGGAGATATATAGGTATAAGATATCACTTATAAAAAAGTACACCTCGGATACTAGCTTGCAGCTAACATCTGGGTGTACTTTATTTTTGTTGAGATTAAAGCTTATTTTGCAACTTCGTTTAAAGCTTCTAGCAACACATCTACATCGATTCCGTGTGCCGCTGCACCTTGCTCGATGTTTTCAAATCTTGCAGCCATGCACCCGAAGCAATGCATTCCAAATCTTTGAAAAACGTCAACGGTTTCCGGAAAATTGTTAACCGCGGACATGATATCCATATCTTTTGTGATTTTCATTGCTGTTCACCTCCAAATTCATGTTTATATTATACCACAGTACGGTAAAATTGAAATATCGATATTAAATTTTCAATAAATATTTGATAAAACTTAAATAACATGTATAATTAAGATAGCGTTAGAAGAGGCATATTTTCAAAGGGGTGGTGTAATGGTTTACAAAAGCGTGGTGGTTACCAACAAGCTAGGTCTTCATGCAAGGCCGGCGTCTAAGTTTGTTGAACTAGCCAACAGATTCAAAAGTAATATTTATATAAAAAAAGACACTGCCACAGTCAGTGCGAAGAGTATAATGGGCGTCATGGTTTTAGGGGTTGACAAGGGAACGGAGATAATAATCGAAGCCAGCGGATCGGACGAGGAAGAAGCACTAAATGCTTTGTGTGCGCTAGTTGAATCCGAATTCGAAGGTTGATAAAAGTATAGTAAGGTTGACTTAAACCAAGCCTCAAGGAAAGGGTGCTTGGTTTTTTGTGCGTAAAAAAGGTTATTATTTAAAAAAAACTCTAATATGGTATAATGTTGGGATAAGAATATTTTGGAGGAACGATATGTTAAGCGAAGATAAAATAAAAAGGATCAACGAGCTGGCAAACAAAAAAAAAGCATCTGGGCTTACGGAAGAAGAAGCCAAGGAGCAAAAGCAATTGAGGGAAGAATATCTTGAAAATTTCAGAAAAAATTTCAAACAACAGTTGGACAATATTGAAATAGTCGATTAGGGGGGCGGATTATGGAAACAGATAAATTAAAACTTAAAAGACAGAGCCTAAACGTGTGGGATGTGTTGGAGGGCGAAAAAGACGATGCGTTTGTGTTTTGTGACGGTTATAAGCTCTTTCTAGATAAGAGCAAGACGGAAAGAGAGGCGGCAGAGCATATAACTGCTCTAGCGGAAAAAGAGGGTTTTAAATCCATAGACCATTATATCGATAACAACCTGACATTAAAGCCTGGAGATAAGGTATATTCCCTATACAAGGGCAAACAGGTAGTGATGTTCAAAATGGGAGGAGTGAATCCGGAAAAAGGATTCCTGATGGTTGGATCACATATCGATGCACCCAGGCTTGATTTGAAACAATCACCCTTGTACGAAGACGGCAAACTTAGTTTTTTTAAAACCCATTATTACGGTGGAATAAAGAAGTATCAATGGATAACAACGCCACTGGCAATCCACGGAACCATAATTAAAGAAGATGGGAATGCAATAAAAATATCCATTGGAGAAGATGAAAAGGATCCGGTGTTTTTTATCACCGATCTGCTTCCGCATTTATCCAAGGACATGATGGTAAAAAAACTGGGTGATGCTGTAGAAGGTGAAATGTTAAACCTTCTAATAGGAAGCATTCCGTTCGAAGACAAGGAAGAAAAGGAACGATTCAAGTACAATGTCCTTTTAATGCTTCATGAAAAATACGGAATCATAGAGGAGGATTTCACATCTGCCGAGCTTGAAGTAGTTCCTGCGGGACAAGCACGTGATGCAGGCATGGACAGAAGCATGATAGGTGGATATGGTCAAGACGACAGGGTTTGCGCGTATACTTCCCTAAAGGCGATTTTTGACGCAGAAAATCACAAGAAGTCGATATTCGCGATATTTGCGGATAAAGAAGAAATAGGAAGCGTGGGAGACACGAGCATGAGCTCGAAATTTTTCGAAAATTTTGTATATGAGATATTAAGCCTCACTGCGGATAAAAATCCGGACATGGCAATTAGAAGATCTCTTCAAAACTCGAAGTTTCTTTCCGCGGATGTCAATGCAGCCGTGGATCCTAATTTTGCGAATACTCATGACAAATACAATGCTGTATATCTCGGAGAAGGGGTTGCCATAACCAAGTATACGGGGGTCAGGGGCAAAAGCTCCAGCAACGACGCTCATGCAGAATTTATGGCTGAGATTAGAAGCCTTTTTAATAAAAACAAAATATTATGGCAGGTAGGCGAACTTGGAAAAGTGGACATGGGCGGAGGCGGAACAATTGCTTTCATCCCGGCAGCTTTTGGGATGGATGTAATAGATTGCGGAATCGGGCTTCTTAGCATGCATTCCCCGTGGGAAATCTCTTCGAAAGGCGATATTTACATGTTGTATAAGGCCTTCAAGGCTTTTTATGAAAGCGACATGTAGCGGAGCAGCCACATGAAGATTATAGGAATTACCGGAGGGATAGGAACAGGCAAAAGCTCGGTGTCAAAAATATTCAGGGAAGATCTCAATATAGACGTTATCGATGCGGATGAACTCGCAAGAAAAGCCGTGGAACCCGGGTCAGAAGGACTTGCGAGGATAGAAAAACAGTTCGGCCGCGGTGTAATTAATGCAGAGGGGTCCTTAAACCGAAAAGCCTTGGGAGATATGATTTTTCAAGATAAAATTAAAAGAAAGATTTTAAATTCGATAGTGCACCCAGAGGTGGACAGATTATATAAGATCCAGATTGCAAGATGTGAAAGGATGGGAGGGGGATATGTGGCATATGATTGTCCCCTTCTCATAGAGGCATCCCTCATGGACAGGGTGGACGTAGTAGTTTTAGTCAGAGCCTCAAGGGAGGCTCAGCTTCAAAGGATCATGGATAGAAATGAATTTTCCATTGAGGAGGCTATTCGAAGAGTGGATGCACAGATGTCGGGGGATGAGAAGGAAAGATACGCCGACATAGTTATATGGAATGACGGCACATTAAAGGAATTAAGAGAAGGTGTTTTTTTGATGTGGCGCAATTTATTTTAAAATAGACTTGTCAATTCCAGAGTTTGAGTTTATAATATTTCTTGTACCTTAAAGCCGTGAGGCTAAGTATTTAGATTTAATGTGCGAGGGTGGCGGAACTGGCAGACGCGCATGCTTGAGGGGCATGTGGAAGAAATTCCGTGGGGGTTCAAGTCCCCCCCTTCGCACCATTTTTTTATCCAAAGACTGGTAAATTTTACATAATAAAGGAGTAATCCACATGGAGATGAACTTGCTTGATTTAGGATTGACAGAATATGGGTCGTGCCTTGAGCTGCAAAAAAAGATAAGGGAGCTTCGTGAAAACGAGCTCATTAAAGATACCCTGATACTTACTGAACACAAGCCGGTGATAACGCTTGGCTGCAGGGGAAATGACGAACATATACTAGCAGGGAAGGAATTGCTTGAGAACATGGGGATAGAAATACATTCGAGCAACCGGGGTGGAGATGTCACATATCACGGTCCTGGGCAGATCGTAGGTTATCCCATAATCAATCTAAAAAAAGCCAATATAAGCGCCAAAGACTATCTCGATAATCTGCTTGAGATATTCATTCAACTTTTAAAAAACGAATACAACATAAACGCTCATAAAGAAAACAAGGAATATACAGGCGTATGGATAGGCAAAGAAAAGATCACTGCAATCGGCATACATGTAAAGCACATGGTAACCATGCATGGCTTTGCGTACAACGTGAGCACCAATATGGAGCATTTCAAACTGATCAATCCCTGTGGATTAACAGACAGAACACCTGTGTCGTTGGAGATGCTCACTGGCAAAAAAATATCAATGACGGATGCAAAAAAACAGGTGGTGGAGTACTTTGAAAAAGTATTTGACGCCACTCTTGAAGATATTACATTAAGCGAGGTAAAAAAACATGTCTGATACAAAAAGAGAAATAAAGCCGGATTGGCTAAAAATCCCCTTTAGGAAGACGGGTCACTCAGAAGAGGTCGAAAAGCTGCTAAAGGATCTGGGGCTTAATACTGTCTGCGATGAGGCAAACTGCCCGAACAGAGGAGAATGCTTTAGCAAAAAGAGAGCGACTTTTATGATACTGGGCAGCATATGCACAAGAAACTGTACTTTCTGCAATGTTTCCAAAGGAGAGCCGGGTCATGTGGACCCGATGGAACCAGTCAATATCGGCAAGGCTATAAAAGAAATGAAGATGAAGCACGTGGTAATAACATCAGTTACTAGGGATGATCTTCCTGACGGAGGCTCAGGGCATTTTGCGAAGGTTATCGAAGAAATCAAAAAAAGAGATACAGATGTTATCGTAGAGGTATTGATACCGGACTTTGAAGGATCATATGAGGATCTGAAAACAGTGGTAGCGGCCAATCCTCATATAATCAATCACAACCTTGAAACAGTGCCGGAGCTTTATGATGAGGTACGTCCCATGGCAGAGTATGAAAGAAGCCTTGAGCTTTTGAAGAGAGTTAAGGGTATGGATCCTGAAATCTATACAAAATCGGGAATAATGCTCGGTCTTGGAGAGAAAAAACACCAAGTTTTGAAGGTTCTAGAGGATTTGAAAAATGTTGATTGTGATTTTGTGACGATAGGTCAATATTTAAGACCATCTCAAAGCCACCACGAAGTTGTAGAGTTCGTTCATCCGGACGTATTCGAAGAATACAGGCTGATCGCACTGGATATGGGATTTAAGTATGTAGCATCTTCCCCCTTTGTAAGAAGCTCTTACAATGCAGAGGAAGCTCTGGGTAAATAAGATGCATGGCACAAGCGCCCTAACAGGCAGTATCGAAAGATATAAGCCCATCGTTTTGCCTATTGTGTTAAATACTTAACTCAGTTACAATATAGGTATACCTATATTTGGGAGGAAACTTATGAAGCTACATGAAATCAAAAGTATTTTAGATGCAGAGATTCTCTGCGGAGGAGACAAGCTCAGCGACGAGATTTCTCTAGCCTGCGGCTGCGACCTTATGAGCGATGTTCTAAGGTTTGCCAAAGAAGACGTAGTCCTGTTGACTGGGCTTACGAATATTCATGTTCTTAAGACCGCAGAAATGGCAAACATCCAATGTCTCGTTTTCGTGAGGGATAAAACCCCTGCAGTGGAGATGGTTCAGGAGGCGGATGAACTGGACATGGTGATTATGAAAACCAGGCTGCCTTTGTATGAAGCATGCGGCAAGCTTTACAAGGAAGGACTTGGAGACAGATCTTATGAATAGCATCTATGAAATGGACTATCAAGTTGGGAGCAGAGACTTTGCCGCCGCCGGTGACGCTTCAAGAAGCATAAAAAGAACTCTGCAACAAATTGGAGTGGACACCTCCGTGGTTCGGAGGATCGCCATTGCGTCATATGAGGCGGAGATGAATATCGCAATCCACTCAAAAGGTGGAAAGATGTATTTAAGCGTCAACTCCGACAAGGTCATCGTAGCGACCGAGGACTTTGGTCCGGGAATTGAAAACGTTGAACTTGCGATGACGGAAGGATGGTCGACGGCAACGGCTGAAATCCGGGAGATGGGTTTTGGCGCGGGCATGGGCCTTCCAAACATGAAAAAATGCGCCGACGAGTTCTTTATCGAGTCAAAAATATCTGAAGGAACTAAAATAAAAATGATATTTAAATTATGAAGATGGTGATTCAAATGAATAACGAATACTACCACTCGGTGGTTTTGGATAAGAGCAAATGCAAGGGATGCACAACTTGCCTTAGAAATTGTCCCACCCAGGCAATAAGGGTAAGAAAGGGAAAGGCGACGATAATCAAGGAAAGGTGCATAGACTGTGGAGAGTGCATAAGGGTATGTCCTTATCATGCCAAAAATGCAGTCACTGACAAACTTGAGATACTTAAAAATTACAAGTATACCGTAGCTTTGCCTGCGCCGACCACTATTGCACAATTTAAAAAGAAAATCAGCATCAACAGGATACTTACTGCCTTGAAGAAAATCGGATTTGACGAGGTTCAGGAAGTTGCATACGGAGCTGAGATAGTTGGAGAAGCGCTTAAATACGAACTGATGGAAAAGGACGTCAAAAAGCCCCTGATATCATCTGCATGTCCTGCTGTAGTGAGAATGATACAGGTAAGATTTCCCGAGTTGATACCGAATCTGGTTCACCTGGAATCTCCAATGGAGGTTACGGCAAGGTTGGTGCGCAGCAGGCTCAAAAGGGAGAAGGGACTTAAAGACGAAGAAATAGGTTTGATATTTATAACCCCCTGTGCAGCCAAGGCAACTACAATTCACAGCTACATACCCTGGGACAACAGCCTTTCCAGCATAGATGCATCCATATCCATAGCGGAGATTTATCCTGAAATACTGGATCGAATCGACAAAGTTGAAGAAGAAGACCTGCAACACTCTACAGGCAGAGGCCTCATATGGGCCCACACCGGTGGAGAATCCAGCTACATTTCTGATAAACAGATAATAAACGTAGATGGAATTCATAATGTAATCAGCGTTTTAGAGGAAATCGAAAACGGGCGCTTGAGAGAACTGGATTTTTTCGAAGGCCTGGCCTGTATAGGAGGTTGCGTAGGAGGGTGCCTTACAGTCGAGAATACTTTCATTGCAAAAAAGAGAATCATGGACAGATTCTCTGAAAAAAAGACTGGAGAAAACGATATTACCGATGAAATGATAATGAAGGCTTACAAATCCGGATTGCTGGACAGGGAAGGGGAGATATTCCCGATGCCTGAGACCCCTCTTGATTCGGATATTCAGGAATCCATTAAGAAAATGGAGACAATGGATAAGATTGAAAATACATTGCCGGGCATCGACTGCGGCTCATGCGGAGCTCCCGGGTGCAGAGCATTGGCTGAAGACATAGTAAGGGGGCAGGCAAGCGAGGTTGACTGCATCTTCGTGCTCAGGGAGGCCATCAACGAGCTTTCAAAGCTGATGTATGACCTGTCCGAAAAAGTAGTGCCGGTTATGAAAGACAAAGAAGAGGATGAAAGGGATGACTGATGTTGACTGTTAAAGAATTGTTGGAAACCAAAAGATTCACTCTGGAAAACCAAGGGGTGGATCTTGAAAAAACCATCGAGAATGTATACATAGGAGATTTGTTGAGCTGGGTAATGTCTCATGCGGATAAAAAATGCGCTTGGATTACCGTTCAGACACATATGAACATAGTGGCAGTGGCAGTTTTATTGGAAATGAGCTGCATCATATTGCCGGAGGATCTTAAACCGGATGAAAATACTGCAAAGAAAGCACTGGAGGAAGACATACCAATTTTAAGCACTTCTCTTGATGCATATGAAATAGCCTGCCTGTTTAAAGACGCAATTTAATCATGGACTTAAAAGCATTCGCAGTGGACCTGCATATACATTCGTGCTTGTCGCCTTGCGGCGATTTAGATATGACGCCTAATAACATCGTCAACATGTCGTTGCTGAAGGGGCTTGATGCAATAGCCGTTGCAGACCACAACAGCGGAAGGAATCTTCCGACAGTGGCAAAGGTAGCTAGAAAATCAGGGCTTACATTGGTTCCGGGAATAGAAGTCAATACAAAAGAGGAAATTCATGCCCTGGCATATTTCAACAGGGTTGAGGATGCTATGGAGTTTGGGGATTATCTTTATAAAAAGCTTCCCGATATAAAAAATGACGAGAAGCTTTTTGGGCAACAATTGGAATTAAATGAGTTTGACGAAGAATCGGGAAAAGTGGAGAAGCTGCTGATAAACTCAGTGGATATAACCATCAGCCGCTTGGATGAATTAGCCAAAGACCTAGGCGGCGTAATCGTTCCAGCTCATATCGACAGAAGGAGCTTCAGTATCGTTTCAAATTTGGGATTCATACCCGATGAGCTTGATATCAAAACAGTGGAATTGTCATCAATGTATAAAAAGGGACAGAATCCTTTAATTGATATGATTGCGGCGAAATACAGGATATTAAGATCTTCTGATGCCCACTACCTTCATCAGATACTTGAAAGGGAATTTTTCATGCACTTGGATGAAAATACCCCTGAAGCAATCATTGGAAAGTTAAAAGAGGGAAAGCAGAAAGCGAAAGACCTTTAAATAATCCATGAAATACTTAAATCTTACAATTTAAAAGGTGTGATTAAATGAAAGAACTCTCTCTTCACATAATGGATATCGTGGAAAACTCCATACGAGGAGATGCGAGCCTTATAAAGCTGTCTATAAACGAAGATGTAGACAAAAATCTATTAAAGATAAGAATCGTAGACAACGGCAAGGGTATACCCAAGGATGTTTTGGAAAATGTGAAAAACCCCTTTGTCACCAGTCGGACGACCAGACCTGTAGGTCTGGGCATTTCCTTATTTGAAGCCGCTGCAAAACAGTGTGAAGGAAGCTTGGACATATTGTCCAAGGTTGGTATGGGAACGGCGGTTAAGGTGAAGTTTAAATACGATCACATAGACAGAGCTCCTTTGGGGGACATGCCTAAGACCATAACGTCATTGGTGCTTGGACTAAGCGATGCGAATTTAATTTACGAACATTCCTATAGAGAAAAAAAATTCATACTAGACACGAGAGAAATACGTAATATGATAGGAGAGAAGGTTCCTCTGGACAACATTCAGGTCGTCAGTTGGATTAAAAACCACGTTGAAGAAGAATTAAAAGAGCTTTGTTCTTGATGAACAAAGTTCTTTTAAGATTATGTGCAAAAAGAACAAAAATCAAGTTTAATAAAACAGGATAAAAACTTTATTATTAAAAACAAGGATGTTTTTTTGGTGCATAGACTGCACATCGTTTACAATTTATCATTCAAGAAATAGTAAACCGTACATAATTACATTAAAACAAGAAAATGTTCGGAATAAAGCTAATATAATTTAATTATCTTGAAAAAAGCTTTATTTATTCAGCATGTTGTATTAAAATTAGAACAATCGGCTCGCCGCACACGTCTTATTATTAACAAACAAAAGAATTAATAGTATGATATAATGTGGAAGTCGAAAAACTGTATACAATATTCATATAATGCGAGGTGTTTAAGAAATGGACATTAAACATTCAACTTTTAGGGGAGGGATACACCCACCTTATAGAAAAGAGTTGACGAAAGACAAACCGTTAAAATCAGCAAGTCCCCCGGAAACCGTAGTGATACCGATGTCATTGCATATTGGAGCTCCTTGTAATCCGATAGTAAAAAAAGGAGACTTGGTAAAGAAGGGTCAAAAAATCGGTGAAGCCAGTGGATTTGTATCTGCGCCGATTCACTCCAGCGTTTCGGGACAGGTTGTGGCAGTGGAACCTAGGCTACACCCTAACGGTCAGAAGGTTATGTCGGTAGTCATTAAAAACGACATGGAAGAAACCTTGAGCGAAGAAGTTCAGCCAAAGGGCGAGATGGAATCATTATCCCCCCAGGAGATCAAAGACATAATCCTCGGTGCAGGAATCGTTGGCCTTGGAGGAGCAACTTTCCCCACGCATGTCAAATTGTCTCCTCCACCGGATAAAAAAATTGATTACGTCCTCATAAATGCAGCGGAGTGTGAGCCTTATCTGACTACGGATGATCATCTTATGAGAGATTTTCCCGAAAAAATCGTATATGGACTCAAGGCTATGATGAAGGTTCTAGGCGTGGAAAAAGGCTACATAGGCATCGAAGACAATAAACCTGAGGCTATTGATGCGATTTACAATGCTATCGACGACAAAAACCAGATTGAGGTATATTCCCTTCATACTAAATATCCTCAAGGGTCTGAAAAGCAGCTTATAACAGCAGTCACCGGCAGGGAAGTTCCATCAGGAGCACTGCCAATGGATGCAGGCGTAGTCGTTACAAACGTAGGTACTGCCTACGCTGTAAGTGATGCCATCAGAATAGGCATGCCTTTGATCGAAAGGGTAGTTACCGTTACAGGAAGCGCTATTAAAGATCCACAGACACTGGTTGCAAAGATAGGAACTCCTGTAAATCACTTGATTGAAGAGTGCGGAGGCTTCTCCGAAGAACCTGCAAAGATCATAAACGGCGGACCCATGATGGGGGTTGCTCAGTTTTCGGCTGACATACCTGTCATAAAGGCGACATCGGGAATTCTATGTCTTAATAAAACAGATGCTTTTATACCGGAACCTTCTCAATGTATAAGATGCGGCAAATGCGTTGGCGTTTGTCCGGTTAAGCTTCTCCCATTGTATCTTTCCGCATATTCGATAAAAGGCGATTTCGAGAAATGTAAAAGCTATAATGCTCTTGATTGCATCGAATGCGGCAGCTGCTCATTTATATGTCCTGCCAAGCTAACCCTTGTATCGTCAATCAGAGTTGCAAAGCGGGAAATAATAGCCAGCAGCAGAAAAGGAAATTAGGAGGGATAACTGATCATGAACGAGCAACTTTTAACCGTATCGTCCTCACCGCATATCAGGGCTTCTCACAGTACGGGAACAATAATGAGGGACGTTGTGATAGCGCTTTTGCCTGCATTTGCGGCGGGAATTATTTATTTTGGAATCAACACGGCAATAATAACATTGTTATGCATAGCTTCCTGTGTAGTCACTGAAGCACTTTTACAAAAGTATGTAATGAAAAGACAGGTTACAGTTACCGACTGGAGCGCAGTGGTAACCGGAATTTTGCTGGCATTTAACATGCCTGTTACAGCTCCATGGTGGCTAGCCGTTATCGGGTCTGTATTTGCCATAGGAATTGTAAAGCAGTGCTTTGGGGGGATAGGGCAAAACTTTATTAACCCGGCATTGGCGGCTAGAGCATTCCTGCTCGCATCTTGGCCCACCAGGATGACTTCTGCAGCATTTATCACCGATAGCGCCACTGCGGCTACACCTTTGGGACTTCTTAAGGAGGGGGGAGAAGCGGCAGCGGCGTCTCTTCCGAGCTACATGGACCTTTTCATGGGAAATGTGTCAGGTTCAATAGGAGAGGTATCAACTTTGGCGATACTTCTAGGAGGTATTTATCTTATAGTAAGGCAGGTAATCAGCTGGAGAATCCCTGTCGTGTTTATCGGAACTGTAATGGTGCTGACCCTTGCGTCGGGACAAGATCCTTTGTACCATGCGATGGCGGGTGGCTTGATGCTAGGAGCGTTTTTCATGGCGACAGATTATTCATCTTCCCCTGTAACGGTCAAAGGCCAGATTATTTATGCAGTTGGATGTGGAGTTGTTACAAGCGTCATAAGGCTTTGGGGAGGATACCCGGAAGGTGTTTCCTACTCGATATTGCTTATGAATGTCGCTACTCCGCTTATCGAAAGGTATTCAATGCCAAGATTATACGGGGAGGTGAAAGGCGATGCGTGAGATAGGAAGGCTTTCACTGGTGCTCTTCATAATATCCGGCATAGCAGCACTCCTTTTAGGAGCTACAAATTACGTCACTAAAGATGTCATTGCCGAACAGATAAGACTGGAAAATGAGAAGGCAAGAATGGAAGTATTGGGTGATGCTGAAGAATTTCAGCAGCTGGACGAAGACTTGATTAGTGCAGCGGCACAATCTTTGGGGTTTGATAACCTGGAAGTGATCGAGGAAGTTTACGAAGGGATTTCCGCAGGTCAAGCTGTTGGGTATACCTTTAAATCCGTTCCAAGAGCGTATGGTGGAGAAATTACGGTACTTACCGGAATATCGATAGACGGAACCGTTACCGGAATGCGAATTGTCAGTCATACGGAAACTCCTGGACTTGGGGCTAAAGCCACAGACGGCAGCTTCATGGCTCAATTCGAAAATCAATCGGCCACATCTCCGCTTCAAGTTATCAAAAGCGGAACTCCAGGTCAAAATGAGATCAGCGCAATAACCGGTGCTACGATAACCACCGAGGCTATTGCCCAGGGAGTCAATTATTCAATAGAAATGTTCAACGAATTAAATAAGTAGGGTGGAGGTGCAATAATAATGAATTTCAGTAAGAATTTATTTAATGGAATTATTCCCGAAAACCCAATTTTTAAATTGATGTTGGGGCTATGTCCGACGCTGGCTGTAACTACTGCGGCGATGAACGGTTTGGGAATGGGTTTGGCTACTATGGTTGTACTGGTAGGGTCTAATGTGGTTATTTCTCTTATTAAAAAGCAGATACCGGACAAGATCCGTATACCGGCGTTTATAGTAATCATCGCGTCCTTCGTAACAATAGTAGGCATGCTTCTAAAGGCATATTTTCCGGATTTGGATAAAGCTTTGGGAATCTTTATTCCTCTTATAGTTGTAAACTGTGTAATACTGGCGAGGGCAGAGTCCTTTGCGTCTAAAAATGACGTTTTAAATTCCCTGGCCGACGGAATAGGAATGGGTCTTGGTTTTACCCTATCGCTTACGATTTTAGGATCTATCAGAGAATTGTTTGGAGCGGGAAGCATTTTTGGCATTTCTGTATTCGGCGGAAGCTTTGAACCGGCGATCATGATGATATTGCCTCCAGGCGCGTTTCTTACTTTAGGACTGTTGTTGGGACTTTTAAATAAAGTTTCGGCATCGAAGTAGAGGGGGATTAAGATGGTACAATTATTTATTATTTTATTAAGCGCGATACTTGTCAACAACTTTGTTCTTTCTAGGTTTTTGGGGATATGTCCATTCCTTGGGGTTTCAAAGCAGGTTGAAACCGCTGTGGGCATGGGCGCTGCCGTGACATTTGTAATGGTTTTGGCGTCAGCCATAACCTTCGTGATTCAGTATGCCGTGTTGGAGCCATTTGGTCTAGGATACCTTCAAACCATTGCCTTCATACTCGTAATAGCATCACTGGTGCAGTTTGTGGAGATGGTTATTCAAAAATCCAGTCCTACTCTATACCAGGCACTGGGTGTTTATCTGCCACTTATCACTACCAACTGTGCAGTATTGGGTGTGGCCATACTTAACATTCAGGAAGAATACAATTTTATCGAAACTATATTCCATGGTTTTGGAGCCGCTGTTGGATTTACGCTGGCAATCGTGCTGTTTGCAGGAATCAGGGAGAGACTTGTCGTTTCAGATGTTCCCAAGCCCCTTGAGGGATTTCCTATAGCACTTTTGACAGCCAGCCTTATGTCCATGGCGTTTCTGGGATTCCAGGGATTATTATAGGAGGTGCTTAGATGACTGGCGAATTATTGACTCCTGTTTTTTGGCTCGGAATTTTAGGTTTGTTGTTCGGAGGAGGTTTAGCTTATGCCTCTAAAGTATTTGCAGTCGAAGTGGATCCAAAGGTTCCCCTTCTTAAGGATGCGCTGCCCGGTGCGAACTGTGGCGGATGCGGATATCCGGGATGTGACGCCTTTGCCGTTGCACTTGCTGCAGGAGAAGCACCTGTAAACGGATGTCCCGTAGGTGGTGCTGAAACTGCGGAAAAGATAGCGGATATTTTAGGAGCTGCTGCGGAAACCGGTGAAAGAATGATAGCGAGAGTTATCTGCAACGGCACGTTTGAAAATGCAAAGAATAGGTCGAATTATTACGGTGTGATGGACTGCAGGGAGGCGAACATTGCTTCAGGTGGAAATAAAGGCTGCCAATATGGCTGCATGGGACTTGGAACTTGCGAAAGGGTATGCCCTTTTGATGCCATCCATATAAAAGAATCTGGAGTGGCAGTCGTGGATCCCGACAAATGTACCGCTTGTGGAAAGTGTATCGATGCATGCCCTAAAATGGTAATAGCACTCGTGCCCGCGTCCAAGGGAGTGCACATAGACTGCAACTCAAAGGATAAAGGCAAGGATGTAAAAGCCAGTTGCAGCGTAGGTTGCATCGGATGTCAGATCTGCGTCAAGAATTGCCCTGAAAAGACCATATCTTTTGCAAACAATCTGGCAAAAATCGAGTATGAAGGCTGTACAGAATGTCAGGTATGCGTGCAAAAGTGTCCGACTAAGGCTATCAGCAGTCAGCTTGAAAAGCTTAAAGAGGAAAAACAGGCTCAGTAAATATAATGCTCATAGTTAAAGGCGTCCTGATTTGCTTCGGACGCCTCCAGACTCAGGTGCTTACGGTACCTGAGTTTTGTTTTTACCTTATAACAATTCAAAGCTGTATAAATATGGGTTATTGTGTATAATGTATAATTTTAAGGCAGGTGTTTACACATGAGAGCTTATACTTTATAATATATATAATATTCAGATGGAAAGGAGTAGCTATGAAAATCAGCTCAGGAAAATGGACTTTTTTCTTCATAGTAGTTTTTTCATTGGTGGCGGGCACTTTTATTGGAGAGCTGTTGACTCCATATTTACCCGTTTTTGGCAAAGGGTTTGATATCAGGCTGTTTAATCACGCTTCAAGTTCGTGGCTGGTGGACCTGAATTTCTTAAAAATTAACCTGGGGTTAGTTGTGAAACTGAATTTAGGCAGTATCGTTTTTCTCATCTTAAGCTTCGTGATTTTCTATAAAAAGTAAAGGGGTCATGCATATGAAAAAGATAATTTTGGCATCTACATCAACTCGAAGAAAAGAGATCTTGGAAAACCTGGGCTTGGAATTCGAAGTTTATAAAAGCGATGTTGAGGAAAAGGTGGACAAGTACCTGACTTTTGAAGAAAATGTCGAAAGAATAGCATTGGAGAAAGCCCTAAAAGCAGCAGAAGAGCTGAAGGATAAAGACTCCTTGATAATTGCAGCACATACCATGCTCATTTACGATAGTCTAATTGGCATGCCTTCCACGGAACAAGAAGCTTTTGATATATTGCAGCAGCTTTCAGGAAAGGTGCATGAAATAATTACCGGGGTATGCGTATTTGATACGAGTGAAAACAGGGGAATGTTCACCAATAAAAAGACTAAAGTGAAATTCATGAAATTAAAAGATGACTTTATAAGAAAGTTCATAAATGAAGGAGAGACTTGGCAAAAGGCTGGAGCCTATTCTGTCGTTGGAAAAGGAGCTTTGCTGGTAGATGAAATAGAAGGCTGCTATACAAATGTAATGGGACTGCCGGTAAGCCTTTTGGGAGAAATGCTGGTGGAATTTGATATGAACGTATTGTAATCTAAGGCAGAGTTTAAATACAAGGCTGCCACTAAGCTTAAACTAGAATAATTCGAAAAATAAAAGAAATTTCGGGCCGCTTTAGAAAAGCGGCCTGTTTGCATGACCGAAAAATTAATTTGATTTGAAATATTTTTATGTTTTTTAAGGCAGTTGCAAGCATAAATGTTGTATAATGTATAAGACTTGTTTTATGGGGTCTTATATTGAAAGGAGAACGAAGCAATTTGGGAATATTTAATAAAGCATATATAGGTATCGACTTGGGGACTGCAAATACTTTAGTTGCAGTCAAGGGAAAAGGTATAATAATAAGGGAACCTTCCGTTGTAGCTATAGATAAAAATACAAATCAGGTAATTGCAGTGGGAATAGAAGCAAAAAAAATGATAGGAAAAACTCCGGGGAACATCGTAGCAGTAAGGCCTCTAAAAGAAGGGGTAATTGCTGACTTCAACATAACCCAGAAGATGCTCAAGTATTTCATGGGAAAGGCCATGAAAGGCTTTAACATCTCGAAGCCGAGAGTTCTAATCGGCATACCTTCGGACATTACAGAAGTTGAAAGAAAAGCGGTAATAGAAGCCGCACAGATGTCGGGTGCCAAGGAAGTAGGACTTATCGAGGAAGCATTGGCAACAGCAGTAGGAGCAGGGCTGCCGGTCAATGAGCCAATGGGAAGCATGGTGGTGGATATTGGAGGAGGAACAACGGATATTGCGGTGATATCGCTGGGAGGCATGGTAGTTTCCAGCTCCATAAGAACCGGTGGAGACGATTTTGATGAATCGATCATTCAATTTATTCGAAGCACGCATAACCTTATGATTGGTGAAAAAACTGCTGAAGTAATCAAAATGCAAGTAGCCAGCGCGTATGGCTTCGACGAAACCAACACGATTGAGATTAAAGGCAGGGATTTGGTTTCAGGTCTCCCTAGAACTATCATTTTGAATGAAAAACAGGTTTACAGAGCTATAGAGCCTACGATTTACAATATAATAGATACAGTTAAGAGTGTACTTGAAAAAACTCCACCGGAGCTGC
>CAZOTE010000009.1:0-49789 GCA_964582705.1 uncultured Eubacteriaceae bacterium | reverse complement strand
GTCTCTGTGCCCTACCACAGACCCCAATAAAACTCCATGCAAACTTACATCTTAATTACTTAAATCTTATAACAGAGCGAAGCTCTGCGTACCACAGGAGCTTCAGCGACTAATGCGACTGTTTCCCGATTGCCCAACGACCGTTTAAACGTCAGTTCCATGCATACCTGTGAATCGTATCCAATTAATAAGAAGGTGAAATAATGAACATAAAAAAATTGCTGACAATAGCCGGTTCGGACTCTTCGGGAGGAGCCGGCATACAAGCAGATATTAAGACATTCAGCGCTCACAAGGTTTATGGTATGAGCGTTATAACCGCTGTTACAGCTCAAAACACTACAGGAGTAAAAAGCGTTTGCGAGCTCCCTGTAGAGATCATTCGAGACCAGTTGGAAAGCGTGTTTACCGACATGCCTCCCGATGCAATCAAGACTGGCATGCTTTCAAACCCTGAAATCATAGAGTGCATATCTAAAGGGCTCTTAAGGCACAAAGGCAGTAACTTAGTTGTAGACCCTGTCATGGTGTCCACCAGTGGACATAGACTTCTGTCGGAGGATGCGCTGAGCGCTCTCAAGGATCATCTGTTTCCTCTTGCTAGGGTCATAACTCCAAATATTTACGAAGCTGAGATACTCAGTGGGGGGAAAATTTCAAATAAAAAAGACATGGTGGACGCTGCTATGGAGATATCAAACAAGCTTGACGGATGGGTTGTTATCAAAGGGGGACATTTAAAAGAGTGCTGCGATGATCTGCTATATTCGAAAAATGAGAAGCTTTGGCTTAAAGCCAGAAAGATTAACAATAAAAACACCCATGGAACGGGTTGCACTTTATCATCTGCAATAGCCTCCAATCTAGCTTTGGGGATGGGAGTCAAGGAAAGCGTATTCAAGGCTAAAAGATATGTCAACTCGGCAATAAGGGAAGGATTGGACTTGGGAGAAGGCAGAGGACCCCTCTTGCACCATTTTTGATATAGGTTTTTAAAAGTTGTAAAATAGGCTATAATGGTATGCAAGATAAGAGTGGAGGTAGTTTGCATGTCCAACAAGGAAAAGATATTGAGGTACCTTGAACTTGGCACGGGGAAAGTCTTTTCAGGAGGTTTTTTGGCACAAGAGCTAGGCATTAGCAGAACGGCAGTTTGGAAAAATATGCAGTCACTCATCCATGAGGGATATCCCGTGATTTCAGTTGCGAACAAGGGATATTACCTGGATGAAAAAAAAGATATACTATCAAAAAACATAATAACCAGCATGCTGAATACAAAATTTATAGGAAAGCAGCTAGAGATATACAAAAGTGTGGAATCCACCAATGATCTGCTCAAGGATTTAGCAAGGGAAGGTGCAGCCGAAGGCACGGTCGTGATAGGGGACGAGCAGACGAAAGGAAAGGGAAGACGCGGTAGGAGCTTCCACTCACCGATGGGAAAGGGCGTTTACATGAGCATTTTGTTAAGACCTGAGATGGATCCGGAGAGTGCCCTTAAGATAACCGTGATAGCGGCAGTGGCTGAATCACTGGCAATTGAAGAGCTCTTTGATATTAAGGCTGAAATAAAGTGGGTAAACGATATTTTTATAAAGGGCAGGAAGGTTTCTGGGATACTCACTGAAGCTTCCATGGAGATGGAAAGCGGCAAGCTGGAGTACGTGGTGCTGGGAATTGGAGTAAATGTTGCCGGAACCAAAGAAAATCTTCCTGAAGATGTCGCCGAGACGGCGGGCTTCATTACAGAATTTGTGGACAAGGATAAGTCTAGAAATGAAGTTGCCGCATTGATTTTAAATAAATTTGAAGAGCTTTATATGTATTGGGATTTTAAAGACGTTATTGAAATTTATAGAAAGAGATCTTTTCTGACAGGGAAGGAAATCACGGTAATTAAAAACGGTGAAGAAAGAAGGGCCAAAGCGCTGGATATAGACGACAAAGGAAATCTGAATGTGGAATACGATTCAGGGACAAGGGAAACTCTTGCTTCGGGGGAAGTCAGCGTCAGAAAGAACATGTGATATGAAAACAAGCAGCCTTTCGGCTGCTTAAATTTTGTATTTTTTCAGTTCTGACTTGAAATTTGATATAAGCTGGTCTAAAAGCTCTATGTGGTCAGTCAAGTCGATTACCTTCTCCGAATACTGGGTGACGTTTGCGCTCATTTCTTCAGAGGAGGCCGAGTTTTCCTGAGCTATTGCCGAAAGAGAATGGATATTTTCCACTACAGATGTTAGGTTTTCAGTCTCTGAAGAAAGTCTGTCTATCAATGTGACCAAGGTTTGTGATACGATGACTATCTTGTCAGTGGACTCTTGATTTTCATTGGTTACTCTGTCTAAAGTGGCATTGCTCTCTTCAAGCTGAGTGTATTGGTTTTGGATTTCTGCCACAAACCCTTCTATCTGCTTGATGAAAAATGCCAGATTCTCGTTTATGCTGTGGACTGCTTCTTTCGAGTCCTCCGCCAGTGTTCTTATCTCCTCGGCTACCACTGTAAATCCTTTTCCAGCTTCTCCGGCTCTTGCCGCTTCTATGGCGGCGTTCAGCGCAAGAAGATTGGTTTGGTCAGCTATCGTTTCAACAGTTGAGCTTATGTCCATGATTTTAATTGCCTGGGAAGAAAGGTCTTTGCCGTGCTGGTTTACCTTTTGGAAATTGTCCTTGACGCTGTTGATCATTCCGTTGACTCGCTGGATGTCTCCAAAAGAAACCTGAAGGTTCTCAACTGACTCTTCAAGGTTATCCTTGCCCTCTGTCTCCTGTTCGACTATAGAGTTTAGAGTTTCTATATATTTGGACAAAGTGGATACTGCCCCGTCTGTTTCTTCAGCCTGATGTGAAGCACCCATGGCTACCTCGTGAACTATTGAGGCTATAGAGTCGGAGAGGGTTTTCATATTGCTTGCGATTACTGAAAAATCTTTTATGTAATTGTCCATATCGTCTGTCCCGCCTTTTAAAAACAGGAAGTCTTTTTTGATGGTATCCTTGGCGCTGTTAAAGGTATCGAACATTTCCTCAACCTGATCCCCGGTTTTATAATGGGTTTTTGAGGCAAAGTCATAGGACTCGATGTTCTTGACTTCTTTATTCATTACATTAAGGGGCTTTAAAACTATGGAAGTTGTCAATAATACCGTCACAGCAGTAGAAATTCCGGCAACGACTGCGACCAGGGGATTTTCTAATCCTGTTGCCACAAAAACGGCTGCTGAAACAGCCACTGCAGGCAGTAAGGTTATCTTGAAAATAAGGCTTTTGATTAACCCCAAGCCCAATAACCTTGTTCCGCGGGCGTTTATAACAGTATCAGGAGATTTTTCAAATATAAGTCTTGTTTTTATGAAGTGATTTCCGTCTTTGGTTTTTCCCTTGTCCAGTTGTGTTATATCCAACTTTTCTCCGAAAAATTCGGAACTGCCTTCCAAAAGGCCCAGGAAGTAATCAAAAAGCCCTCTTTTCGAGATGTAAGTTATCTCCACTTCCCTTTCCGTTATTTCCTTTGCGATCAGCCTGGGAGGATTGGCGCCTTTTACCAGTTTTGTAAGCTGAGAGTGCACGTCGTCCATCATCATCAAAAAGCCCTTGAGGCTGTGTCTTTCAAAGTAGGATGGGAACCATTTTTGGAATGTGTAGATATTTTGATTTCCGACTTTCCTCCAGATTTCTTCTGTAGATACGCCGGTTTGGAGTGCGATGTTATCAAATATGCCGAAAATTTCCCTATCTGCTATATCCTCTAGTGGGGTGATTATGCGATTGGAAGACCATCCCGCAGAAGACAGACCCTTGTCCACTATATCGTCTCCATATAAGCTCTTCAAGCTCTTTAGCCAAGTTGAGACTACTGTTCCTTTCATCGTAAGCTCCTTTCAAATCCGTTGAAGGTTTCAATATTTAAGATATACAATGTATTATATCGGCAGAAAGAAGTAAATATTAAGTAAACAAATTGATATTTAATTGAAAATATTATGTAAAAGAGCTAAAATTAAAGCAGCTCGCAGCTTCATTAGAAAAGAATTAAAATTTATTTAGCTGCTGATTAAAACCGGGTGCGAATTGCGTTTTGGAATCACAGCTATGATAAAATATTTATGAAAATCATTTGAAAGAAAAGGGAGAAAAAACATGCAGCTAGCTTTGATTATGATTGTTATGTCACCTTATCTGGCTTTTTTGCCCGTGGTTAGGATGATGTACAAGGTGTACAAGGATGAAATGAATGTTTCATTGAATCCTCTGAACGTAGGGGCGGGACTTCTCTTTGTCTGGGCGCTATTTACAGGGATCATCAATAGGAATATTCTGTCGGTGATTGGTGCAGGTGGGATTTTGGCCTTTGCCGGCATGGGAGTTTATTTTGAAAATACTTTTAACACCCAGGAGAAAATAGAGTCGCTTTTAAAGGCTTTGTTCAAGATCTCCGGCGTGGCGGCCCTAATTGGCATAGCCGAAAAAGGAGCATCATATTTTGTGGATATGACCTGGGTGTCAAACTACTTCTGGAGTCCCAACTACATTCCTTCTGCGGAGCATTACCGTATATACAGCACATTTGGCAATCCAAATGTGACGGGGACGTGGTTTGCCATGATGGTTCTTGTCAGCATATATCTTTTTGAAAGAAGCGTTGGCAGGGACAAAAAGATTTGCTTTGCAGGAATCATAGCATTTGCCTCAACGTTGATTTTTACCGGATCCAAAGGGGCTACCATGGGGGTGTTGGCTGCTTTGCTGGTATACGCGTTGTTTTCCAGGAATCCAAAAACCAGAAAAGTCTTGATAGGAGTTTTTGCAGGGGTTCTGGTAATGGCTATGTTATCGCCGGAAGTAAATCATGCATTAAACAGCCGGGACAATCTATGGTCACAATGTCTGGTGCTTTTCACTCGCAAGCCGGTAAGTGGATGGGGATTGTTCGGGATAATGGAACATATAGGCAATATACATGGACACAATATCTGGATAACCCTGATAACGACTTTGGGTTTGATGGGACTGGCTTTATACATTTGGATAAAGACTTATCTTTTTAGAGGTCTGATAGCATTGTATAATGAAGAGAGCGCTCTTGTGCCGCTTTTAGCGTCGGTTCAAGGACTGGTGATAGTCCATGGCTTGGTAGACTTCACGATGATGACTCCTCAGGGTGGAGTGGTGTTCTTTGCATCATCTGCCCTAATCAGCGCGCTGACACTGAAAAATGAAAAATACCCTGTGGTAGCAGTAGAAAAGATTCATATTTTTGCAAGAAAGTTGAGTCAAAAAATCACAGGATAAAACAAGGACTTGGCTCAACAGCCAAGTCCTTGTTGTTAATCTTCAGCAGGTATGATCGTAAAATCCTTTAGCATGTTGTCAAGCCTTGCTCCGTGTCCTTCAGATGCTTCTAAAAATAATTTTTGTTCAATGATGAAGGAACCTCCTTTGGTATTATCTATAAAGTAGTATTTTACTACTTCGGAGTTCCACTCGTCACCTTGGTTTGCGTACAGCATCTTTCCTTCCAGTGGATATTCAACGTCTCCGTAATCTATCACGGTTTCGTATTGGGTCTTGAGGGTGGCTTCATGCTCTGCGTAAAGCTCAGCCGGAGACTGGGATTCTTCCTGAGTGATTTTCATGTAGACTTCAGGATACACGCTGCTGTCCCCAGGATTTAGCGGAAGGATAAAGTCTTGACCGTCTATTTCTTCAATCTTGTATGTGGATTCGTCAATATATATAAGGTAACCCATCTTGTCTTCTCTCAAGGTCACGTCGGTGGGCTCTTTTTGTCCTTCAATATCCTGGTTTACAGTTTTTTCAGGTGCAAAGAGATCGATGAATCGCCCAAGAGCGGCCTGTCCGGGTGCTGTAGTTAAAAGCAGTGCCGCAGTGGCGATGAATGCAACTGCTAGAGCTGCTGCGATCTTCATCCTAGGTCTTTTAGCTGGTTTTTTCATTTCAAGCTCCCTCCTTTGAATTTCTTCGGATATCTTATCTAACGTGATGCTCTTGTAAACATTCATATCTTCAGTTTTGCTGTGCAATGTTTCCTCGATTAGTTTGTCAAATGCGTCTTTAGCCATTGTTGATACCCCCTTCCAATGAGCCTTCCATAGTTTTTTTCAGTTTTGCCTTAGCCTTGTGCACTCTGGATTTAAGAGTGTTCACATTGAGGTCTAGAATCTGTGCGCTTTCTTCATCGGTGAAGCCCGACAGATATTTAAGGACTATAGGGATCCTGTGGATATCGCTGAGCTTTTTGAGTGCCTTGTAGAGCTCCTCGTATTCTTGAAACCTGTAGCTGTCGTTTGTTTTAAAATCAGGGCTGTTTTCCAGATAATCGCTTAAAAAGGATATCTTCATGGTTTTTTTCATCAATCTGTTGCATTCATTGACAAGTATCCTATAAAACCACGGTTTGAAGGGTTTGGAAATATCATAGGAACCTATGTGGTAATAAATCCTTATAAAAGTTTCCTGTACGGCATCTGATGCGTTGGCGTCATTTCCAGTTATGGCGTAAGCAGTCCTGAGCGCATAATCGGATAGGGACTCATAAAGCTGTCGGAAAGCTTCTTGGTCTTTATTCTTTATTTTTTCTATCAAAGCCTGTTCCATTTGGCACCTCCTTGTTTGTCTCTCTATACTATATACCCGGGGAGGAGAGAAAAAGTTTTTTGTTTTAAAGATTTTTTTTCGGTTATAATTATATAATATAAAATTATAACCGGAGGTAATCAATAATATGAAATTGCTGTCATGGAACGTAAATGGGCTCAGGGCTTGTTTGAATAAAGGTTTTGAGGAGTTTTTTGTCAAAGAGGATGCCGACGTATTTTGTCTGCAAGAGACCAAGCTCCAAGAAGGCCAAGTGGATTTAAGCCCTGAGGGTTATGAATCTTATTGGAACTACGCAGAGAAGAAAGGATACAGCGGCACCGCCATATTTACCAAAAAAAGCCGGTCAGCGTGGAATATGGTATGGGAATCGAAGAGCACGACAAGGAAGGTAGGATAATAACCTTGGAGTTTGAAGAGTACAACCTTGTCAATGTATATACTCCAAATTCTCAAAGAGAGCTTGCGAGGCTGGATTACAGGATGAAATGGGAAGAGGACTTCAAAAGATATCTTAAGAACCTTGAGGAGAAAAATCCGGTAATACTGTGCGGAGACTTGAATGTAGCCCATACAGAAATCGACTTGAAAAATCCGAAGACAAACAGAAAGAACGCAGGATTTACAGACCAGGAAAGAGAAAAGTTCTCAAGCCTTTTGGAGGCGGGATTTGTGGACACCTTCAGGCATTTTTATCCGGATGTTACAGGAGCCTATACTTGGTGGTCATATATGTATAGTGCAAGAAAGAACAACGCAGGGTGGAGAATCGATTATTTTTTAATATCTGAAGCCATCAGGGAAAAAGCAAAGGACGCTATCATATACGCAGACATTACAGGATCGGACCACTGTCCCGTTGGGTTGTTCCTAAAATAATCAAAGGCTTGAATCTTGAAGATTCAAGCCTTTTTATGCCTGTACCGTTTCTTCGGCGAACATTGCTGAAGGAATGCTTTCTGTTTCTTGCAGAAAATTTCGGTAATCTTTTAATCTTCCCGAGTAAACTCTTCCAAACAGCTGATTAGCTTGGAAATCTCCCGGGGTCACGAATACGCAGGGCTTGTCAAAAATAGGTTTGCCACTATATTCGAATACCGAAGCCACGAACTGTGAGCAAAAAAAAGCATCGCATCTTTGGATATGGATGTTGAACATAATTCCGAAAAGTCCAATAAGGTTATATCTGTAATTGTCCCTGTTAAGCTCAAAAAGCTTTATATATTCTCTGATTTTATTATACGTCATGTCGTCTATATCGTGTAGACAATATACTGCACAATTGGCATTTGAAAAGATAATGCTGTCTATATTTTCCTTTACAAACCCGCCTATGATGGGATTGTAGTGCTTCTTGCGCCCGAAACTGTATAGTTCCTTCAAATCCTTGTCAAAAGAGATGGAGACGTGATTGTAGGGATCTTTTGTGTACATTTTAATAAGCCTGTTTAGAACCGTGCCTGTATCGGTAAGAAGTATGTATATCTGGTTTTTATTTTTCATTGGGTACCTCGATCTTTTTTAATAAGCAAAAGAATTATATCAAAAATATCTCATTGCGTAAACAAAAAGCTCATTTTAAATTTAAGTTAGATTTATTTTGCTAAAAACAAGATAAGTGAGGAAGCGGATATAGGTTTATTTAGGCGAAAACAAGGGTATCTTTTACTATAAATGAATGTTTGGGAGGAGCGGATGAAATGACGGTTGAAAGAAAAGTAAAGGAAATCATATACGGACACGACGGAAGAGACGGAGCGGGGGTAAATCTCAAAAGAGTGTTTTCAAGATCTACTGTAGAGGATTTGGATCCGTTTTTATTGCTGGATGCTTTCGACTCTACAGATCCAAATGACTATATCAAAGGATTCCCATGGCATCCTCACAGGGGCATAGAGACAGTTACCTACCTTCTCGAAGGTAAGATAGAACACGGGGACAGTTTGGGTAACAGCGGCACCATAGATGAAGGGTGCTGCCAGTGGATGAGTGCTGGCAGCGGAATAATACATCAAGAAATGCCTCAAGCTAGTGAACGAATGCTTGGCGTACAGCTTTGGGTAAATCTTCCTGCAGAAAAGAAGATGTCTCATCCTGCATATAGGGATATAAGAAAAGCTGATGTAGTGCTTGCAAGAGATGACGATGTCGCTCAAGTAAGGGTTATCGCTGGCAGCTATGGCGAGAAAAAAGGACCGGTTGGGGATATAGCCGTGGCACCTGGATTCCTAGATATACTATTGTATCCTGGAAAGGAATTTTCCGTCGAAACCGAGCATGAGGATACCGTATTTGCTTTTATTATAGACGGAGAGGGAATATTCGAAGGCGAGCTGCATCCTAAAAGGACGGGTTTTTTATATGAAGATGGAGATCAAATCACCTTTAGTGCCGGTTCCCACGAGGCAAGGGTCTTGGTTTTTTCCGGCAAGAAGCTGAAAGAACCGGTAGCCTGGGGAGGTCCGATAGTTATGAATACCCAAGAGGAGTTGGAACGGGCTTTCAAGGAACTTGACGAAGGCACATTCATCAAGCACAAAAATTTTTAAAATTATTTAGGTAGGTGATAAAATGGACAAGGGACCGCTTGTTATAAGTAAAAAGCCTGTCATCGGGATAAGTGCTTGTTGTATGGGGAGCCCTGTAAGGTACAATGGCAAGGGATGGAACATGTTGGATTCCATAGGCAGAGAAAAAAATGATTTCATATGGTGCCCCCTGTGCCCGGAAGTTTTTTCTGGGTTAGGGGTTCCGAGAGACCCCATTCATATAGCCGGGGATAGCGGAGGCGATGTATGGAGAGGAACTGCCAGGATATTGAACAGAGGCAGAAAAGACGTAACTTCCGAAATATTAGAAGGGTGCGGGACTGCTCTTTCTGTGCTGGAGAAATCCGAGGCGAGGGCATATGTATATCTTGACGGAAGCCCCTCCTGCGGAGTATACAGAACCAGCTTGAAAAACAAGAGAATAGGCAAGCCGCCAGGAGTATTCGGGTCTATGCTTTATGACAAAGGTTACTTCTTGATACCTGTTTTGGATCTTCAAAGTCCCATAAGATGGTGGGACTGGAAGAGAAGGCTACTGGCATTTTTGTGGCTGGAAGATGCAGCCATAACAAATAAAAAAGAGCTTTACGATGTTTGGTACAGATATAAGTTTATATGTCAGGAGCTAGACGAGCCTTGGGCCAGAGAAAAGGGTAGAGAGCTTGCAGGCCTTTCAAATGGAGTGGATGAAGAATATATAAGCTTTTTCAAAAAAGAGATATTGGACATATTGAGAAAACCTTCCAAGACGAATAAAATAGTGAACAGTCTATGGAAAAACTACAGTTACTACAGAAGGGTAACCCATGAAACAATAGAGGGGATATATGAACCGGACATTCCTAGAAACGTAACAAAAGTGGCAAAGGAGCTTGGAGTCATGGAAAGGGCAGCCTACGATAGGGGTGTTTTTTTTGGAACATCTCCAGTGATATATAAGGGATCGCCAAACAAACTTATCGATAGTTAAATAACAAACGAAATGTTTCGAATTAAAAAAGATCTTTGAAGGAAGAAATTCTGAGAAGATCTTTTTCTTATGAGAAAAATACACTGATATAAAAGAAAAATATAGAAAAAAGCTGCAAACGTTTAACCGGATTTATCGTTAAAAATATATCGAAAATCTATTGACTAACAATGATTTATCATAGATAATTAAAAATAACAAGATAATGATAAATAATTAACAATAAAGTTAAGTTAAAAATACAAAATAACAGGAGGTTGGAAATGGCGGTTAAAGAGGTTGGCAAAGAACAAATAGCAATGGAGAAAAATGTGTCTAATGTAGTGGATATTATGGCGGGAAAAGCGAAGAAAGCCCTTGATAAATTCATGGCTTTTGATCAGGAGAAAGTGGATGGAATAGTTAAGGCCATGTCCATGGCGGGACTGGATCAACACATGCCACTGGCAAAAATGGCCGTAGAGGAGACAGGCAGGGGAGTATACGAGGATAAGATAACAAAGAACTTGTTTGCAACTGAATACGTATATCACAGCATAAAATACGACAAGACTGTAGGTACGATCAATATAAACGAATTGGAGGGTTACGAAGAAGTAGCAGAGCCTGTAGGGGTAATAGCAGGGGTCACTCCTGTAACGAATCCAACATCCACAACTATGTTTAAGGCGATAATAGCTATGAAGACTAGAAATCCCATAATATTTGCATTCCATCCTGCCGCACAAAAGTGCAGCTCAGAAGCTGCAAAAGTGGTAAGGGATGCGGCAATAGAGGCAGGGGCACCAGAGGATTGCATCCAGTGGATTGAACAGCCTTCGATAGATGCTACGAATCAGCTGATGAACCACAAGGATGTAGCCTTGGTACTTGCAACTGGAGGATCGGGTATGGTAAGAGCGGCCTACAGCACTGGTAAGCCAGCCCTAGGCGTGGGTCCGGGAAATGTCCCATGCTACATAGAGAAGACTGCAAACGTAAAAAGGGCTGCTACCGACTTGATGTTGTCAAAATCCTTCGATAACGGCATGATCTGCGCTTCAGAACAAGCAGCCATCGTAGACAAGGAGATATCTGAGGAATTTGAATCATACATGAAACAAAACAATTGCTACTTCACCACCGAAGAGGAAAGAGAAAAACTTGAGAAGTATGTGATAAACTCTGACAAAGGTGCGGTTAATCCTGAAGTAGTGGGAAAATCTCCTTGGGAGATAGCTAAAAACGCAGGTTTTGAAGTAGATAAAGACACGAAGATTCTAGTAGCCAAGATTAAAGGCATAGGACCTGCTTACCCGCTCTCAAGAGAGAAGCTAAGCCCGGTATTGGCTTACTTAGTGGCGGATACTATTCAAGACGGGATTAAGAGAGCTGAAGAAATGGTGGAATTTGGAGGAATGGGGCATTCAGCGGTAATACATAGCGATAATGATGAAGTGATCAGAGAATTTGCAACCAGAATCAAGTGTGGAAGGCTGATAGTCAACTCCCCGTCCACCCATGGAGCTATAGGAGATATATACAACACCAATATGCCTTCACTGACGCTGGGGTGTGGAAGCTTTGGGGCAAATTCAACGACTGCGAATGTAACAGCTGTAAATTTGATTAATAAAAAAAGAGTTGCCAAGAGGAGAGTGAATATGCAGTGGTTTAAAATCCCTGAGAAAATCTTTTTCGAGTTTGGGTCCACCCAGTATCTCGAAAAGATGCCGGATATAAGCAGAGCGTTTATCGTGACTGATCCAGCCATGGTGAGCCTGGGCTACGTTGACAAGGTGTTGTATTACCTTAGAAAGCGTCAGACTTATGTGCACAGCGAAATATTCACAGAGGTGGAACCGGATCCTTCAGTAGAAACCGTCCTTAAGGGAGCAAAGGCTATGGAGAGGTTCAAACCTGATGTGATCATCGCCTTGGGGGGTGGAAGCGCAATGGATGCAGCTAAGGGAATGTGGCTGTTTTATGAGCATCCAGATCTTGAATTCGATTCTCTTAAGCTTAAATTTATGGACATAAGAAAGAGAGTTTTCAAATTCCCTAAGATGGGCAGCAAGTCAAAGATGGTGGCAATACCCACGACAAGCGGCACAGGTTCTGAAGTTACTAGTTTTGCGGTAATTACAGATAAAGTCAAAAACATAAAGTATCCTCTGGCGGACTACGAACTGACACCAGACGTAGCAATACTAGATCCTGACTTTGTTATGACTGTTCCCCAAACCATAACTGCGGATACCGGGCTTGACGTATTGACCCATGCTATTGAGGCCTATGTCAGCATTTTAGCCTCGGATTATACGGATGCATTGGCGATAAAAGCCATTCAGCTTGTTTTCGAGTACTTGCCAAGAGCATACAGGGATGGGGGAGACAAGTTGGCGAGAGAAAAAATGCATAATGCGAGCTGCATAGCTGGTATGGCATTTACTAACGCATTTCTTGGGATAAACCACTCTTTGGCACACAAGCTGGGAGGGGAATTCCACATTTCCCACGGGAGGGCAAATGCTATACTGCTGCCCCATGTTGTTGATTTCAATGGAAAAAAACCTAATAAATTCGTATCATTCCCCAAGTATGAAACCTTTATAGCTGACAAAAAGTACGCTGAAATTGCGAAAGTGCTGGGGCTTCCGGCAGCTACCACGGAGCAGGGAGTAAAAAGCCTTGTAGAAGCGATCCGGGCCTTGGCAAAGGAAGTAGGGATTCCGGCAACAATAGGGGACTGCGGAGTGGATAAAAAAGAATTCGCAGGTAAGGTTGATTTCTTGGCTGAGAGAGCGTTTGAAGATCAATGCACCACGGCAAATCCCAAAATGCCCCTGGTAAGAGAATTAGCCGAGATATATAAAAAGGCGTATTAAGAAATTCATACAAAATATTTCGAGATAAAGGATGCCAGGAGGTATCCTTTATCTCGATTTAATTTACGCGGCTATGGGTATAAAGGGATAAAAGATTAAAATGGAGGAGATTAAAATGAAAAAAACTGCATTCTTTGCGTTCAGGGGACAGGAAATGTGCTTCGTTCACGTGCTGTTAAACGCGTTGGATCTTCATGAGAAAGGGGAGGAGGCTAAAATAATTTTCGAAGGTGAAGCGGTGAAGCTTCCGGAAATATTGGAAAAAAACAAAAACAATCTGTACTTAAAGGCTAAAGAAACAGGCCTTATAGACAGCATCTGCAAGGCCTGTTCGGCAAAAATGGGCGTTCTAGAATTTAACGAAAGTCTAGGTATACCCATGGGTGAAGATCTCAAAGGTCATCCATCGATGTACCGGTACATGAAAGAAGGGTACGAGATTATAGTAATGTAGTTAAACTATAAATCCTTTCCATCTACAATCTCGATTGCCCGTTCAAGCAGCTTGATCACCTCATCCTTTTTTTTGTAGAAAGAGGGTATCCTGCTTTTGAAATCCTCAAAATAATAGTCAAAAGTCTTTAATATATTGATTTCATCCAATACAAGGGAAATATACTTGCCAGATCGCCTGTTGTAGATATTGAAGGTGGCGGCAGAATTTTCCTTGTAGAATATGTTCAATTTCTCCAGGTTTGTTTCCTTACTCCTGATGTAAAAGCAAAGGTTGTAGTTTGGGTTTTCTTTCAGGGCTTTTACGATGTTGTTCAAATAGGAGATGAGAATCTCCCCTTTTAAGGTTATGTGGCCTTCTGAGAGCAAAGTGCCCATTGGGTGCCTGTAGGTTTTCGTGTGGGTTATCTCTTCTAGGACATCCAGGTTGACATAATCCCATATCGGAAAAGTGTCCAGTTTGTCCGAGAAGACGTTCTTTATGTTAAGATAGAATCCAACGCTTGTCTGGTCTGAAAAATGGTTTTCGATGAAAGTTTTATCTATGAAAACAGGATTTAAATGATTTCGTATCGTATGATAGCATCCCGGATATGACATAGTAGCGTCCCAGTAGTTGAAATATGAATTCCTGTTTTCTTTTTCGTATAATCGAAGCAATGTCTTGCACTGGCTCAGTATAGCCAGGAAGTTGTTTTCAAAAACTTTCGTGGATACAGGATCCGAGTAGCAAAATGTTCTGTTGGGCTCATTCAAGTCAGAATTTTCATAAGCGATCAGAGCCATTTTCCCCTTTGCTATGAAACAGGTCTGCTTAACCCGGGATTCTACATATCTGGGAAAGTAATAGGATTTGATTTTTCCTTTTAAATGCAATGGTATCCAGTATGTTAGGATGCTGTAAAGTTCGGTTATATCCCTGTTTACTGTGTGGATTATAATGACCTGATGTCTTTCTTCGATGATTTTTTCTAGAAGCTTAGCCCAAACTTTTAAAAACTCTCCGTCTTCAGTCATCCATTCCATGTTGGCTTCGCTTAACAGATAAAGCTCTTCCTTGGCATCAGAACTTAAGACAGACTTGAGGAAATTCAATACCGCATGTCTTCTGCCCTCGTTGCCTGCATATATTTCAAAAACGTATTTATCGGGAGCCGACCCGGGGGCTATCTCTGGCATGGAGTCAAATGGCTGGGGAATACTATCTTCGTGGGAGCTGAGCTTGCTGATTTTATTTATTATGCCCGATGAAAGAGCTTCGGCGCTGTCCGGAACATTTCTGCGATTGGTGCCATAGGTGGCGAGCCAATCCGCCAGAATCTCCAAATCACTGTTTTTTTTGTACTCTTCCACATAATCTTTGTGTAATTTTATTATTTCGTAGATATAATTTTTTTGATAATCGTATGTGCAGGAATGAATTATATATTCTGCAATGGAAAGAATATAAGGTGAATTTATGCTGATGCTTCGGTTTCCGGATTTCCATCTGCTCACAAGAGAAGGGTCTACCTTTACAAATTTAGCCAGCTTACTGTTGCTGATCTTTAAAAAATCCATTAATTGACTTAAATTCTTTGAAAAACTCATGATTCCACCCCCCAATATCTATATTTTCATAATGACATACCGTGACTATAAATGTCAATGACAATTGTCTTGTCAGAAGATTAAATTATTTGACATGGGATATAATATAGCTAATAGTTCAGGTTGCTATTATTTAAAATATTTTAGTTAAAATTCCCGAAATTGTTTTGGATAAGTTTAATCGTTGAATGTTTATTGGGGGATGCATTATGGAACGGGATGCGTTTAAACTGATTATCCAGAGCAGACTCACAAAGTGAGGGTTCGGGATTTTCTTTTTTTGGCTAGAAAAGCTGGCTTAACACATCTTCTATGAAACCGTGCTTTTGTACGGGCTCGATTCCGTGCTGGATCAAAACTTCCCATGCTCCCGGTCCTATTTGGCTGGCGATGACCATGTCACAGCCAAGAAGCTTTTCCACAGCCTCTTTTAAATCTTCGTCTTCATGTTCTCCCCAGTTGCAATAAGGCTGGGTTTCAATAAGCTCCAAGAAATCGTAAGCACCATCTTTTGCAGAAAAAATCAAAAACTTTGTGGCATGGCCGAAATGCTGATTAATAAATTTGCCGTCACTGCTTGCTACTGCTATCTTTTTATTCATACTATATCACTCCCTTGATTTTGTAATGTTATACATGTTACGATGAAAGCCTGAAAAGGGCACGCTTATTCGTCAGTGTATTATTACTCCTTGTTTTTCTGACAGGATTCGCAATAACCGAAGAGCTCGATATGGTGATCTGTCAGGCGGAACCTTTTGCCTTCAGCAATTTGTTGAAACTCCGCTATTGGGCAGAAATCGAAGGTTAGGATTTTTCCGCAGCCCATGCACTGGATATGGTGGTGGTGGGAGTTAGAGCAAATAAGTTTGTAGAGGGCTGTTCCTTTGGCATCCGTAGTTTTATGGAGAAGCTTCAGTTTTTCAAGGGCCTCAAGGTTCCTATATACGGTAGTCATGTTGGTTGCAGGCATCTTTTCTATACACTTTTTCAAAAGAGATTCGGCTGATACCAACGTGTCCGCAGAATCTACTAGAGCCTGCAGGATCAGCAGTCTTTGGGATGTCATCCGAAGGCCGGATTCTTTAATTGTCTTGAAAAGTTCATCTAGGTTCATAGTTCATTCCTCCACTTGCTTCATTATAATACATCTTGGTATTGACCTTCAAATAAAAAAAAAGTAAAATATAAGTAAATGCAAATAAGTTGCAATAAGGAGCTGAAGTTCGATGAAGATGAGGCTAAAAACTTTAATTCTTGTGGTGATTATGGGTATGTTACTTGTTTCTTGCACCGCGGAAGGGGTAAATAACGATGAGAAAGCAAAAATTAAAATAGCGGTATCTATTGTACCACAGGCAACATTTGTGGAAAAGGTAGGTGGGGATCTGGTGGAGGTGGTAACTATGATACCTCCGGGAAACAATCCCGAAAATTATCAGCCAAGACCGAGAGACATGGTGGCTTTCAGCGAGGCGGCGATCTACTTCACCATAGGCGTGCCTGTTGAACAAGCCGGGCTTTTATCCAGTGCAAAAGATCTGAATACTGAAATGGAGTTTGTAAACTTAGCGGATATTGTGGACAGCGTATATCCCTATATCGAATACTCAGAAAATAATTTTTATCATGAAGATGACCACGACCATGATCGTAGCCACGATGAAGATGAGGACGACCATAACCATGAAGGCAGGGATACTCATATTTGGATGTCTCCGAAAAGAGCCGTGGTGATGGTAGAAGCTATTAGGGACAACATTTCAAGGATAGACCCAGAAAATGCTGAGATATACGAGGAAAATGCTGCCGCATATATATTCGAGCTTCAGGAATTGGACAGAAGAATCAGTGAGACTATGGAAAGCTTGGAGTTTAGGACTTTCTTGATATATCATCCTTCAATGGGGTATTTTGCCGATGATTACGGACTGAATATGATAGCAATCGAGGAAGAGGGCAAGGAAGCTACAGCCCAGAGACTAAAAGGCATAATAGATTTTGCCAAGGAAAATGAAATCAAGGCAGTGTTTTATCAGCAGGAACACGATAAGAATCAAGCAGAAACGATAGCGCGGGAAATCGGTGGCGAGGTTTTGGAAATTGCGCCTTTATCGCCTGATTATATAGACAATCTCAAGAATATAGAAGAAGCATTCAGCAAGGTGCTCAGCCAGGAGGGTTGATTTTGGAAATTATCAAGTTGGAGAGCGTGTCTGTCAGGTACAACGGAGATAGCGTGCTTGACGGAATAGATCTAGCCGTCCAAGATAGGGAGTTTTTGAGCATAATAGGACCTAACGGCGGAGGAAAGACAACTCTTATCAAGACAGTGTTGGGTCTTGTAAAGCCTTGGTCGGGAAAAGTGACCTTGAAAGAAAATTTGAAAATCGGATATGTTCCTCAGTACACGAAATTCGACAGAAATTTTCCAATAAACGTATTTGATGTAATAATTTCAGGAAGAATAAAAAACAAGATAATGTGCTTTAGAGGCTATTCAAAAGAGGACAAAGAAGCGACTGAAAAGGTGGTTAAAGTTCTCAAGCTGGAGCATATACAAAAGAAACAGATAGGCAGCCTCTCTGGTGGACAGCTTCAAAAGGTGCTTATAGGAAGGGCCTTGGTGGGAAATCCGGAGGTTTTGATTTTGGATGAGCCTACAGCCAATTTAGATGTTGAAAACAAGAGGGAAATATACGGAGTCCTTCACGATTTCAACAAGGATAAGGCAGTGGTATTGATTACTCATGACCTTGAGTACTTAAGTGAAAACAGCAGGGACGTAATTTTGTTAAATAGAAGGATCATCTATAGGGGCGAGTCGGTCAATAGACCGAAAGAGAGCCATAATCATTAGTAGAAAGTAGGATTGCCATGCTGGAGATAATACTTGAATATACTTTTATGAGGAATGCTTTTTACAGCGCCGTTTTGTCCAGTATTATCTGCGGAATGATAGGTACTGTAATAGTGGAAAAGAAGCTTGTAAGCATGAGTGGAGGTATCGCTCATACATCATTTGGTGGGATAGGACTAGGATACTTTATGGGAATCGAGCCACTCATAGGAGGCCTGGCATTTTCCCTAGGGGCAGCTCTAGGCATATCAGCAATTAAAAGAAGCACTAAAACTGAATCAGATACCCTTATCGGAATGTTTTGGGCAGTGGGAATGGCTTTGGGGGTTATTTTTATTGCTATCACACCTGGCTACCCTCCGGACATGACATCCTATTTATTTGGAGATATACTGACCGTTTCAAACATGTACGTAAAGGTGATTGCCGGACTTGCCGGGGGCATATTTTTATTGATAGTCAGCTTGTATAGATATTGGCAGAGCTTTTTATTTGATGATGAATACTTGAAGATACTCGGGGTGAACACTGCTGTCCTGGAGTATCTTCTATACGGTTTTATATCCCTAAGTATAGTAATCTTGATTAAGGTGGTGGGAATAGTCCTTGCTATAGCTCTTTTAACTATTCCGCCTGCGACGGCTAAAATTTTTGCTAAAAATTTAGGCCAGATTATGATATACTCTACTCTGATAGGATGTGGGACCAGCATAGGAGGGATGTGGATATCGTATCTGTACAATATCCCTTCCGGAGCGACCATAATTATGTTGTCGATTCTGGTGTACGGTCTTATGTACCCTGTCAAAACCATTGCTTTTAAAGCCAAGGATGTGAAATGATGTTCAATGAAAGAAATATACCGGGTTGGTTGAAAGGCGCAAATCTGCTGGGGCTGATTTTGGTCCTGTCAGTTAATGCTCTGGCCAATATCTTGCCGATAAACGGAATCGGTACCGGAGAGGTGTCCGACTCTTTTCCGAATCTGTTTGCACCAGCCGGATTTACATTTTCAATTTGGGGGATTATATATGCAGGACTGATCCTCTTCGTAATTTATAATTTTAATCTGATCGGAAAAAACCGATACAAAGAATCGCTTGAAAGGATAGGGCTGTTGTTTTTCATATCCTGCATTTTAAATTCAGCATGGATAGTACTGTGGCATTACCTAATGATCGAATTGACCGTGGTGGTTATGGTCCTTCTCCTAGCAGTGCTTTTAAGGATATACGTACTTGTTCAAGAAGATATGAACAGAGATCTTACTGAGTTGATATTTGTAAAATGGCCATTTTCAATCTACGCAGGGTGGGTCACTGTAGCTACAGTGGCAAATGTGACAGCCCTCTTGGTCAAAATTGGTTGGGACGGCTTTGGCTTCCCAGAAGAGTTTTGGACAGTTGTTATGATATTTGTGGCCGCCTTGATAGTGTCCATAGTCGTCGCAACAAAGAGGGACATGGCATTTGGTTCGGTTTTTCTGTGGACTGTTTTTGGGATATATTCAAAGCATGTTGACGTATTCGAAGGAGCATACCCCAAGGTTATAATCGCTTGCTACGCAGCGGCCGTACTCACTTTGGCGGTAATGGCTTATGGATCGATTAAAAGACAAAGGGATAAAAAGAGAATGTTCTTCTAAAGATAAAGAGGCAGCTTCCATAAAACAGGAAGCTGCCTCTTTATTGATAATTCGTTACTTAAACGCCGCCGGTGCCGGTGCTTTTACCACAAAGATTTCAGCCAAATCGCTGTTATCGTTGAATACGTTCATTTTTGTGTTGTAGGGGATATTGATTATGCTTCCCTTTTCATAAGAATGGTTGTCTTGTTCATTGAGCTGCAGGGTTATAGTTCCCTGCGCTACTATCATGTAAACATTGGAATTTGAGTAGTGCTCAGGAAGGGCGTCACCTTTTGGCAATACCATGTGGTTTACATTTACGTTTTCGTCATCAACGATTTTTTCGATAGTCTTCTCTGCAACGAGTGCATATGAGTAGAGTTTTTCTAACATATCGGTACCTCCATTTATTAGTATTCTGGTTTTATGATTCGATAATTTTTCCGTCAGTGCCTACTGTGACTACCTGCCATGGAACCATCACATCGGCATTTTTCATTGCTGTAACGGTGGCGTGAGTTATTCCTCCGCAGCATGGAACTGACATTCTCAAAACGGTGACGCTTTTGATATCGTTGTGCTTGAAGATCTCCGTGAGCCTTTCAGAATAATCTGCGCTATCCAGTTTCGGACATCCGATGATGGTGACTTTGTTTTTCATGTAATCTTCGTGGATGTTGGCATATGCAAAAGCCGTGCAATCTGCAGCTATCAATAGGTGCGAACCTTCAAGATAAGGCGCGTTTGGTGGAACCAGTTGAATCTGGACAGGCCACTGTCTAAGCTGTGAAACAGGTCTTTGAGAGTGTGTCGGGTTCTCTGTCTTTGGCATATTATCAGCAGCGTCAAATGATTGGATTCTTGAACCAGGGCAGCCGCCTGAAGAA
The DNA here is from genome assembly GCA_964582705.1 of uncultured Eubacteriaceae bacterium. Classification (GTDB taxonomy): domain Bacteria; phylum Bacillota; class Clostridia; order Eubacteriales; family Alkalibacteraceae; genus Alkalibacter. The sequence goes on along the minus strand of CAZOTE010000009.1, from coordinate 29,365 downwards.
ACCTTAGGAGGAGTGGGTTTGATTTGGGAAGTCTCTCCAAAAGCCTTAGCTTCCCTTTCCTCTAATGTCATAGCTCCTGTTGGGCATTTAGGCATGCATTTACCTAGTCCATCGCAGTAAGTGTCTGAAATCAATCTCGCTTTACCGTCTATTATCTGGAGAGCCTCTTGATGGCATGCAGATACGCAAAGTCCGCAACCAACGCATTTTTCTTCGTCTATTTTTATTACAGTTCTTTTCATTTAAAATTCTCCTTGTTTTAAGTTTTATTTATTTTAGCAGACACATTATTGTCTGTATGAGTTATGTTGCTTTACATGCTATATTGTATTATAATAAAACAAAATGGTCCGTATCCCAGGATACAAAAACAATGAAGGTGAAAAAATGTTGAAAAAATATTATAAAATTCTTGAGAAAAATCCTCTTTTTGATGATATCGACGATTACAGCATAGATCAGCTCTTAGGATGTCTCCAGCCCAAGGTTAAAACCTACGAAAAGAATGAATTCATAGCATTTGCAGGGGATGAATTCACATCAATAGGAGTAGTCCTCGAAGGACAAGTGACTGTTATCAAGGAAAATGCATCTGGCAACAAGGTGATGATGTCCCTGTTGGATCCGGGAGACATGTTTGGAGAGATGATAGCATTTTCAAATTTTTCAAAATGGCCTGCTACCGTTCAGACGACTAAAAATGCAACTATAATGTTTATGGAAAAAAGTGCTATCGTAGGTGACTGTCCTAAAATGTGCACATGGCATAAAAGCTTGATACAAAACATGCTTAAGATCGTCAGCAACAGGGCGCTTATGCTAAACAAAAAAGTCGAGTACCTTTCAATAAAGAGCATGAGAGGAAAGCTGAGTAATTTTTTTCTGGAGGAATATAAAAAGTCAAAGAGTCAGGTTCTGGATTTATCCATGAATAGAAACGAATTGGCAGATTTTTTAAATGTGTCAAGACCCTCTATGTCTCGAGAGATGGGAAAGCTAAAAGAGGAAGGGATAATCGATTATAAGAAAAATCAAATAAGGATCGTAGACTTGGACGGCTTGAAGGAGATGGCAGAGTGACAAAAAATCAAAGGAGAAATACGATGTTTGAGCTGGAGAACTGTGTATCTTATATAGCGACAAATGCAAGCAAGAATCTGGCGGAAGGGTTTGACAAAAAATTAAAGGCCTATGGCATCTCAAGGGTCCAGTGGACAGCCCTTTATTACATAGGCAGAGACGAAGAGATGAGCCAAAAGCAGCTTTCGGATCTAATGAGGATAAGGGAGTCGTCAACCACCCGCTTAATCGACAGGATGGAGAAGGAAGGCTTGATAAAAAGAAAAAATGACCCTGACAACAGACGCAAGGTGTCATTGACCCTTACTGAAAAAGGAAGAGACCTCAGAGTGGAGAGTTTTCACCACGGAGAAGAATACAGCGATTACATATCTCAGGACGTGAGCGATGAAGACATGAAGACCTTCATGAAAGTGTTGGAATTAATGATAAAAAGAGCCGATGAGTATTGATATCTTTCTAAAAACTTGCTATACTAAGTGTTAGTGCACTATATTAATTGACGTCAAAATATCAATTACAAAAAAGAGGAGGATAAAAGATGGCAGATCTTAAATTTGGAGTTGTGGCAAGAAGCGAAAATCCCACGAAGACGGTGGTGGAGACAAGAGGATTTACCATGGTAATCGACGAGCCCAAAAATCTGAGAGGAACGAATGAAGGAGCCAATCCTGTAGAATATCTTGTAGCCGCTTTGGCCGGATGCTTGAATGTGGTAAGTCACATGGTGGCGGGAGAAATGGGATTTGATCTCAGAGGAGTTGAATTCATGATAGAAGGAGACCTAAACCCAATGAAATTCATGGGTAAATCAGATGCTGAGAGAACAGGATATAAGGAAGTAAGGGTTAGCGTAAAGCCAGATACAGATGCAGGCGAGGAAACACTCAAGAAATGGCTTGAAGAAATAGAAAAGAGATGTCCCGTAAGCGACAACATAGCAAATGCCACGCCAGTAGTCATTGAGCTGGCATAGACCCATGGAAATTCAAAGCCTTCCTAATCATTTAAATGAAAAGGAAGGCTCTTTTTTTATCTCAATATCTCGTTTTGAAGTCGCCTGTGCTCCTCATAGGTGGAGGAGTAGTATGTCTTGTTGTCCCCGTAGATGTCCGACAGGAAGTAATAATAGTCGTGCTCCTGGGGATTTAGCGCTGCAGCTATAGAGGGTTCTCCAGGAGAATTTCCCGGACCTATGGGAAGACCGTTCACCAAATAAGTATTGTAAGGGGAATCGACCCTCATATCTGCTGCGGAATAAATCTGCTTGTGCACGCCTAGGGCCATCTGTAATGTGGCACAGCTTTGTAGGCGCATGTCAATTTCCAGCCTGTTGTAGAAAACCCCAGACACTATAGGCCTGTCTTCGTCAAATATGGCCTCGTATTCAACTATGGAAGCCATGGTCAGCACCTGATGAGGAGTGAGAGGACTGTTTTTCATATCCTCTCTATATTTTGACAAGACCTTCTCCATTTGATCTAGCATCACCTTTCCTGCTTCACTGCCAGTCACGTCTTTGTTTTTAAACTGATACGTGCTGGGGAAAAAGTATCCGTTTAAGGCGTATTTCAGATCAGGGTTTTTCACAGCATCCGTCACGAACCAGTAATTTTCAATAGCCCAATCAAGAAAATCTTCACTTTCCCAGACACCTAGTATTTCGTCCGGACTTCCTTCAGTTGCGTCGGCTAGGATTTTTGCCATCTCATCGATAGTTTTACCTTCAGGGAAAGTCACAGTAACTGCATCGGGAAAGACTGCATCTCCGGAGAATATCTTCTTGGCTATTTCTTCGGAGCTCATGCTCGGAGAAAGTTCGTAGTAGCCTGCTTGAAGATTCGTATAGTTTTCCAGCCTGGTATGGATTCTAAAAGCCAAAGCGTTTCTTACGAGACCTTCATCTTGAAGTTTGTCTGCAGCGGATGTGATGCTGCTTCCCTGGCGGACTTCAAATATGATGGATTCATCCCCGCTGGATACGGGACTTAACATGGAGCTGTATGCAATATAGGAGCTAGCCAAAGCGATGGCGGCAATTGCTATAAAACCTATCAGAAAATACCTTGATTTTTTACCCGGCATGTACATCACCTCTCGAATTTATGATATATTTATTGTTAGTTGCAGCTGGATATCAGCCTGCAATATAATGATAACATAGAATTCTTATAAAAACATTTAAAATAAATGAATTGAAAATCTATGATATACTATTAAAAATGCCGATAGGCACCAAGTGTAGGAGAATAAAAATGTATGAAAATGATGTAGATGAAAAGACTCATTCCGCTTATATGGAATTTAGTCAATTGCTCAGATATCACTATAAAAGACTTCACGTACTTCTTGAAGAAATAAACATATACCCGGGGCAGCCTCCCCTTTTGTTCATACTTGACAAGGAGAAAGGTCTAAGCCAAAAGGAATTGGCTGAAAGGATCAACGTAAAGGCTTCCACCATGACAACCATGATAAGGTGCATGGAAAACAATGATATGGTAACAAAAGTTCAGGATGAAAACGACAAGAGGGTCACCAGGGTGTCTCTTACTGAAAACGGCAGGAAAACAGTGGAAGAAGCAAAAAAAATAATGAGACGGATGGGGCGGGAGGCCTTCAAGGGATTTGAGGATGAGGAAAAGGAAGTATTAAAAGGCCTTTTGTCCAGGATGAAAGCCAATTACATGGAAATTGATCTAAAGGACGACTAAGTACAATATGCAGGGAGTAGATAGAATGATTGAATCGTTGAATGGGAATGATTTCATTTTTGCTTTGGACATAGGAACCCGAAACGTAGTGGGGATTATAGGATATGAAGAGGATGACAAGCTAAAGATCGTGGCATCTTCAACATCCCAGCATAAGACCAGGGCAATGATGGACGGTCAGATACACGATATACAAAAGGTAACCGATGTAATTAAGACCATCAAGGCTGATCTTGAAAAAAAGGCTAATCTGACTTTAAGTGAAGTATCCATTGCGGCAGCGGGAAGGGTTTTAAGAACTGTTTATTCCGAGGCATCCATAGATTTCTTAGAAGAAAAAAGGGTTCAAAAAAGCCATGTGATGGCTCTTGAGATGCAGGGGGTAGAAAGTGGCAAGCAAATGCTTTACGACCAGGACAAGTCCTCGGTGGATTTCTTTTGCGTAGCCTATACCCCCATAAGATATAGAATTGACGGATATGAAATTGAAAACCTGGTGGGACACAAGGGAAAGCATGTAGAAGGACTAATACTTTCCACCTTCCTTCCTAAACAGGTCGTAGATAGCTTATACCGAGCTGTTGAAAATGCCGGGTTGAAGGTGGCAAGCCTTACCCTGGAACCTATTTCAGCCATGAACGTGGCTATACCCAAGGATTTGAGGCTCCTCAATCTGGCCCTTGTGGATATAGGAGCGGGAACTTCGGATATCGCCATTACAAAAGAGGGAACGGTGGCATCATATGGAATGCTGCCTATTGCGGGGGATGAATTTACCGAACGGCTTATTGAGGAATATCTGGTGGACTTCAAAACCGGTGAAGAGATAAAACAGATGGATCCTTTGGAGGAAATAACCATTAAGGATATTTTGGGTACCGAGTATAAGATTGAAAAGCACCAGGTCAATGCGGTGCTGGAGCCGCTATTAGAAAAGATTACTGATCTTATTTCTGAAAAGATCCTAGAGCTAAATTCACGGAAAGCGCCCAAGGCTGTATTTTGCGTGGGTGGAGGCAGCAAGCTGGATCATATCTCAAAGAGGCTTTCAAAAAAACTGGGGATGGCTGAAAACAGGGTTATTCTAAAGGATCTTAGCTCGGTAGGTGAAGATATCGAAATGTTGGACCCATCAATAACCGGTCCTGAATATGTAACCCCCGTCGGCATATGCATGACAGCTTTAATGGAACAAAAAAACAACTTCATTCACATAACGGTAAATGGAAAGCCTGAGAGACTTCTAAATACAAGGCAGCAGCATATAATGGATGCGGCAATAAAGGCAGAATTTTCTTCGGAGCACTTCATAGTCAAAAATGGAAGGGATATTGTCTATACCTTAAATGGCGAAAGGGTAATTGCAAGAGGAACCATGGGTGAACCGGCAGAGATTATTGTAAATGGGAAACCTGGGAATCTCAAGACGGAAATCAACAACGGAGACGATATAATCTTAAAGCCCGGTCGTTGGGGAGATAATGCGAAAGTATTGCTCAAAGATGTTATCAAGGATTATGATGTGAAGACCCTTTGTTTTGGGGGAAAGCAGATAAGAGTCGGAGGGCATTTAAAGGTAAACGGTAAAACTGTGGATGAAAATTACGTCGTGGAAAATGGGGATGTGGTAGAGGCTTATCATGTTGAGACGCTACAGCAGCTGGCAGACCACCTTGGTATCGAAGGACAGGATTTCATCTACTATCTAAATGGGAACCTGTCGTCACCAGTCATTAAGATTTCTGATGGGGACAAGATAGACTTGATGTTGGGTCATGGGGAAAAGAAAAATTCCATGAATGAACATAATGGGATCAAAGTTAGCGTAAACGGCAAGGGTTTATCCTTGCAAGGCAAAAAAGAATTTATTTTCATCAACATCTTCAATCATCTTGATTTTGACATACGCACAGGAAAGAAGAACGTACAGCTGATGTTAAATGGAAAGAAGGCTTCATATACCGACCAGCTTAAAGACGGTGATGAAATAGAAATAACATGGGAAGAATAATAAAAGCGACCTGATTGGTCGCTTTTATTTTAGTAGTTTGTGCTTCTAAGTTCGAAGTGAGCTTGCGGGTGGTCGCAAACAGGACATATCTGGGGCGCTTTTGCTCCTGCATGGACGTGTCCGCAGTTTCTGCAGACCCAAACCTGCTCGGAAGTCTTTTCGAAGACAGCCTTGTTCTTTACGTTTTCCAATAGTTTTTTGTATCTCTCCTCGTGAAGCTTCTCAACCTTTGCCACGCCTTCAAATCTGGCTGCCAGATCCGGAAAGCCTTCCTCTCTAGCTGTTTGTGCAAATTCTGCATACATCTCAGTCCACTCGTAGTTTTCACCCTCAGCAGCAGAAAGCAGGTTTTCTTCGGTAGTCCCTATGCCGTTAAGGTATTTGAACCAAAGCTTCGCATGTTCTTTTTCATTCCTGGATGTTTCTTCGAAAATGAACTTGATTTGCTCATAGCCTTCTTTTTTTGCAACGCTTGCAAAGTAGTCGTACTTGTTTCGGGCTTGAGACTCACCAGCAAATGCGGTCCATAAGTTTTTTTCTGTTTGTGTTCCCTTTAATTCTTTCATTAGTTGAATCCTCCTGTTGTATTGATTAGGTCTTGACCTTACTCATTTGATTATACCCCGATAAGTTAAGCGCAAACAATAAAAAATCATTTTAGCTTTGACTCCAGTTGGCTATATCCTCCAATAAATTCATCGTCAATGAATACAAAGGGGACAGTTCTCTGCCCTGTGAGTTGTGATAGTTCTTCAAATTTTTCCCTGTCTCCGTCTATGCCGATTTCTACAAAGCTTATATCCTTTTTCTTCAAAAGGGATATTGCTTTCCGGCAATAGGGACAGTAGCCCCAGGTGTAAATCTTGGCTTGTTTCATATGTTGGTTGCCTCCTTGTTGGATAGTTAAGATTAACTTTACCCAGATTATCCTGTTTAAAACTCAAGAGATGGCTAATAGAGAGAAAAGAAGTCGGCGTATGGCAAAATCAGAAGAGTTTGTGGTACAATATTCGATAATAGAGGAATCAGGATAAAAAGACAGCTCGATGCTTGTTGGCGATAGTATTCAAGGCTTTGATCCTCTACATAGAAAAAATAGATCTGGTGGTGCGAAATGAAGATTGCGGTTGTTGACGGACAGGGCGGCGGGATAGGCCGTTTGGTTATTGAAAAGCTCAGGCAGGAATTTGAGCAAAAGGTTCATATAGTCGCTTTGGGAACAAATGGGCTGGCTACTGCTGCGATGCTTAAATCCGGAGCAAATGAAGGCGGAACGGGAGAAAATGCCATTGTGGTAAATGCAAAAAAGGCAGACATAATAATCGGCAGCATAGCTCTGATGGTCCCGGATTCAATGACGGGGGAGCTAACAGACAAAATGGCTGGAGCGATTGCCAGAAGCGAGGCAAAAAAGGTATTCGTGCCCCTAAATAAGTGCAACGTGTACATAGCGGGGGTAATCAGCGAGCCACTGCCTCATTACATAGATTACTGTATCGATATAATAAAAGAGCTTACGGGAGGAATGAAAAATGTGTGAATCAAATGTTTATATCCTTGATGCCAACGGAGAGAGAAGCCTGATAATGGAATCAGTCGATAAAATCGTCCCCGGTGAAAAGGATGTATATCTTGAAAATATTTTTGGCGAAAGAAAAACGGTCAAGGGGCATATTAAGGAAATGGCGCTTGTAGATCACAGCATTATCTTGGCGGAATGATGGATTAGATGTTATAATATCTATTATATATCTTATTTTTTCGATATGATTATTATTTACATACGAGGAGTGAACGTGCATGCCAATTAAAATACCTGATAATTTACCGGCGATTGATATCTTGGCGAGTGAGAATATTTTCGTTATGGGCGAGGAAAGAGCTGCCCACCAGGATATAAGACCGCTTAAGATAATCATATTAAACCTTATGCCTACCAAAATAGTCACAGAGACTCAGCTGATGCGCCTGTTGGGGAATACGCCCCTCCAGGTAGAAGTAGACCTGCTGAATACCAGCACATACGTTTCCAAGAATATCTCCAAGGATCACATGGAAAATTTCTATAAATCCTTTGACGAGGTCAAAGACAAAAAATATGACGGTATGATAATAACAGGAGCTCCCGTTGAAAAGCTGGAGTTCGAAGAGGTAGACTACTGGCAGGAGTTGACGAGTATCATGGAGTGGAGCAAAACCCATGTGTTCTCGACTCTTCATATTTGTTGGGGAGCCCAGGCAGGGCTTTACTACCATTACGGTGTTAAAAAGTATCCCCTTGATAAAAAAATGTTTGGAATATTTCCTCACTACCTTAAGAACAATACAACGATGTTGGTTAGGGGATTTGACGACGAGTACTACGCGCCCCACTCCAGGTACACTGAGGTGCGAAGGGAAGAAATAGAAAAGGTGGATGAGCTTGAGCTGCTTTCTGAATCTAAGGAAGCGGGAGTATACATGGTCAGAAGCAGGGACAACAAGCAGGTATTCGTAACGGGTCATTCTGAGTACGATTGGGACACGCTGAAAAACGAATATGATAGGGATAAAAGCCTAGGACTTGACATAGAAGTCCCCAAAAACTACTATCCCAAGGACGATCCTTCCCAAAAGCCGATTGTCCGATGGAGAGGACATGCCAACCTTCTTTTTTGCAACTGGCTGAACTACTATGTATACCAAGAAACCCCTTACGATCTGGACAAATTATAATGAAATCGGGAGAGTGATGAAAAATGCAGGAAAATAAATATAGTTTTGAAACATTACAGGTACATGCGGGACAGGAACCAGACCCGGCAACTGGGTCTAGAGCGGTGCCTATTTATCAGACTACATCATATGTCTTTGACGATGCGGACCATGCTGCGGAGCTTTTTGCCCTTAAGGCGGCAGGAAACATCTACACCAGGATTATGAATCCTACCACGGATGTATTTGAAAAAAGACTTGCAGCTTTAGAAGGAGGAGTAGCAGCTTTGGCTGTAGCTTCGGGATCAGCTGCCATAACATATGCGATACTCAACATTGCAAAAGCAGGAGATAACATAGTCTCCGCAAGCACTCTCTATGGGGGAACCTACAATCTGTTTGCCAACACTCTGCCTAAAATGGGCATTGGAGTAAAATTCGTAGATCCAGATCATGTAAAAAACTTCGCTGATGGGATAGATGAGAACACGAAGGCTTTGTACATAGAGACCATAGGCAATCCCGGAATCAACCTTATAGATATTGAGGCTGTTGCTAAAACCGCCCACCACTATGGGATCCCATTGATCGTGGACAACACCTTTGGCACCCCTTACCTTATAAGACCAATTGACTTTGGAGCGGATGTAGTAGTCCATTCGGCTACAAAATTCATTGGAGGCCACGGTACATCGATAGGGGGCGTCATAGTAGATTCGGGAAATTTTGACTGGACACAAAACGGCAAGTTCGGTGAAGTTACAGATCCGGATCCAAGCTATAATGGAGTAAGCTACACTGAAGCCTTCGGTTCTGCAGCCTATATCGTAAAATGCAGGGTCCAGCTTTTAAGAGACACCGGAGCGGCCATTAGCCCCTTCAACTCATTTTTGCTGCTGCAAGGGCTTGAAACGCTTTCGCTGAGGGTGGAAAGGCACGTGGAGAACACCAGAAAAATCGTGAAGTTCTTAAAAGGTCATCCCAAGGTGTCCTGGGTGAATTACCCGGAGCTTGAGGACAACAAGTACCATCAGCTTTGCAAAAAGTATTTTCCAAAAGGAGTAGGCTCCATATTTACATTTGGTCTGAAGGGAGGTGCCGAGGAAGGCAAAAAGTTCATCAATTCCTTGGATATATTCTCCATGCTGGCCAATGTGGCAGATGCAAAATCCCTGGTGATACACCCTGCAAGTACTACTCATGCCCAGCTTTCTGAAGAAGAACAATTAAAAGCCGGAGTTAGACCAGATATGATAAGGGTATCAATCGGCATCGAAAGCGCAGAGGATCTTATCGGTGATTTGGATCAAGCTTTACAAAAGATATAAAACATAACGGTCTGGATTCCAGGCCGTTATCTTGAATTATCCACAAAAAAGCCATGAAAAGGATAGTTTGTGGATAATCAGGGAATATATAAACAAAAGCAGAAACTTATCAACGGAAATCCGCAAAAAAGGGGTGTCGATAAAATGAGCAAGATTTATAATAGAGCCAGCACGGGAATAACCGGCTTCGACAACGCCATAGACATGCTTAGGCTTGGAGACAACGTAGTATGGCAGGTAGATTCTGTAGATGATTACAAGGGCTATGTAGCTCCATTTGTAAAAAGAGCAAGAAAAGATGGAAGAAAGATTGTCTATATACACTTTGCCCCCCACGACCCCTTGATAGACGATCTTAAGGGCATAGGATATTATGAACTTGATCCTGACCAGGGATTTGAATCTTTCAGTACGAATGTGTACGATATCATAACAGATGAGGGAAAAGAGGTTTTTTACGTATTCGACTGCTTAAGCGAGCTTTTGGCCTACTGGCATTCGGATCTGATGATCGGAAACTTTTTTAGGATTGCCTGTCCATATTTGTTTGAACTTGACACAGTGGCTTATTTTGCCTTGCTCAGAAATAAGCACACTTACTCTACGATAGCACGAATCAGGGAGACTACACAGGTTTTGTTCGATTTATACCATATAAAAAACCAATACTACGTACATCCCTTGAAGGTTTGGGAGAGGTATTCCTCTACGATGTTTATTCCCCACAAGTCTACAAAAACCGAATTCACGCCCGTGACGGCAAGTGCGGAGCTCGCTGAAATATTTTCATATACGAGCATCCAGGCTGAAAGAAAAGACAACTGGATAAACCTATTCGATTCTGCAAGAGAAGCCTTGTTCATGGATGAGTCCGAACAACAGAAGATGAAGGACATGATAATAAACATCATGATAGGCAGGAGCAGGCGGATAAACGACATGGTAAATGAGTATCTGACATTAAAGGATCTTCTCAATATTCAGCTCAGGCAGATAGGCACGGGTTTTATCGGAGGGAAATCCGTTGGGATGCTCCTGGCTAGAAAGATACTTGAAGAAGATGAAGAGGTAAAGTTTGAAGACATACTGGAGCAGCACGATTCATTCTACCTAGGATCAGATATCTTCTATACATACATAGTGCAAAACGGTTGGTGGAAGCTGAGAAGAAAGCAAAAGACGGAAAGCGGATATTTCAAGTATGCCAGGGAACTTAAGGGGAGGATGCTTGAGGGAAAGTTTCCGGAGGTAATCAAGGAGCAGTTCCAGCAGATGTTGGAATATTTCGGACAGTCTCCGATAATAGTCAGGTCCAGTTCTCTTTTGGAAGACGACTTCGGGAATGCCTTTGCGGGGAAGTACGAAAGCGTTTTTTGCGCCAATCAAGGAACCCCAGAAGAACGGTATAGGGCATTTGAGGAAGCTGTTAAGAAAATCTACGCAAGCACCATGAAGGAAGAGGCATTGGCCTACAGGCTTAAAAGGGGATTGTTTAATAAGGACGAGCAAATGGCTATACTGGTTCAACGTGTTTCTGGAGATTATCACGGAGATTATTTCTTTCCTCATCTTGCAGGAGTGGGCAATTCCTCCAATCTTTATGTTTGGGATCAAAGCATAGACAGGCATGCAGGGATGCTCAGGCTGGTATTTGGACTGGGGACGAGAGCTGTAGATAGGATCATGGGGGATTATCCCAGGATAGTGTCTCTTGACAGACCTGAACAGTCCCCGCTGTTGGACTACGAAGATGAAGCGAAGTTTTCCCAAAGGAAAGTAGATGTTCTTGATTTAAAAGAAAACGCCCTTCTGGAAAAGCCGTTGGAAGAAGTGATAAACCTTGATTTAAAGACTCGATCGGATATATTTGCAAAGCCTGATCATAAGACGAACAGAAAGATGAAAGAGCTGGGCCTTAAGGGCAAGAGTCATTATATACTGGGATTTGAGAAGCTTCTTAAGGAAACGGATTTTCCTCTGTGGATGAGAAAGATGCTTGCAACCTTGGAGGCGATGTATGATTATCCTGTTGACATAGAGTTTACGGCAAACTTCAGAGAAGATGAAAGCTACAAGATAAACTTGGTCCAGTGCCGTCCGCTGCAGACGAAGGGTCCGGGGGAGCCGGTGGAAATGCCGGAGATAAGCGATACAAGCAAATGCCTCTTCACATTCAAAGGAAATTTCATGGGAGGCAATATAAGGCTGCCCCTGGATTATATAATTTTGGTGGATCCGAAGGGATACATGGAGCTTTCACTGGAGGACAAGTACGCAGTTGCCCGAACAGTAGGGATCATAAACAACAAACTCAAGGACAAGACCATGATGATAATGGGACCGGGAAGATGGGGGACCACGACTCCTACGCTGGGGGTGACGGTAAACTTTGCTGAAATCTGTAATGTAAAGGCGATTTGCGAGCTCGCCTATAACATAGGTGGATTCATGCCGGAGCTTTCTTACGGAAGTCACTTCTTCCAGGATATGGTGGAATCGGATATTTTCTATGCTGCCGTATTTGACGGATATCCGGAGGTGTCCTATAATCCGGGATATGTGCTGGATAGAAGGAATCTGCTGAGTGAGATCGCGCCAAATTCCCTAGGGCTTCAACATGTGATTCACGTTGCGGATGTTTCAGAAATGGAGCTATATTCAGATATAATTTCACAAAAGGTGATCTGCAAATGAAAAAAGCTCAAACCATATCGGTTTGAGCTTTAGCTCTAAATTTAAACTATTCCGTGTGCCATCATGGACTCGGCAACCTTTAGGAAACCGGCTATGTTGGATCCCACAACCAAGTTGTTGTCATATCCGTATTCTACAGCAGCTTCCTTTGAGTTTGTGTAGATGTCAGCCATGATCTGCTTTAATTTTTCGTCAACTTCTTCAAATGTCCATGAATATCTCATGCTGTTTTGAGACATTTCAAGAGCAGAGCAAGCAACTCCACCTGCATTGGCGGCTTTGCCTGGCCCAAAGAGAATGTCGTTATCTACGAAAACCTTGATGGCTTCGAGGGAAGAAGGCATGTTTGCTCCTTCGGCAACTGCGTACGTTCCGTTTTTCACTAAGACCTTTGCAGCTTCCACGTCTAGCTCTCCCTGTGTGGCACATGGCAAGGCTATATCGCATTTTACGCTCCAAATTCCTGTAAAGCCTTCTACGTATTTGGCGGTAGGGACTTTCTCCAGGTATTCCTTGATACGTCCTCTTCTCACGAGCTTGATTTCCTTGATTAAGTCCAACTGGATTCCGTTATCATCTACTATGTATCCGTCAGAGTCGGAGCATGCTACTACTGTGCCTCCTAGCTCTTGAACCTTTTCGATGGCGTAAATGGCAACATTGCCAGAACCGGAGACGACGACTCTTTGATGCCTGAAGCTTTTACCTGCATCTTGAAGCATTTCGTTTGTGAAATAAACCAAGCCGTATCCTGTGGCTTGAGTTCTTCCAAGGCTTCCACCGTATGTAAGGCCTTTGCCCGTAAGAACGCCTTGTTCCCGTACGTTTTTGATTTTGTTGTAGTAACCGAACATGTATCCGATTTCTCTGGCACCAACGCCGATATCTCCGGCAGGGATATCAAGATCGGAACCTATATACTTTTGAAGCTCAGACATAAATGCCTGGCAAAATCTCATTACCTCATTGTCTGATTTGCCTTTAGGATCAAAATCAGATCCTCCTTTTCCGCCGCCGATGGGTAGGCCTGTCAAGGAGTTTTTAAAAGTCTGCTCAAACCCTAAGAATTTGATGATGCTTTGATTTACTGAAGGGTGGAATCTAAGCCCGCCCTTATAAGGACCTATTGCTGAGTTGAACTGCACCCTAAAACCTCTATTTACCTGAACCTTGCCTTGATCGTCCACCCATGGAACTCTGAATGAAACGACTCTTTCAGGTTCTGTGACTCTTTCGAGAAGGCCTGCTTCTATGTACTCCGGATGGTTATCAAAAACAGGCTCTAATGATGTCAATACTTCTTTAACTGCATCTAAGAATTCGGTTTCATTTGGATTTCTTTTTTCTACTTGGTTGTAAACTGATTGAACATATTCCTTGCTATTCATTGCAACTCTCCTTTAAAGATTATAGATTTTATAAATTACATACAATTTAGGTTTTATCGTGTAAACATCTTACCATAGGAAATTATATAATTGCAACAAAATACTTGTTTAAATCACTCAAACCATTCCTCCATGGTCAAGCCACTTTCAAATATATTTCCTGCCAGATCTTTACCTACATATCTAAGGTGCCATGGTTCGTAGGAATAGCCTGTGATTGAGTCTTTACCGTAGGGATACCTTATGATGAAACCGAATAAGTGGGCGTTTTCAGATACCCAAATTCCTTCTGGAGTTTCTCCAAAATATTCTGTCAGTTGGTTGTTGACAGAATTGCTGGTTATGTCTATGGCAAGTCCGGTCTGGTGCTCGCTGTGGCCGGGTTGGGCAGAAAATTTTTGTGCATGCTCCAAGCCTCTTCTTTCAACATTGGAGCTGTAGAGTGAATTTTGAGTGGCATAGGACCGGTAACCGGATCTGGCGCTTAAGCTGAAGTCTTCTTCTTCTGCGGCTTGAAAAAGATATTCCAGGGCATCGGAAGCTGCTTTTCGCAGCTGATTGATTTCCGGGTTTGCAAGCACTGTGGGAACTGTGAGCTTCACCAGGTCGATAGGGACGTAATCCCGGGGAAGAGCTCTTTCCTTGTTAACAAGGCTGTCTATGTCGTTAAAGTCTGTAATGACTCCGTCTGCAGTTATAAAGTCTGCAGGGTTTTTCCTTACGGTGAGATTCAGAGAAGTCTGAAAGTCTTCCTCTGTAAGTCCGGCGTCAATAGCGATGTTTTGGCCGCTTAAAGCTTCCTCGCTGATTCTTATGGATCCGTCCAGGATGGATATTAGGTCTTCCCCTGTGATGACTTTTGTTTCTATTGTGTCTACGGTTTTCGATGCTGTGGTGCCTTCTGAATCGATATATGTGATCTTGGCTTTTATTTCTATAAGTTCACCGGGGAGCACAAAATTGTTTTCGGGAATATTCAAAAACTCTACCTTGTCAATGGTGATTTCTCCTCTTAACTTCACTCCGTTTATCTCCGTGATTTTTTCGGAGGAACATGAGGAGAAGGACAGCAGCGCTATCGATAGCATTATGATAAAAAATTTTTTCAAAAATAAAACCTCCTTTTACAACTTGCAAACCTGCATATTTTTATGTTAATATAATAGTTGTCCTTGCGCCTGTAGCTCAGGGGATAGAGCAATGGTTTCCTAAACCATGTGTCGGATGTTCGATTCATCTCAGGCGCACCATATAAGATTATACCATAAAACCAAGACTGTCATCTCGTCTTGGTTTTGTTTTTTTTCTTGTATTCAGCTTTTTTCACATACATTTCCTCATCTACGATTCTAATGATTTCTTCCAGCAGCATCTTTCTGTAAGGCTCTTTTTCAAAAAGCCCTGTGCTTATGGATATCTCATAAGGCAGGGCATGAGATATGGATTCGAGAGAGTTGTCGATCCTTTCCATGATATCTTGTGCCTGGGAATGACGGCATCCGTTGAAGGCTATAACAAATTCGTCACCGCCTACACGGCAGATTATATCGCTGCTTCTAAGGTTGTTTTTTATGATGGAAGCGGTCTCGATGATGCTTCTGTCCCCTTCCTGGTGACCGTATCTGTCATTTATGAATTTCAGGTTGTTCATGTCTATAAATCCAAATGTTATGTAGTTATTTTCTTCTATAGCCTTTTTCATCAAAGCTTTCATGTATTTCAGGCCTGAATTCTTGGACATCGTGCCTGTCATCGGGTCAAGTTCAACCTGGGCTTTTAGTATCTCCAGGCTTTTCTTTTCGTATATGAAGTCTCTGAGCATTATGACAAATGATAGGGTGATCATAAGAAGCAAGGCTGAGAAAAAAACCTTGAAGGCCCTGTAAGTATCGGGTATCTCCGGGAATAAATTGGTAAATAGTTCCAACGAGCCAAAGACTAGTATCGTTCCGGTCATAATAATGTTAAAGCCTGCCTCGTGCCTTGAGGGCAGTTGCCTGTCTATATATATGGATCTAAAAATTCGATTCATGAATCCCAGCAAAAATATAGAAAAGGCAAAAGTCAGAAATCCCTTTGTCCCCATTAAAGCAAATTCCGGCATTAAACTTACCAATGCATTATCTGATAGCAATGAAAATACAAGATCTGTTAGAGAAAAAGAAATACCGATAACAAAAACAGCTATAAAGGACACCAGCGATGAGGTGAAGACAGACACTTCGTATTCTTTTTTAACAATAAGTATGGATGATAAAAAAAACACCGGATAGGAATAATACCCAGGAAACCAAAATAATAGAAAAATAAAAATGGCATAGAAAACAAACAGATCGTACAAAACGGCTGATGACCGAACCTTGATAGGACTGATCTGTTTTTCGATTAAAAATACAAATAAAAATGAAAAGTAAAGACAATTAATAATTACCAGTGGCAAAGTGGCTGTCAAAAACTCACGTCCTTCCGAATGGAACGGATATGTTTGGGGGTGTAATAATATTTTACTCTATAAAAGTGGAAAAATCAAACAATAAGAAATTTGACAGCTTTATAAAAGGTTGATATAATAGTTGACAAGTCAACTATAGGAGGATTCCATGAAACGATTGATTGGAAGGTATCTGTCAATTTTGCACAGACAGGCTCAAATATATATAAATTTTGCTTTAAAGGAATTCGAAATAACATCAGCGGAGTATTCTTTTTTGATGTATCTGTACCACCACAGCGGCGCAAGTCAAGAAGAGCTTTCAACCTATCTGTATATAGACAAGTCGGCAACAGCAAGGGCGATAAAGTCCCTGGAACAAAAGGGGTATGTCATTAGGCTAAAGGATGAAGGAGATAAAAGGTATAATCGAGTATTTTTGACAGAAAAGGCCAAATCGATAGAGTCAAAGGTTAAGGATAAGATACTTGGCTGGAGCGAAATGCTTACCGAGGGCATGGAGCCGGAGAAGGTGGAATTTATGCTAAAAGGACTGGAAGAGATGGTTCTAAAAATCGAAAGGCATGACATAAGAAAAAAGATGGAGGTAAGAGGCGTTGATGACAAATAACCCCTTGGGAGAAGAAAAGATACACAAGCTCATAATAGAGTATTCTCTGCCTGCCATGGTTGGAATGATGGTAAATTCCCTTTATAACGTAGTAGACAGGATTTTTATAGGCAATAGCCCAGATTTGGGAGCAGATGGCCTCGCGGGAATTACTGTCGCATTTCCTATTATGATCATATTGATGTCCATGGGCATATTATTCGGATTAGGAGGAGCTACGCTGTTTTCCATCAAGCTGGGTGAAGGGAAAAGAGGAGAAGCGGAAAAGGCTCTTGGCAATTCATTTTCCATGCTCTTGATATCCGGCATCGTATTTATGGTATTTGGCCAAATGTTGTTAAGACCCATTTTATCTATGTTTGGAGCCAGCGCTACAGTGATGCCATACGCAGTGGAGTATATGAGGATGATATTTTTCGGAGCCGTGTTCCAAGTGGGAAGCATGGGGATGAACAACTTCATAAGGGCTGACGGAGAGCCTAAAACAGCGATGATAACAATGTTTATGGGAGCGGGGATGAACATTCTATTGGACGCCGTCTTCATATTTGGGCTGAAAATGGGCATGAGGGGAGCTGCACTGGCAACTGTTATGGCCCAGGGCATATCCTTTATATGGGTCATAAGATATTTTGTCAGTGGTAAAAGCAAGGTGAAAATAAAAAAAGAGAACCTGATGCCGGAGCTTAAAATAGTTAAGCGCATCACTGCCTTGGGCATTCCTGGAGCTTCCCTTCAGATGGCAAACAGCCTTTTGAATGCCATTTTAAATAAGAACCTTTTTTTATACGGTGGAGATATAGCAGTCTCAGCAATGGGTATAATCAACAGCCTCCAGATGCTGTTGCTTCTTCCCGTGATAGGTCTCAGACAGGGTCTTCAGCCAATCATAAGCTTCAACTTCGGAGCGGCGAAAAAGGATAGGGTAAAATCCGCTGCAAAGCAGGGGGTGGCAATCGCCACGGTGATAGTGGTCATAAGCTACTCATTGACCAGAGCGTTCCCTGAAGCGCTCATAGCAATGTTCAATAGAGACCCGGTGCTGCTGGAATTTGGAACAAAAGCTCTTAAGACATGGTTTTTCTTCATGCCGGTGATTGGGTTTCAAATCATTGCGGCAAGTTATTTTCAAGCAATCGGACAATCCAAGACTGCTATGTTCCTGACCCTTACCAGGCAGGTAATACTGTTGATTCCTGCTCTTTTGATCTTTCCGAGGTTTTGGGGACTGGACGGAATACTTCGCGCAGCCCCTTTTGCAGATATATTTTCCTTTATATTGACAGGAGCTTGGTTTTATTTCAGCGTAAAAAATCTAGACACATCTTCACTCCCGCGGCGGCATTTGTCGTAAAGGCGTCTGCGCCTATGTCGTCACTGGCTTCCTTGGTTACCGGGTTGCCTCCGATGATTATTTTTACGGAGTCTCTAAGTCCTGAGCTCTTTAAGGCTTCAACGGTGTCTTTCATGGATTTTAAAGAAAGGGTAAGAATTCCGCTCATGCCTAAGATATCAGGGTTTTCATCTCGGATTTTTTCTACGATCATTTCCTCAGACTGATCGATGCCTAAATCTATGACCTGGAAACCTGCAGCTTCAGCCATGGTCTTGAATATATTCTTTCCGATGTCGTGAAGGTCTCCCCTAACAGTCGCCAGGACGATCTTTCCAACTTTTTCAGATCGGCTGCTTCCAAGAACGGGCTTAAGAAGGTCGATGGATTCTGTTAAAAGCTCTCCTGCGAATATCAAGTCACCTACGAAATATTCACCTTTTTCAAATCTGTCCCCTACTATGGCCATGCCCTTTTGACAGGCTGCAAGAACTTTTTTAGAATCTTCTTCGGAAGGAGAGCTTGCGACAAAATCCTCGATTATTTCAAGGACATCCTCTTCTTCCAGATCACCTATTAGCTGTGCTACTTTTTCGTCGATCATGTTATAATTCCTCCTTGATTTACAATAACGTCTCTCGAATAATGTTAATTATTATAGCACTAAATATTATAATAATCAAATTAATTATAACAAGTGTAAACGATTTGCTACCGTTGTGGTATTGACAAGGATGAGTTTTTTATTTACAATTAAAAAGTTAGAGGGAGTAGCTAACCACATATGTGGGATTACAGTCGTCAATACGGAAACCCAGGTTTCCCGGCTATAATGACTTAGGTCATGCAAGACTCTGCAGCCATCACCGCTTTAGATTTAGGGGTGATGGCTGTGGGGTCTTTTTTAAAATCAGAATTTAAATAAATGTATGCTTGGAGGATGAAATGGAAGAACTGATACATGGATATTTAATATCATTACCCACGCTCTTTTTGGTAGCAATAATAGTGGTATCTCTTGGGGTGCTTAGCAAGGGGGCAGATGTTTTAGTGGATGAAGCGGTGGTTCTTTCCTTTAAGTGGGGCGTGCCTAAGATGATAATCGGAGCCACGATAATCTCTTTGGGCACCACTCTTCCTGAGGCTAGCGTGTCGGTGCTGGCAGCCATGCAGGGAAATGCCGATTTGGCATTAGGAAATGCCATAGGTTCAATTATAGCTGACACAGGTCTTATAATTGGCTTGGCTGCATTGCTGGGACATCTGCCTATAGAAAAGCTGGTCGTGGAGAGGCAGGGAAAGATTCAGCTGGGAGCGGGAATATTGCTCGCAGTTGTCTGCCTGCCTTTCCTATCCCCTGGAGAGGGAGGAAACGTAAGCCGGATTGTAGGAATCGTATTTTTAGTGCTTTTGGGATTATACATATATTATTCAATTAAGTGGTCGAAAATAACTGATGCCCTTGGACCCGACGATGAGGATGGGATAGAAATTGTGAAAGAGGCAGATGCTTCTGTTCTGCTCTTAATAGGGAAGATATTTGCAGCAATAGCCATGGTAATCTTATCATCCAAAGTTTTGATATCATCTGTTGAGATTACGGCTGTAAGGGTGGGTATTCCACAAAGCGTTATAGCGGCTACGCTGATAGCCTTTGGCACTAGCCTTCCTGAGCTCATAACGGCTGTTAATGCGGTAAGAAAGGGTCACGGAGAGCTTGCGGTTGGAAACATAGTAGGAGCAGACATACTTAACGTATTGTTCGTTGTGGGAAGCGCTGCTGCGGTCACTCCTGGAGGGCTTGTAGTGCCATCAAACTATTTCAAGCTGCAGATACCAGCTATGGTCATTATACTTCTTGTATTCAGGTTTTTTACAAAAAAAAGGGGAGACAGTATAACAAAGCCTGAAGGAGTCGTGCTTCTGGGAATGTACTTCGTATACCTGGCTCTTAATTACCTTTGGATCTGAAATTTTAAGTAATGAATTAAATATTTGAAAGAAAAGCAGTCTCGAGTTGAGACTGCTTTTCTCATTTTGAGACTAAATTTGAGAAAAAATGAGACTCACGGATGAGATTGCTGTTGGCAGCATAAGATAGATTCCAGCCTCTCATTCTTTTATTCCTTGGGGTTTAAAGGCATTGTGCCTGTGATTGAGGTTGCGTATAGCTTGTTGGATATCATTGGCACATAAATTGCAACTATTATAAAACTGTAAGGTCAATTCACAGTGGAGAAGAACTATTTTGTTCGGAGGTGAGTCACCTCCGAACAGTCAAAGCTGTAAAATATGAAATACAGATCCACAGTGCTTTTATAAATATATCAAAGATGGAAATAGAAACCCAGAGAATCTGGGAGAAAGGAATTAATTAAATCACCATCTAAATGATGATTTGATTATACGTGAATATGAAAAGATTTGTGATTGAATTCGGCATGGGAATCGATTTTCACGGACAGGATGTAAATGTCGCTGCAAGTCGAGCAGTAAAGGATGCTATATCCAGAAGCTGTCTCGTGGGGCTAAATGAAATCTGCGGTATTGAAGCGGATGACCTAAATGAAAACGTTTATATCGAAGCTATTGTGGGGGTAGATAGACCGGAAGAGTTGGATGTAAAGAGGATCGAAGAATGCTTTCCAGTTGGAAAGGCGCAAGTTACGGCTGTAAAAGGAGGCTTGAAAAGTCCTGGTTTTATGTTTCTCAATTTTGGAGACAAGGATGACACCATTGAAGTGGCAGTTGCAAGCGTCCAGGTAAAAATAAATGATTGATGGGAGGAAGTACATTGAAAATTTCAAACGACTTGGTAGTTGAAATGTATCAAAAGATGCTTAAGATCAGAAAGTTTGAGACAAGAGCTATGAACCTGTTTGCAGAAGGGAAGATACCTGGCTTTGTTCACCTGTACATAGGTGAGGAAGCGGTTGCCACAGGGGCATGCGCAAACCTCAATGATGACGACTACATAACCAGCACTCATAGGGGACACGGTCACATCATAGCCAAAGGGGGAGACCTTAAGTACATGATGGCTGAGCTCTTTGGAAAAGAAACCGGATACTGCAAGGGCAAGGGCGGTTCTATGCACATTGCAGATGCGACAAAAGGAATTTTAGGTGCAAATGGCATCGTAGGAGCCGGTCACAACATCGCAGTTGGAGCAGGCATTGCAGCCCAGTATAGAGGAAACGAGCAGGTTTGCGTATGCTTTTTCGGCGACGGGTCTACAAATCAGAGCACTTTCCATGAAGGATTAAACCTTGCAAGCATATGGAAGCTCCCTGTAGTTTTTGTCTGCGAAAACAACGGTTACGGAATATCTTTAAGTCAGGAAAAGCACCAGAACATAACCGACATATCAATGAGGGCAGTATCCTACAATATCCCAGGGGTGACTGTTGACGGAAATGACGTCTTCGCGGTATACGAGGCTGTCAGCGAGGCGGTTTCGAGAGCTAGAAAGGGACAGGGGCCTACTCTAATAGAGTGCAAGACCTACAGGCACAGGGGACACTTTGAAGGAGATCCTACCACATACAGAAGTCCTGAAGAAGTGGATCAGTGGAAGAAGAAAGACCCTATACCTAGGATGGAAAAATATATAATCGACAACAAGGTATTAAGTGATGAAAAAATCAAGGCACTAAATGACGAGATTCAAAGCCAGGTGGAGGATGCTACCAGCTTTGCCCTGAAGAGCAAAGATCCGGATGTTAGTTCCGCTGTTGAAGATATTTATACCGATATCGTAGAGGAGGCAAGATAGATATGAGAAAAATGACATATGCCCAGGGGATCAAGGAAGGCATGCGAATAAAGATGCTGGAAAATCCCGACGTGTTTATTTTTGGTGAAGATGTTGGACCCTTTGGAGGTTGTTTCGGAGTTACAGCTGGAATGTACGACGAATTTGGTGAAAAAAGAGTAAGAGATACTCCAATATCGGAAGGTGCCATAATTGGAGCAGCTGTAGGTTCTGCAGCAGCAGGCCTAAGGCCCATAGCAGAACTTATGTTCATAGATTTTGCTACTGTGGGAATGGATCAGCTTGTCAATCAGGCGGCTAAGATGAGATACATGTTCGGCGGGAAAATAACACTTCCCATGGTGGTCCGTCTCCCAGCAGGAGCAGGTGTAAGGGCGGCAGCGCAGCACTCCCAGTCTCTTGAAGCCTGGCTGGCACACGTGCCGGGACTTAAGGTGGTATATCCCTCCAGTCCTCAGGATGCTATCGGTCTTATGATGACGGCGATAGATGATGATAATCCAGTAATGTTTATAGAGCACAAGGTTTTATACGGCTTGACTGGTGAGGTGGAAGACGACGTCAAGGCAATACCATTTGGCAAGGCTAATATCAAGAAGGAAGGAAGCGACGTAACGATAATAACTTACGGGAAACAGGTATACGATGCCCTTAAGGCTGCAGAGGCTTTGGCAAAAGAGGATATCGACGTGGAGGTCATAGATCTGAGAACCCTTTATCCATTAGATAAAGAGACTATTTTCAACTCTATAGAAAAGACCCATAAGGTCGTGTTGGTATCCGAAGAAGCTAAGAGAGGAGCTTTTACTGGAGAGCTTGCCGCGATGATAGCAGAAGAATGCTTCTTTGAATGCGATGCTCCGATCAAGAGGGTAGGAGCTTTAAATTGTCCGATACCCTTTAGCCCGGTTCTCGAAGATTACGTCATTCCGGGAGAGAAGGAAATAGTAGACGCAGTCAAGTCGCTATTTTAGATACGCAGCAATTAGGGTTTTGGAAGCCGCCTCGGCGGCTTCCAAAACTTATTTGAATCAGTCGGTTTTTGATTTCATCAGGAGGAGGTTTGTCATGACTTCTATAGGAATAATAGCGAATCCGGCTTCAGGAAGAGACATCCGAAGGCTTGTGTCACATGCCACTGTGATTGACAACAACGAAAAAATAAACATTGTAGAAAGAGTAATATTGGGCGCACAACAATGTGGAGTTGACAAAGTATACATGATGCCGGATCCATACAACATGGGTTACAGGGTGGCTGACAAGCTAAAAACCACCGGTGAACTCAGGTGTTCAATCGAAATCATAGAGATATACGAAAATGAAGGTATAGAAGACACCATAAATTCCGCAAGGATAATGGAAGCCAAAAAGGTAGGCTGCATAATTACCTTGGGGGGAGACGGAACCAACAGGGCAGCCGCCAAGTCAATAGTAAAGACTCCTCTGATTGCCATATCAACCGGCACCAACAATGTCTATCCTGAAATGATAGAAGGGACACTGGCGGGGATAGCGGCGGCAGTGGTGGCATCCGGGGGATTTGACAAAAGGGAATTCACTCAAAAGGACAAACGGATAGAAATTTACCATCGGGAAAAGCTTATAGATATAGCCCTGATCGATGCGGTGATATCAAAGGATGTTTTCGTAGGGGCAAAAGCCATCTGGCAGGTGGAAACCATAGAAAAGATTTTCGTAACTAGGGCTCACCCTGCATCCATAGGTTTTTCTTCGGTGATTGGAAATAAAATGATAGTAAGCTGTGAAGATGATTTTGGCGCTATGGTAAACGTCAACACAGATTACAGCTGCATACTGGCACCAATGTCAGCAGGAATCGTCGTGCCCATACCCATAGACCAACCGGAGGTACTGCCCTTTGGTGAGGAGTACAGATACACTACAAGATGCAGGGGGACGATTGCCTTGGATGGTGAAAGGGAGATAGAGTTTGGACCGGGAGAAGATTATTTCTTCAGAGTGACCAGAAAAGGACCTTTTAGGGTTCAGGTTAAAAAAGCTTTGGAAGCGGCACAAAAAAATGGTTTTTTCAATGTGTGCGACAAATAATCAAGGGGAGGAAATCAAATGGCCGATTATATATTGATGCCAAAATTAGGTCTTACGATGACAGAAGGAACAATAGCTAACTGGAGAAAAAAGGAAGGAGATGAAATCGCTCAGGGGGAGGTCATATTTGACGTGGAAACCGATAAGCTCACCAACGAATTTGAGTCCACGGTCTCAGGGGTTTTAAGAAAGATACTCGTTGAAGAGGGGAATGTAGATGTTTTAAAGCCCGTTGCGATAATAGGTACTGCTGATGAGGATATATCAAGTCTTTTAGGAGACCCGGCGCAAATAGCCAAAGAAAAGCAGGTTGATGCTCCCGTTAAAAATATTGAGGAAAAAGAAAAACCTCAAAAATCAGATGGTAGGGTAAAAGCGTCTCCAAGGGCGAAAAAGCTTGCAGCAGACATGGGCATAGATATCAACATGATTACAGGAACCGGACCACAGGGGTCCGTAACTGAAAAAGATGTGGAAGGGTATTCGAAGCAAGAAGTAAAAGAGAATAAGGTTTCTCCTGCGGCGGCTGTCATAGCGGATAAATTAGAGGTGGACCTTTCCGGGATTCAGAAAGATGAAAGAATAATGAAGGAAGACGTCATAAGGATAAAAGGTGCTCAGGAGCTGGAAAAGTTCGCTGCGCCTCGGGATTTTAGAAAGCAGATGAGTCCCATGAGAAAGGTAATTGCAAAGAGGATGCTTCTAAGTCAACAGATTTCTCCTGTGGTAAATTACAATTTAAGGGTGGATGCCACCAATCTTACTGAGATACGCAATCAATTTAAAGAAACGGGAGGCAATGTAACCTACACAGACCTTCTAGTCAAGATGCTTTCTAAGGTGCTTTTGGAGTACCCCCTCCTGAATGCTTACATAGAAGGTGATGAAATAATAACTAGAAACTATGTAAACATGGGGGTGGCCGTGGCTTTGTCGGATGGTCTTATAGTCCCTGTAGTTAAATATTCAAACGTGAAGGATTTAAAGACAATATCAAAGGAAATCAAGGATCTTGCATCTCGTGCAAAGACAAATCAACTTGATCAGGATGAGATAAAGGGGGGCACATTTACCATCACGAATGTGGGGATGTATGGCATGGAATCTTTCACTCCGATAATCAACCAACCTGAAGTGGCGATACTAGGCATTAATGCCATCGTAGATACACCTGTAGCAGTCAATGAGGAAGTAAGAATAAAACCTCTAATGAATTTAAGCCTTACCGCAGATCATAGAGCCGTAGACGGTGCAGTTGCTTCAGCATTTATGGCTAGGCTAAAAGAGGTGATTGAGAAACCGGGATTGCTACTTTGATGGAGGGTGGATTGTGATGAAAATAGTGATCATAGGAGGCGGACCGGGAGGTTACGTGTCCGCAATAAGAGCGGCTCAGCTTGGGGCAGAAGTCACTTTGATAGAAAAGGAAAAGCTGGGGGGGACCTGCCTTAACGTGGGCTGCATCCCAACGAAAGTGCTGTTGCATACTGCTGAACTTCTCGAGATTTTAAAGCATGATGGGAAGGAATTGGGGATAGTGTCAGAATCCTTCAAGGCTGACTGGGACAGTCTCCAAAAGAGGAAGGACAAGACGGTAAGCAAGCTGGTATCGGGGATAAAAGGACTTATGAAGTCTAACCGAATCGCTGTTGTTAATGGGCAAGGAAAATTTGTAGGACACAACATTATAGAGGTAAAGGATAAGGATGGCAGGAATCTTGAAATAGAATATGACAAGGCCATCATCGCCACAGGATCGGTTCCTGCCATAGTGCCCATACCCGGTCATGATCTGGAGGGAGTGATAACCAGCAATGAAGCCTTGTCCCTTAAAGAAATCCCAAGCAGCATGTGCATAATCGGGGGAGGCGTGATCGGTAGCGAGTTTGCGAGCATATATAAGGCTCTAGGATGTAAAGTAACTATTATGGAAATGCTGCCGGAGATAATTGCAAACATGGACTTTGATATAGTCAAACCCCTAAAAGAGGGGCTTATAAGGGATGGAGTTGATATATATACGGATACAAAGGTTGAAAAAATCGAAAGGGCTGCCCATGGGTTGAAAATAACAGCCGCGGGGATGGACGGCGCCCTGGAATTAGAGGCACAGAAGGTTCTTCTATCTGTGGGCAGGAGCCCGGTAACCGACGATTTAGGACTTGAGGCATTAGGGATAAAAAGTGATAAAGGGAAGGTACTCATAGATAAGAACATGAAGACGAGTTCAGAAGACATATACGCTATAGGTGACTGCACAGGGGGCGCCATGCTGGCTCATGTGGCAAGTGCCCAAGGGATTGTGGCAGCCGAAGCGATAATGGGCAAAAAGCCCAAGGTGGATTTCAGGACAATACCTTACTGTGTATATACAAAGCCTGAGCTGGCTTCGGTAGGGATGACTGAAAAGCAGGCAAAGGATTCGGGCTACGATGTAAAGACGGGAACATTTCCCCTATATGCAAATGGAAAGGCAATGATCATGAACGAAACCGGGGGAATTGTGAAATTTGTGTGCGACGCTGTGACTGAGGAAGTGCTTGGACTGCATATTGCGGGACCCAGGGCCACGGATCTAATAGTGGAAGGCGCACTTGCCATAAGGCTAGAGGCCACAATTAACGAGATAATTACCACGATTCACGCCCACCCGACAGTGGGAGAGGCCTTGCATGAGGCGGCTCACGGAGTGCATGGAACGACCTTGCACATTTGACGCTAATAAGGCGTTGACACTCTGTCAACGCCCGTAACTAGTTTGTTTTTGTTCAAGCTCTTCAAGCAGCTTGATATATTTTTCCTGAACGCCTTGTGCAGAGGCCTCGTTTTCAAAAGTCTCGCACTGGGCGTTTATTTCATCTATTATCTCTTTCGACAGGCCGTTTTGTGCAAACTTGTACACTACTACATCTTCCTTGTCGATATGTCTGTGCAGTAGATGGGTGTAGGATATGGCATTTGCGATAACGTCCAGCTTGGACTCATCATCTCCTGCCTTTACTCTTTCAATGGCTTCTTCCAGTTCCTGCATATGAAGCCTTCCCAGATCGTGCTCCACCAGCATCCCATTTTTTACGAGCTTTTCAGCAGCTGGGCCTTGATTTTCCACCATCCTGTTAAAGAGCAGATCCTCTTCTTTTCCGTGGTGGTGCTTGTCAGCATAATTTCTGACAAAGTCGATCATCTTGTAGAAATCCTCAAAATCAACTTCCGCTCCTTTTAAAAGTCGGTAGCTGTACTTTCTTAGAACTGAGAGCATCCTTTTGATATATACATGCTCGTCCACCATTAATTGTATGCTATCCATGTCATGCAGCCTCCCTTCGGATAGATTGTGTGTTGCCCGATAGCCTTTTAAACGTCAAGCCGTTACTTAAAGTCTCTACAAATGCCACAATCCATTCATCCCTTAATTTGTAGAAGTTGGCAACATCTCCTCCGGCATTTTGCCAATGTGATTCATGCAGGCACAGAGTGCTTTCCCAGGTCAGCTCGTTATTGTCAGATTCTAGCACTTCGTTTACCCTGTCGCAAGGCATCCCCTCGAGGAGAAAATCGTTAAGGGCATTGAATGCGCCTTCAGGTGAATCGATCTTGATGTCGAGGCTTGAAGCTGCGCTATGGCCTTGCTTTGTAAATACATCCTTTAGTTCAGCTATGGAAGAGGGGTCGGAGTCCAATATTTTTGTGATAAATGCCGCATGTCGCCCTTCTGCCCTGTGGATCTTGTCTTGAAGCCATCCGTGGATATTGCCGGTATCTATTATTTCCTCAAGAGGCCTGTTGCCTGTGGGATAGCCATAAGCTGTGTAGATTTCTTCAGACCAGTTTTCTGCAGGCATTCCCTTCTTGGTGGCATATGCCAGGATATCGAGTTCTAGGGATTCAAACCAGTTTATCTTGTTGTAAAGCCAATAGTGTATCTTGCCTAAAAATAAGCTCAT
The DNA here is from genome assembly GCA_964582705.1 of uncultured Eubacteriaceae bacterium. GTDB lineage: Bacteria > Bacillota > Clostridia > Eubacteriales > Alkalibacteraceae > Alkalibacter. The sequence goes on along the minus strand of CAZOTE010000009.1, from coordinate 1,269 downwards.
TTTATTTACCCTCTGCTTCGTTTAGCTCATTAACCAAGATTTCCACATTTACCCCATGGACGCTTGCTGCCTCAGCAATAGTTTCCGCTTGAGCTGAAGGGCATCCTACGCAGCCCATTCCAAATTCCATTAGGGTTGCAGCCAAATTTCTGTCAACCTTTAATACTTCTCCAATAGTCATATCTTTATTAATCATTTTTATTCCTCCGTTAAGTTAGTTTTGCTTCAAATTTCTGAAGCCATAATATGATTTAATGATAATACTTATCAAAAGAAAAATCTGTTGCCTGAGATACAAAAATGAAAGTAATTGAAATGAATTTCCCATGGATGAAGTATTTGAAGAAGAGATGTGGGAATTCAAATAATTGACAAACTGCCGAATATGGTGATAACATAAATTTTATACAAGTAAAAATTCTAGATATTTATAAAGGAAGGTGAGAAGGACTATGAAGGTTGGAATCTGCGACGACAGCAGGGATATCATAAATATCCTGTATAAGGCCATAAAGACCGTAGGGGAGGAAGAGAACTACCCTATAGATGTAAAAGCATATGAAAATCCGGTAGAGTTGATAGGGGAGATGACAGACGGAGTCGCCAAGTACGACATGGTGTTTTTAGACATAGACATGCCCGAGTTAAACGGAATTGAAACGGGCAAGCTTATAAGAAATATTGATAGGACTACACTGATTGTCTATCTGACTGGATACAGAAGCTACTCTCTGGAAGCCTTCGAAGTAAGAGCTTATCATTATTTGCTCAAGCCGGTAGATAAGGAAAAGATACGGGGGATTTTCAGGGAATATTTTGTATTTGAAAAGATGATAAAAGAAATAGAGAATAAGAAGGTTCTGACTCTTGAGTTCAAGGGCGGTATCGTAAACATTCCTATAGAGGACATATTATTTATCGAAAAGCACAGAAACCAAGTTAAGGTGGTATGCTGGGAAATGGAGCATTTTTTTTACACCACACTAAAAGAAGTAATGGGAAGATTGGATGACGGATTTATCCAGTGTCATCAAGGCTTCATTGTGAAAAAGAAAGCCATTTCCAAAATTGAAAACAGCATAATAACTATTGAGGACAAGTATAGGATACCCGTGAGCAAGAAGAATCTCGATAAAGTCAAGGCCTGTTTTTTTGATGATCTAATTATTGGTGTCGACAAATGAGCCCCGGATGGATAGTCATTAATTATGCAGTCTGTTTTTTTGAGATGGGGGTTTTATTTAAATTTCTATCCGGCACCCTGGAAAC
>CAZOTE010000008.1:0-51078 GCA_964582705.1 uncultured Eubacteriaceae bacterium | reverse complement strand
CATGTAACTTAAAAACAGATTATATATTTATAAAAAAGATCATAACTCACATGAAGACTACCCCAAAAAACAGGTGGAGTATATTATCATTTACTTCAGCCGTATTTGTATAGGCTTTTGCCTTTCCCTTGTTTATGATTACCAGCCCTTTAAAATCCCCTCCTTCGAAAAAGAGATTCTCACCTTTTTGATAGTGCTTTCTTCTGATAAGGGTTACTACCTTTTTTATCTCATCCTCATTTAACTTCGAAAATATGGGTACCCTTTTGGCACAAAGGCTGTGTCCACAATTACTGCATGTATGCTCCATTTATTTTGTCCCTTCAGCTTTTAATATAGCCGCTTCGTATTCCTTTTGAAGCTCATTTTCATCAAGCAGCGCCTTGTACCCCTTGATGCCGAAAAAATCTTTCACAAAAGGGCTCCTGGGCCTGTAGACCAGATCCTTGTCAGTTCCGCTTTGTTCTATCCTGCCGCCGTTCATCAAAACAATCCTGGTTCCCAGCTTTAAGGCTTCGTGTATGTCGTGGGTTACGAACACTATAGTCTTTCCTACCTTTTGGTGAATCTGCTTAAACTCGTCTTGAAGCTTCTTTCTGGCTATCTCATCTACTGCTCCAAAAGGCTCGTCCATAAGTATTATGTCCGGGTCTCCTGCAAGGGCTCTTGCTACGCCGATGCGCTGCTTCTGGCCTCCTGACAGCTGCCTGGGGTATTTGTCTATGTAGCCTTCATCAAGTCCCACCAGCTTGATAAGTTCCAGCGACTTTAACCTTCTTTTGACTTTGTCTTCTCCTGTTATCTTCAAAACATAACCTATGTTTTCACCGATGGTCATATGGGGGAAAAGCCCAACCTGCTGGATTACATATCCTATGGATCTTCTAAGGTCTGTCGTATCCCAGTTGGTTATATCCTTGCCCCTTATTATTATCCTTCCTGAAGTAGACACTATCATCTTGTTGATCATTTTTAAAAGAGTGGTCTTCCCGCATCCCGAGGGTCCAACCAAAGTGACAAACTCCCCTTCGTCGATCTTTAAGGATATGTCCTTTATTACATGCTTTCCCTCTTCGTAGGATTTGGATACTTTGTCAAATTCGATGATAGTCATTCAATCAGCCCTTTTTCTTTAAGGAAGTCGTTGGCAACCTGTGCAGGATCCTGCTTTTCTATTTCAACCAAATAGTTCAGATAAGTCATCTCCTCGTCATCTATGGCACCTGTGAGCATTTCCAAAACCCCTTCAAGCTCCGGGTATTCATCAAGGGTCTCTTGCCTGATTATGGTAGCTGCGTAATAGGAGGGAAAGAAGTTTTTATCATCTCTTAAAACGACTAGATCGTATTCCTTGAGCCGACCGTCTGTAGAAAATACGTTTATGACGTCGACTTCATCTCTGCCGATGGCATCGTATTTAAGGCCTATATCCAGCTCGACTTGACGGGAAAAGTCAAATCCGTAAGCCTCTACTAGCCCGGGATATCCGTCTTCCCTTTCGTAAAAGTCGTACTCCGCTCCAAAATCAAGGTCGCTGCTTACCCTGGCCAGGTCACTATATGTCTGTAGATTAAGCTCCAACGCCAGGTCTCTTTTAACAGCAAGGGCAAAGGTATTGTTAAATCCGTAAAGCCCAGTCCACTTGAAGTTGTATTCCTGCTGATATCCTTCACTTACTGCCCGGTAGAGTTCATCAGGATCGTTTATCAAGTCTTCCTTTAGTACAAACAGCCAGCCTGTACCGGTGTATTCCGGGTACATGTCGATTTCTCCATTTTCCATCCCCGGATGGATATTAGATGTCCCTCCCCCGATGCCCATCTTCTGCTCAACGGTTATGTCAGTCTCCTGTTCGATGAGGTCTGTGAGCATCTCAACCAATATGTACTGCTCCGTCATGGGCTTGCTTGCTATTACCACCTTTTTTTCTTCTGTGGAGCATCCTGCAAACAAGGATGCCGTCAGCGCTATCACTCCTATGATCGCTATAATCTTTTTCAATATGCCACCCCCCTATTATTTTCCCAACACCTTAATGCTAAATCCCTTTTCTATAAATCCCAGCACTACATCCGAGATTATTGCAAACAGGGCTACCAAGAGGCTCCCTGCCACTGTCATTTCGGGATAGTTCGTCGTTATTCCCCTCCAGATAGCTACTCCCAAGCCTCCGGCCCCTATAAATGAGGCTATTCCTCCAAGGGCGATGGTCATGATCACCATGGTTCTGAATCCTGCTATTATAACAGGGGAAGCCAAAGGGAGCTGAATGCTCACCAAGAGCTGCAAAGGCGTGCTCCCCATCGCCGTCGCGGATTCGATTATCTCAGGATCCACCTCGGTAATGCCCACGTAAGTGTTTCTGATAATCGGCAAGACTCCATACAGGGACAACGCTATTATGGCGCTGGTGTTTCCTATGCCCGTAACAGCTACCAAAAACCCGAACAATGCAATGGATGGAATCGTATATAAAAAGCCTGTCAGGGTAAGCACCACCGACGCCAGCCTTTTATTAGAAGTCATAAGTATTCCTGTAGAGAGGCCTACAAATGTTATTATCAAAACGGCGACTGATGTAAGGTAGATATGTTCGATAAACAACCTGGTGAAAAACTCGGTTCTTTGTATATAGAGATCAAACACGCCACTTAATTTCAAGATATCACCGCTTTCAGTTGTTGTTATTAAATTTTTATACCCTGAAAACGCCTTGTTAGACACAAAACTTAAAGTTATAAAATAAACAAATGGAAGCACGGCCGGTTTGCCAGCAGCAGGATGTAAGTGTTAGGGGATTCCACTTGGGTCGCGGTAGGGCACGGAGACCCTACCCTACAATTGAATGATAATTTACTTACTGAAAGAAGCAAAAAAATCAAAGGTCTGGACAATGTCTTTGAGTGCAGCGTCAATATGGATATTCGAATTATTTGGTACTATGAAGATAGCAAAATTATACTTCTTCTCGATGTTGGACATCATGATATTCTATACGAAATTTAGAATATCACAGCAAAACAGCCCCCGGAGCTGATATAGCTCCAGGGGCAGGGGCAAACAAACGATACTCAACTTTCATGAAATCTCATGTAATTGCCACAGGACCCGCTACGTCCCGCGGAAACACACGCTCTTACCATTTCAATTGAGTCAACTCATCATAAATTTGTCGCAGCAAGCGTTTTAGTATGAAAATTCAAAGCGTTTCGCAACCTTGGATACAACATATTTCATGATGCTTATAAGCAGACAGAGTTCCAAATAATAATTCATATTTTTCCACTATCCCTCCTTTTAAATACAAGAGGCGTTCCTAACATTTCCGTCACTTATTATTTACCCGGTTTACCTGTTGATGAAACGATTGGGAAAAGTCCTGCAAGTTATAATCGGTTACTTCTCACAGGATCCGTCTATGCCCAGCTCTTTCATCTTTTCAAGCAAAGCTTCTGCATGATAATTATATACGTTTTTAAATGCTTTGCTTTCGTGTTGATACGCATCTGCGCCTTCAAAATGCAAATCTTCCAGTTGCTGCAGGTTTTCATCGCTTAATACCGGCCGCTTTGATATCTTGTCCATCACCTTCAGATGGGTATATACGGAGTCGAATCTTTCCAGCAGCTTACGCTTTTCTGCCAGGCTTCTTGCGTTTTTCTTCTTTATGCCAAATTCAGCTCTATAATCATTTATTTCGTCAGATAGGCTGTTAAGAGCCTCCCTGAATTTTTCCAAATCGACCTTCTCATTTGTGCAAAAGGCATCGTTGACATCTTGCTTTATTATCTCCACCAAAGCATCTGCTTGTGTTTTGATAGTCTTTTCAAAATCGTAGGGAAATATAAGATAGTTTACCGCAAGCCCGACTCCCAGCCCCAAAATGGTATCTGCTATCCTGTTTAAGCTGTTTGCCAGTATGCTGCCTTCCGCCATTTCAAGCATGATAGACAAAAACACCACCCCTGCTATGACGATGGATTTATTCCATTTAAAAAGGTTGCAGATGTATATTATTATTGTTATCCCTATGCTTGTAAGGATCAGATTGCCCGGATCGATATAGGCAAACCCCATACCTAAAAGGGCTCCAAGAACCGTGCCCATCACCCTGTTTTTGCCCACATCAAATGAGTTCATTACAGAGCTCTCCATAGATATCATTGCGGCGATGACAACATAGAAGGGGCTGCCCATATTTAAAAGCTCTCCAAGCAAGAGGCATATGAGCACGGCTATTGCCGTTTTTACGTTTCGCATTCCAAGTCTGTAGTTTTTATAGCTTTTATAATTCATATAGATACCTCTTTGAAAATTAGTCGTTAGTTCTTGGTCGTTAGTCGTTAGACTAGGGTAAGCCTTTTATGCGGTAGGGCATTAAAAAGTTGTAAGGTGTAAGTAATAAGTTATAAGTTTGCATGGATTCCTTTTAGGTGAAAGATAAACACCTTGAACCACAAAAGTCACAAAATGCCTTTTGTTTTTACTTATATCTCGTATCTTAGAGCTTACAACTTGAAGCGGTTGGGAAACAGTCGTTGAACAATCATAGAGGCTTTCCGCCTTACAGCATCTTTATTCCTTTTTCGGTTATCTCTATTTTTTTGTTCTTCAACAGCCTTCCCACGGCTCTTTTAAATGCGCTCTTGCTCATGTCGAATTCTGCTTTTATGGCGCTGGCCTGGCTCTTGTCGTTATATGGCAAAAATCCGTTTCGCTTGACAAGGCTTCTCATTATCTTTTTAGCATCATCGTCTATTTCGTCGTGAGCTTGCTTTCTGATGCTCAGGTTCAGCTTTCCATCAGGTCTGATCTTTACCACCCTTGCTTCTATCACGTCCCCTATATCAAAAATGCCGAACATCTCGTTAAGGGGTATCATGCCGTGATACTTGTTTTCTACAGCTACGAATACGCCCATTTCTCTGTTGTGTGCATATACCGTTCCGCTGACCTGGTCGTTTTCCTTAAATGGAGCTTTGTCAGTGAGCATCTTGTGTACCTTCATCGTTGCGCACAGCCTGTCACTTTTATCCACGTACAAGGCCACAAGACAGTCATCTCCTGTCCTTACCTTGCCTATCTGCTCTTTAAACGGCAGAAGAAGGTCCTTCTCAAGGCCCCAGTCCAAAAAAGCACCGATGTTTGTCGCTTCTACCACCCTGAGCTTTTTGATGTCGCCAAATAAAATCTTAGGCGTCCTGACAGTCGCTATGAGCCTGTCTTTTGAGTCCCTGTAGATAAAGACTTTTATCTTGTCTCCAGGCTGGGCATCTTCCGGCACTTGGCTTTTAGGCAACAATACGTCATCATCCAGCGCATCTTCAAATTCATTTAGGTAAACACCTATGCTTGTCTTTCTAAGTATCATCAGTTCCTGTATCTTTCCTATATCCATTATATTTTCTCCTCTTCATTTTTTCTGCTGAATTTTTTATATCCTCTTGCCACTGCAAATGATATCCCCAAAGCTACAATAACCGGCAATATGAATGCCGGGGAGGTGGGATCATCTGCGGACTCGCCCATCAAGGTAAAAAGAAATACCCCGGGGGCAAACCCCAACAGGCTTCCTGTGATATAAATCGGATACGGCACCCCTGCCGCACCGAAAAACATGTTGACTATGTCAACCGGAGGTCCCGGTATGTTCCGGGATGCCGCACATATTACCATGCCTTTTTTTTCGCCATATTCCATAATATCATGAGCTTTCTTGCTTCCTTCTATCATCTTTTCGACTCTATCCTTGCCAAACCTTCTGCCTAAAAGATAACCGACACTTAAATGAAGAGACAGCCCTATAAAGGTGGTCAATATCGCCAAGGGGAAAGGCAGTATCAGCCCGGTGGCAATGAACAAGCCTTTCATCGGTATAAAGACCAGTATGGTTTTAGCTGGATACCAAAGTATGATTATGCCGGAAGCCATAAAAGGCGATTCTGCTTCATAGCTGAGCATATCTGCTATTTCCATCCTGTCAGTACCAGCCAGCCACATCACTGCCAGCAATAAAAGGGCTATTATCAGTACCGTTAGTATTTTATGATGCTTTATAAGTCCTATCATCTATTACCTTCCCTTGCGTTTGCTACTTATATTCTACTCTATTTTTAATGATAAATACAGTTTTAGCGGACATATATTGAAATTGAAGCTTATTAGCTTGACATTGCACCGTATAAAAATTAAAATGCATTTATAAAACAGGAGGAGGGAAACTCATGAAAAAATCATTAACAGCAGTGATGCTGCTGGTTTTATCCGTTTCATTATTATTTGGATGCACCAGCACAGACAGTTCAGAAGACACCTGGACAGACCTTGAGGACCGAGGAACTGTAATAGTCGGTTTCGACGATACATTTGTTCCCATGGGATTCAAAGACGGAAGCGGAGAAATAATCGGTTTCGACATAGACCTTGCCAAAGAGGCTATCGGCAGGATGGGCCTTGAGCCTGAATTTCAGCCAATAGACTGGAATCTTAAGGAAACCGAGCTTAATACAAAAAACATAGACCTTATCTGGAACGGATATACTATTACGGATGAAAGAAAAGAAAAGGTCAACTTTACAAAGCCATATCTTGACAACAGACAGGTCATCGTAGTCTTAAGCGGTTCAGACATCGATATGAAGGCCGATCTTGAAGGAAGAATCGTTGCAGCTCAAAACGCTTCAAGCGCTTTGGCAGCCATTCAAGCAGAAGGCGCGGCAGAAACCTTCGACGGTGGCGAGCCCATACTCTTTGATACCTACAACGATGCTTTCATGGACTTAGAAGCAGGCCGAGTTCATGCAGTAGTCGCTGATGAAATCCTGGCTAGGTACTATATATCTGAAAGGGGCGAAGATAAATACAAAGTCCTTGAAGAAGATTTCGGTGACGAAGAATATGGCGTGGGAGTAAGAAAATCCGATGTGATTCTTCTTGAGAAGTTAAACGATATTTTGGACGAAATGAAATCAGACGGATCAGCTGAAGCTATTTCAGAAAAATGGTTCGGCGAAAACATAGTAAAGTAATCGGGTGAATATATGGATTATTTATTGAGCATGGCACCACTTATGTTACAGGGTCTTAGAACGACCCTGTGGCTGTTTTTTCTAACTGCGCTTGGCTCTATACCTCTGGGGATGCTCGTGTGCATCCTCAGGCTATCAAAATACACGCCTTTGCAGAGAGCGATGCAACTATATATATTGCTGATGAGAGGGACGCCCCTTTTGCTTCAGCTTATTTTTATTTTCTTTGGTCTTCCTATCATAGGAATCGTGATCAACAGGGAATCGGCTGCCTTGATTGCCTTTATCCTTAATTACGCTGCATATTTTGCCGAAATATTCAGAGGGGGGATTCTCTCCATAGACCAAGGCCAATACGAAGCATCCACCGTCCTGGGCCTGTCAAAGATACAGACATTTTTCGGAATCATACTCCCTCAGGTAGTAAAACGGGTTCTTCCTCCCGGAGGAAACGAACTGATAACCTTGGTGAAAGATACCTCTTTAGCCTATATACTTGGGCTTGGAGATGTCCTTAGAGCATCGCGGACGCTGACTAACCAGCAGGCTTCATTGATACCGCTTTTTTTGGCAGGAGCCATTTATTTGGTTCTTGTTTCGGCGGTTACCTTCGGCCTTAAAAAAGCTGAAACTAAATTTGAATATTACAGGTAGGTGAGGATATGCTAAGAGTAAACAAGCTTTCCAAAAGCTTTGGAGACAAGAAGGTTTTGGATCAAATAAGCTTCGAAGTGGAAAAAGGCGATATAGCCATAATTACCGGACCTTCAGGCGTGGGAAAAACCACTCTTATAAGATGTCTTTCCTCATTAGAAACCTACGATTCTGGTACTATAGACATATCGGAGAGAAGATCGGAAAAGGAGCATCCAGTGGGTCTGGTGTTTCAAAGCTTCAATTTGTTCCCTCACCTTAGTTCACTGGAAAACATAACCTTTCCTCTTATCAAGGCAAAGGGCATGAACAATGAAGATGCAAGGAAAAAAGCCCTCGAGCTTATGGAATCCCTTGGGCTTACAGGTCTTGAGGGCAGCTACCCCTTCCAGCTCTCCGGAGGGCAGAAGCAGCGGGTGGCGATTGCCAGGGCTCTTGCCATGGATCCGGAGTATCTTTGCTTCGACGAGCCTACATCAGCTCTAGATTCCAAGCTAAGAGACAGCGTAGGCGAAATCTTAAGGGAAATTGCCAAAAAAGGAACAGGCGTAATAGTAATAACCCATGACAGGGAATTTGCAGAAAAATACTCCACCAAGCTTTATGCGCTGGGCAGCGAGCTTGATAGAGTGAAGTAAGTCGCAACTTTACTTGGCCACTGCCACAAGGGCGTACGATTCGTCCTTGTCGTAAGGGCTTTTTTTAAAGTCTCCGTACATGAGGACATCTTCAAAACCCGCCTCTTTAAGAGATGACTCCAATTCGTCTGAAGCAATCGGCAGCAGGGGTATCTCGTTGTCGTAGGTCTTTTCATCTACATTTAATATTGTCTTGAAGTAGACCTTGTTATCTGCTTTATCGTATCTATATAACCTTTCAAATGTAAGCCCGGCCTCTTTATTTTCTATAGTGGGCAGAGACTTAATGTTCTGTTTTAGTATCCTGTCGTAGTTTATTATCTGTATGACAAGCTTCCCTTTCTTTAGAACCTTCTTTGCTTCTTTTAGAAAATGAGTCACTTGTTCTAAGCTGTCAAGATGGACCAGACTGTTTCCGATGCAGTATGCCAAATCAAACGATGTCTTAAGGTCGGCTATGTCCATCATATTCATTTTGTGAGCTTTTATATTAAGTTTCCGGTCTTTGACCTTGTCCTTTAGCGCATCTATCATCTTTTCATCCAGATCCACTGCTGTTACATTGTGCCCTGCCATGGCAAGGGATATGGAATATCCTCCGGTTCCGCAGGCTATATCAAGCACATCTGCTTCAGGCTCTCCTGCCATTTGCAGCAAAAGCTCTTCCTGCACCTTGCCCGCAGGAAATATATCGTCGTAATGCTTTGCGATTTCTTCGTAAAACCCCATTTTTCCACTTCCTTTCTAGAAACCTCTTCTTTTCTTTTCAGCTTGGTAAGTGAAGTAATACTTAAATAGAGCGATGAACTTCAGTGCAATTGAGATGTACATCAGATACATTACATTTGCATTTCCCGGGAATAAAAACACCAGCACTATTGATACGGTAAAAAGGACTGTGGCGCTTTTTCCATAATAGTTTGCGGGTACTACGATCCTGTTTTTCTTATGGTACAATATCAGCCCAATGGTTATCATGAATCCTTCCTTAAAGAGGACTATGGCCAAAATAATGCTAGGCACGTCACCGGCTAAAAACAGACATACCAAGACAGTAAGGAGCATGAGCTTGTCTGCCAGCGGATCCAGGACCTTTCCTACATCTGTCACTACATCGAACTTTCTTGCGATATAGCCGTCGACCAGATCGGTAAATGACGCCAAAGCATAGACAGCCAATGCCCAGTACCTGGAATTTTCCATATCGGAAAAAAATACATATACAAAAACAGGTATCAATACCATCCTAATGATCGTCAAAACATTGGGTACGTTCTTCATGGACACCCCTCCTGTTATCTTCTTTTATTTGTCTTTTTCTTTCCGGGTTGCCTTTTTTTGCGCTGATCCCCATAGGCCTTTTTGCCGCCTCGTTGGTCTCCCTCCGGCTTTATAAGGCAGTTTTTTCCAAATCCGATCAAGTCGTTCCTTCCGGCTTTTAGCAGCGCCTCTTTCACCAGCCTGTAGTTTTGGGGCTTTTTATATTGTATCAGCGCCCTTTGCATAGCCTTTTCGTGAGGATCTGAGGGTATGTAAACTTCCGACATATTTCTCGGATCGATCCCGGTATAGAACATGCAGGTAGACATCGTCCCAGGGGTTGGATAAAAATCCTGCACCTGTTCCGGGGTATAACCTATATCCCTTAAATATTCCGCAAGCTCCACAGCTTCCTTCAAAGTGGATCCGGGGTGGCTCGACATAAGATAAGGAACTAAAAATTGATTCTTCCCAAGATCTCTGTTGATTTTGTGGTATTTATTTACGAATCTGTCGTAGACCTTTCTTCCCGGCTTGCCCATCTTTTCCAATACCTTTGGTGAAACGTGTTCCGGAGCGATCTTTAGCTGGCCACTGATGTGGTGCTCGCATAACTCCTTAAAGAATGTATCATCCTTATCGTATATAAGATAATCATACCGCAATCCTGACCTTATAAACACTTTTTTTATTCCCGGGATGTTTCTCATCTTTCTTAAGAGCTCCAGGTAATCCCGGTGCTCTACAATCAGCTGGCTGCAAGGCTCGGGAAACATGCACTGCTTGTCAGGGCATACACCGTGCTTTTCCTGCTTTTTGCATGCACTATGCCTGAAGTTCGCCGTAGGGCCCCCAACGTCGTGGATATAGCCTTTAAATTCAGGATCCTTTGTGATTTCCTCAGTCTCCCTGATGATTGAAGCGTGGCTTCTAGACTGAACCTTTCTTCCCTGATGGAATGTAAGGGCGCAAAAGTTGCAGCTGCCAAAACACCCCCTGTTGCTTATTATGCTATGCTTTACTTCCTTTATTGCAGGTATTCCACCGGCTTTTTCGTACATGGGGTGGTAGCTTCTTGTATACGCAAGGGCATAGACATCATCCAGCTCGATATTATCCATGGAATCTGCCGGGGGATTTTGAACCACACAATAGTTGTTGTATGGCTCTACCAAGGGCTTTCCGTTAATGGAATCCATGTTTTTATACTGAATCATGAAGCTTTGTGCATATTTTTTCTTCGAGGCTATTATCTCATCGTAATGAGGCAGCCATAAAGGTTCGTAAGGTCTCTGTTTGTCCTTAGTCTTGTAGACCGTTCCCTTTATGAAGGTTATCTCCCCTATGGGAAGCCCGCTGTCCAAAGCCTCTGCAATTTCTATTATCTGCCTTTCTCCCATGCCGTAGACTATGATATCCGCCTTGGCATCCAGGAGTATGGATCTTCTGACTTTTGAGCTCCAGTAGTCGTAATGGGCAAAGCGCCTTAAGCTTGCCTCGATGCCTCCCAATATTATAGGGACATCGCTATAGAGCTCCTTTAGTTTTCTTGAATACACCATGGTCGCCCGGTCAGGCCTGAAACCGGATTTTCCCCCCGGTGAATAAAGGTCGTCTTTTCTGGTCTTTTTAGCCGTGGTATAGTGGTTCACCATCGAATCGATGTTCCCCGATGTAACTAGAAAGGCAAGCCTGGGCTTTCCTAGTTTTTTGTAGGATCCGTTATTCTTCCAATCCGGCTGAGGGATGATGCCCACCTTAAAGCCCCGGCTTTCAAGCACCCTGCCTATTACGGCTGTTCCAAATGAAGGGTGATCCACATAGGCATCTCCTGAAACTATTATAAAATCCAGCTGTTCCCAGCCACGTTTTTGCATGTCTTCCCGGGATACGGGTAAAAAATCATTCATTATATTTTACTCTTCCTTTTTTTATCGGTTTACTCCGATACTATTATAAATTTACATTGTATCACATTTGTATTAGAATGGAGTAGAAGAAATCTAAGAAAGATAAGGTAAATTTAATGAAAAGAAATGTAAAAATTGTTTTAGAATACGACGGAGGTCGCTACAAAGGCTGGCAAAGACTGGACTCTAACGATACAATCCAGGGAAAGCTGGAGGACATCATCCTTAAGATGACCGGAAACAAAACCGGGATAATCGGCTCGGGCAGAACCGATTCAGGCGTTCACGCGAGAGGCCAGGTGGCTAACTTTATCATAGACACCGACTTGAAAGAAAATGAGATCAAGGATTATTTCAATGCTTACCTGCCCCAGGATATCGCTGTTAAGGAAGCTGCCTTTGAAAAAGAAAACTTCCACAGCAGACACGATGCCAAGGAAAAAACCTACGTATATTATATTTACAACAATCAGGTTAATTCCGTATTCGACAGAAAATTCAGCTTGCACGTTCCGGAAGCACTGGATATAGAGGCTATCCGCAAGGCTCTTCCCCTATTTGAAGGAGCTCACGACTTTTTAGGCTTTTCATCCTTAAGAAAAAGCAAGAAAATCACTGTGAGAACAATCAATTCCCTCACAATGGAAAAAGACGGACCGAGAATCAAATTTGTATTCAAAGGTGATGGATTTTTATACAACACGATAAGGATAATAATGGGCACCATTTTAGAAATAGGCACAAAAAAGAGAAAAGTCTCTTCCATAGAAGAAGTATTTAAGACAAAGACCCGGGAGAAGGCCGGATATACGGTGCCCCCTCATGGATTGTTTTTAGAGGAAGTAAAGTACTAGGCTAGTGGCTGATGCCGTCGAAAAATTGGTCCGGCATGGGAACCGGACCTTACAGCCTACTTTTTATTTCTCGTCAACACATCAAATACCACCGCGATGATCAAAATCGCACCTCTGATCATGTACTGATAAGATATTCCAACTCCCATCAGATTCATCCCGCTGGTCAATGAAGCCATTACCAATGCACCTATTATTGATCCCGTTACCTTACCTACTCCACCAGCGGCGGATACGCCGCCTACATATGCGGCAGCAATGGCATCAAGCTCAAATAGAGTTCCCGCCGTCGTGGTAGCGGACTGAAGCCTTGATGTATATAATATTCCCGACAAGGCAGCCAGCATGCTCATGGAAGAAAAAACAAAATAAGTAATCTTTTTAACATCAATGCCGCTAAGCGCAGCAGCTTCGGGGTTTCCTCCCACTGCGTATATATGCCTTCCCAGCACGGTGTTTTTTGTCATAAAATGATATATCCCTGTTACTATTAGCATTACGACTACAGTCCAGGAAAGACCGTTATAGCTTGCCAAGGTCCAGGTTATGTATCCGATCAACGCAGAAACAAACAGCAGCTTTGCGTAAAATATAGATACCGGTATCACTTCAAATTCATAATGCTGCTTTTTTCTTCTGGACTTAATCTCGCTATAAATATAGAAGAGTATCCCCAAAAGACCCACCAGCAATGTAACAGTGTGAAGACCGTCTACCAGTTCGAAATCAGGTATGAACCCATTGCCAATGGCATTAAAGGCCGGATTTGGCACGATAATGGTTCCGGTCTTTGATGTCGCCTGCAAAAGCGCTCCTCTAAAAATCATCATGCCTGCAAGAGACACAACGAAAGCGGGTATGCCTAGGCGAGCTACCAGCACCCCGTTGAAAAACCCCACAACAGCCCCCATCATAAGTATCACCGGGATCACCGCGACAACAGGCAATCCGTAGCTTGTAAGAAGTATGGCAGCTACAGCTCCCAAAAATCCCGCCAGAAATCCAACTGAAAGGTCGATGTGTCTGATAACGATGACCAATGTCATTCCCACTGCCAAGACAGCTATATAGCCGGTAGCGTTAATCAGATTGCTTATGTTCCTCGGGGATATGAACACGCCGTCTGTCAACAGGGAAAAGACCGACATGATTATAAACAATGCTATAAACATGCCATAGTCGCGTATATTTTTCTTAAGAAGTTTGCTCAGTTCACTAAAAAAGCTCATATTCATCCTCCCATCTTCAGACCTTTCAGACTGTGGCCATTTCCATTATTTCGTCCTGGCTGGCTTTCTCAACGGGAAGCTCACCTGTAATCCTTCCTTCAGCCATTACATAAATCCTGTCGCTCATGCCCAATATTTCGGGAAGCTCCGAAGAAATCATTATAATGCACATTCCCTCTTCCACCAGCTTGTTGATGATAGTGTAGATCTCAAACTTGGCGCCCACGTCTATTCCTCTTGTGGGTTCATCTAAAATGAGAATCTTGGGCTGGGTAAAAAGCCATTTCCCCAATGAAACCTTCTGTTGATTCCCCCCGCTTAAATTGTTAACAAGCTGTTCAATACTGGGTGTCTTGATGGTCAAAGAATCTTTATATCTGGTGGCAACGTTAATTTCTTCGTTATCGTTAATTACTCCTTTATCCGCAAGCGTCCTTAAATTTGCCAGTGATATATTTTTTTTAACGTCCTGTATAAGTATCAGCCCTTCTCCTTTTCTGTCCTCTGTAACATATGCTATACCAGCTTTGATCGCATCGCTTGGATGGTGAAACCTCTTGTTGTCTCCCCCCACCAAGACGCTTCCTTCGATTTTATATCCCTTGGGATTACCGAATATGCTGTAGGCAAGCTCCGTTCTCCCTGCTCCCATCAGGCCCGCTATGCCTACGACCTCCCCCCTTCTGGCATATATGTTCACGTCTTTTAATATGTCCTTTCCCGCCGTGTGATCATAGGCTGACCAGTCTTTTACTTGAAGTATCTTATCTCCAAATTCTTTCTTGTTTCTTTTGGGGAATATGTCGTCGATTGCCCTTCCAACCATATTTTTAATGAGAACCCTTTCCGTAACCTCGCCTTCGTGGGCATCTAGAGAGCATATGGTCTTACCGTCTCTTAAAACCGTAACGGTGTCGGCTATTTCTATTACCTCTTTTAGCTTATGTGATATCATGATCGAGGTTATCCCTTCGGATTTGAGCTCTTTTAAAAGCATTAAAAGGTTTTTGGAGTCGTCGTCATTTAGCGCTGCCGTGGGTTCGTCCAATATCAAAAGCTTTACATCCTTGCTGAATGCCTTTGCTATTTCCACCAACTGCCTTTTTCCTACGCCCAGCTCCTTTACCTTTGTTTCCGGGGTTATTTTAAGCCTAACCTTTTTTAGCATTTCAGAGGATCTTACTACTGTCTCATTCCAGTCTATCGTGTTCTTCTTTTTTATCTCGTGGCCAAGGTAGATATTTTCGTATACCGTCATCTCAGGTACCAACGCCAGCTCTTGATAAATTATTGCAATCCCTGCTTTTTCGCTTTCTTGAATGCCCTGGTATTTTTGAACTTCTCCGTTTAAAACGATGTCGCCGCTGTATTCTCCAAAAGGATATACTCCCGAGAGCACCTTCATCAGCGTGGATTTTCCCGCACCATTTTCTCCTACCAGGCAGTGTATCTCCCCTCTTTTAACGCTAAAATTAACCTGATCCAAGGCCTTCACTCCCGGAAACTCCTTGGTTATGTTTCGCATTTCAAGTATGTAGTCTATTTGATTCGACAAGCCATCCATGTCAGTGAATCACCTCTATTCCATGGGATGTTTATAGCAGAATAGTGAAAGCCTCAGACTTTCACTATTCTTAATCATTTCTTATTCCAACCCTGTGAATTCAGACGCTTCGTAATATCCGGAATCTATCAAGGCAGCTTTCACATTGTCCTGATCTACGACTATTACCTCAGTCTGCTTGGCAGGAACATCTGTTACGTTGTTATTGTATGAGCCTGTGGTTTGAGGAGCGTTTCCTTCAAGAACAGCAATCGCCATGTCTATGGAATCTTTGACAAGAGTCCTTACATCCTTGAATACCGTCATGGACTGTTTTCCGTCTATTATATATTGCACCGATGCCTTCTCAGCATCTTGTCCTGTTACCACGTAGCTGGTCACATCGCTGTCAGATGCAAAGACATCTGCGATAGATCTTGCTGTTCCGTCGTTGGGAGCCAAAATATAAACATCTCCCTTGTCTGCTGCCGCTGCTGCTGTAAGATGTGATTCCGCTTTATTTTTAGCTTCGTTGAAATCCCAGTTGGTTGTTACCTGGCTGATAATCCTGCCCATTTCGTCTCTAGTAAGCTCTGCCTTGTCTTGAAGCGCCACAGCCTCTGATGAATTTTTAATTACGAATGTTCCGTCAGCTATTTTAGGCTGCAATACGCTCCATGCGCCTTCAAAGAATAAAAAAGCATTGTTGTCGGAAGATGCTCCCGCATATAGGTATAGAGGGTTTCCCTCTCCCTCTGCGCTGTCAACCAAATACTGTCCCTGAGCTGCTCCAACAGCTATGGAGTCAAATGTCACGTAGTAATCTACAGCATCTGTACCTGTTATGAGCCTGTCGTAGGATATTACCGTCACGCCCTCTGCTGCTGCCGCTTCTGCCGCCGCCGCTGCCGCGTCTCCGTCATGTGGACAGATGATCAGTACATCTATTCCTTTTGTCAGCAATGATTCTACATTTGCCTTTTCGCTTGCTGATGAGCCTTGGCTAAACAATATTTCTACCGAATAGTCTGTATCAGCCAATGCTTCGTTGAATCTAGTCTCGTCTTGAACCCATCTAGGCTCGTCTTTTGTAGGAAGCACTATCCCTATTCTCGTAGCGCCATCTCCACCGTTGCCGTCATCGTCAGTCCCGTCTGTACCGCATCCTGTCATAGTAGCCAAAAGAAGCATCAACACAGTTGCAAAAACGATTAACTTACGATACTTTTTCATTATTTTTCCCCTTTCCAAGAAAAATATTTTAGTTGCAAACTTATGTAAACGTTCACACAAGCTAATTATATTCTTTAGTTTTAGCGTTGTCAACTGGGTTTGCATGAATGTATATTTATTCAAATTAATTGAATAAAGACACGTGTGGCTTACTGCGCTCTCAAAGGAAAGCAGCAATATGCGTATGCCCATGTATTGCATTTCCCCCAACTATTTGGTATAGTGAAACAGCAAACTACGGCTTATATGAGAGGTGAAAAACATTGATATACTTGGATTATGCAGCGACTACTCCCGTTGATTCAGACGTGCTCGAAATCTTCAATAAAAGTACAAACGAATACTTTGCCAACCCAAATACATCTCATCTGCTGGGAAAAATCTCATTTGAGAGAATTCTCTCGGCGGAAAGGACGATACTAAGCCTGCTTGACCTGTCAGATCGGGAGATAGTATTCACCAGTGGTGCCAGCGAAGCGAACAACTTGGCAATCACAGGATACGCTCAGCAAAATCCCCATAAAGGAAAGCATGTAATCACTACTTTTTTGGAACATTCTTCTGTAACCGGTCCTATCATGTCCTTAAAGAATAGAGGCTATGACCTTGATTTTGTAGATGTGGACGAATACGGCCGAGTGGATTTAAAATCCCTGAGCTCACTTATGAGAGAAGACACTTCTATGGTTTCAGTATGCCTTGTAGATAGCGAGGCCGGGGTAATACAAGACATTGACGCTATTGCCCGGGAAATAAAAAAATATCCAAACTGTATCCTTCACGTAGACGGAACACAGGGAATAGGAAAAGCCCACTTCTGTTTGAGAGCAGCTGATTTGATAACATTTTCTGCACACAAGTTCTACGGCATAAATGGATGCGGCGCTCTCATAAAAAACAAAAGCATCTCGCTGGAGCCCCAAATCAAGGGTGGCCTTAGCCTTTCTCCATATAGAAGCGGAACGCCTTCAGCTCCCCTGGTAATCTCTCTAGAGCAAGCCCTTGTCACTTGTATTAACAAGCTGGAAGAGCGACAAAGGAAAATCCTCTTTTTAAACCGAGACTTGAAAAAATACTTTAGTCAGTTTGAAAACATAAAAATAAACTCCACATCCTGTTCCATACCCAATATTCTCAACATAAGCGTCGAGGGAGCAAAGGGAGAGGCCATATCCGATTATTTAAGCGAAAAAGAGATCTATCTGTCCGCAAAGTCGGCATGCTCCGCGCCCAACACCCCTTCCCGCTCGGTTTACGCCATTACCAGGGATAAAAAAAGGGCTCTAAGCGCTTTAAGGATCAGCTTAAGCCATTTGACCACATCGGATGAGCTTGAAATATTTAAAAAGGAATTTAAAAGCTGCATTGACAGTTTTAAATAGAGGTAATCATGGAAAAACATCAACTGATAGAAAGAAGCATTATCAAAAAATACAGAAAAGAGATATGGAACAGATTTATTAAGTCTGTAATCAGATACGACCTGATAAATGAAGGTGACAAAATAGCTGTCTGCATATCCGGAGGCAAGGATTCCATGCTTATGGCAAAGGCCATGCAGCTGCTGCAAAAACACGGGAAATTCAGCTTCGACCTTGTTTTTTTGGTGATGGATCCCGGATACAATGACAGAAACCGTCAAGTTATCGAAAGCAACGCCAACCTTTTGAAGATTCCAATCACTGTCTTTGAATCCAGCATTTACGACATCGTGGCAGGAACAGAGCAGTCCCCTTGCTATCTGTGCGCAAAGATGAGAAGAGGCGCCCTATACTCAAAGGCAAAAGAGTTAGGCTGCAACAAAATCGCCCTGGGCCATCATTTTGACGACGTCATCGAAACCACCCTTATGAGCATGCTCTATAGCGCGGAGATAAAGACGATGATGCCCAAGCTAAAAAGCAGCAACTTTGAAGGCATGGAACTTATCAGGCCCTTATACATGGTTCGAGAAGATGACATATTGGCGTGGAAAAGATACAATGAGCTGGAATTTATACGATGCGCCTGCAGATTGACAGAAAAATGCGTCCTAGGGGATGACGGAATCGGCTCGAAGCGCCAAGAAATGAAAGCACTTATAAAAAAATTGAAAAGAGACACCCCGGGAGTGGACATGAATATATTTACAAGCATGCACAACGTAAACTTGGATACCGTCATAGAATACCGAAAAAAAGGCCGGCGCCATAGCTTCTTGGAAGACTACGATGCTGACAAGGTAGATAACAATGAGTAATATTCACCAGTACAAACGCTCTGTCCACTACTATGAAACCGACCAAATGGGAATAGTTCACCATTCAAATTACATCAGGTGGTTTGAAGAAGCCAGGGTATACATGTTGGATGAGCTGTCTTTGCCCTATGACCGATTAGAAGCAATTGGTGTAATGATACCCGTTTTAGGCGTTGAATGCGACTTTAAAATGCCTGTCAGGTTTGGTGATGCTGTGCTGATTTCTTGCAATATAGAGTCTTTCAGCGGCGTCAGGATTTCTATGGAATACAGGGTAACGAGCCAGGACGGTCTGCATGCCTTTGGAAAAAGCTGCCATGCATTTGTGGATAAAAACATGAAGCCACTTAGATTAAAGAGGGCACACCCGGAAATATACGATATATTTGAAAACGAAATTAAAAGGAGGAAAGATTAATGAGCTTCTTATGGACGACAATTAAGGTTTCAGATTTGGAAAAATCCATCAAATTTTACACCGACATCGTGGGACTTACGGTAAACCGAAGATTTACCGCAGGGCCGGGAAGAGAAATTGCTTTTTTAGGAGACGGCGGAACAGAGGTTGAGCTTATATTTGATGCTCAGAGGAATGATCCCCCTTCTTACACCAAGGATATCTCCATGGGATTTTCGATTGCAGATATTGGCCAGAAAATTGATGAAATCAAGTCAAAGGGTATAGATGTACACAGCGGACCTTTTAAGCCCAATCCAAATATCGAGTTCTTCTACATCACCGATCCTGATAATGTGATGATACAGTTTGCCCAAAACTTAGAGTAACTTTAAAGTCCCGCCTTTTTAACCAGGCGGGACCTTTTCATTCGATTTCAATTTTTTTGTCTTCTGATTCCTGAGCCTTTTTAGCTACGTTGATTTTAAGCACTCCCTCTTCAAGCTTTGCCTTGATGTCATCTCCGCTTGCATCTGCCAGGTAGAGATTTCTGCACATCGAAGTTATGCGTCTTTCCTTGTGGATGTAGTTTTTCTTCTCTTCATCGAATTTTTCTTCCTTTTTGACTGCTATCCCCAGTCTTCCATGATCGAAAGACAAGCTTATTTCTTCTTTTTTTATTCCCGGAAGGTCAGCCTCGATGACATATTCCGTGTCGTTTTCCTGTACGTCTACTTTAAATGAGTCTCTAGCCAAGTTTCTTGACGGCAACCAATTGTCGGTAAAAAAGTCGTCAAGCATGTTGTAGACGTCCCCGAAGCCGGTATCGAACAAGCCAGTGTCTTTCCTGTTAAATGGTACTAATCCTGCCATGATCAACAACTCCTTTCTTATTTTTTAGCACTCACGTCATTAGAGTGCTAATGTCCTATTCTTTATATATCCACTTTGGATTATTTTAAACACATTTCATTTACCTTTTTAAGACCTGATCTCCAACTTTAATCCAGCCGCTTTTGGTCACTTTTGCAAAAGCGGCTTTTTCCCAAAGCCCGCAATTGCCTTGCCTTTTATATACCGGACATTCCGGGTAGCACTTCTTGCCCGCTATGGTTATTTCCAGCTGTGCGCCTCCGATTAAGAGCTTGTCGTTAACCTCTAGTTCTGAAAAAGCTAAGTCCTGTAGAGATATGTTTTCCGTAAAACGCGCCAGGCAGAATCCATCTGCCTTGTCTTGATTTTTTGCTCTTGCCTGGTAATCCATCAATGTTAGCTGCCTATTTTCATCATCTCCCGAAAAAGCATCTCCTTTGATACCTTCCCCTACAATTAAATTCAACTCCTCTACTTGCAAAGGCTTTTCCCCTCTTGTAAGCTTTAATTGCAATTTATGAACCTTTCCCATTTTAATCTCCCTCCTGTCACACAGGTGACACATAGATGTACTATACTCATATCATAGAAACAATATAACACAGGAGGTAGCAAAAATGAAAATCAACAAAACAAAAAAAATTATCATGGCAGGTACGATACTGGCAATCATAGGTGGTTCAGGAGCTGCTTATGCAGCAAGCACAGGTTCTCCAGCTGAAATACTCGCCGAACTTACCGTAAAATCTGCAGAAGCCATTTACGAACAAAGGCTAGAGGGCGAAACTTATGGCGCTTTGGCAATTGAAGAGGGCGTTCAGGAGCAATTTAAAGAAAGAATGCTTGAAAACAAAAAAGAAATATTACAGGAAAGAGTGCAAGAAGAACGAATGACCCAGGAACAGGCAGATAAGATCTATGAGCGAATGGCTCAAAACCAGGAAAACTGCGACGGAGCAGCACAAGGGGCCTGTGTCGGTGAAGCTGAAGGAATGGGTTTTGGTCGAAGTAACGGAAGAAACGGGGAACAAGTAAAAACAGGAAACGGCTTTGGAGCAAATAGAAACAAATAAAAACAAAAATAACTCAGTAGACAAATCATGCCTGCTGAGTTATTTTTGGATTCTTAGTGGCAACTGCTTTCATGCTGATGATCCCTGCAAACAGAGCCGGTAGATACGAGATTGCCCCCTATAAAATCTTCTGCAACCTTTTGCGATTCTCCCTTGGCTCCGGTAACTACCTGGATTCCCTTTTCATTGAATATATCGATAGCTCCGCCGCCCATGCCGCCTGATATTATCACGTTCACTCCCATGTCGTTTAAAAAGTTCGGCAAGAATCCCGGTCTGTGTCCCGGGTTGGCTATAGTTTCAGACTTTACTATTTTTGATCCTTCTACATCATATACCATAAAGCTTTCACAGTGACCAAAGTGCTGGGTTACTTGATTGTCTTCACTTGCAACTGCAATTTTCATTTTGCTTTCCTCCACTTCTTCTTCAAGATTTTCGTTCCCATCAAGTTTTTCGCCGAAGCTGTCAAACCAATCTCCTATGAAAAGTTCCACCATTCCTCTGTCGCAAACGCTGGCAAGCCTTGGATCTACGGGTATCTTTGCTATCACATCAAGTCCGTATTCCTTTGCAGTTTCATCGATTCGGCTCTCTCCAAATATAGGGTATTTTTCTTCACAGTTAGGGCATGCAAAATATGACATGTTCTCAACCAAGCCCAGTACAGGTATGTTCATCATCCTTGCCATATTTACGGCTTTTGCAACTATCATAGATACCAATTCCTGTGGAGAAGCTACTACTATAATTCCGTCAACAGGCAATGACTGAAACACTGTAAGGGGTACATCTCCAGTCCCTGGAGGCATATCAACGAACATGTAGTCAATATCGGACCATATCACCTCGCTCCAAAACTGCTTAACCGTCCCTGCAATTATAGGGCCTCTCCAGACTACAGGATCAGTATCATTTTCTAAAAGAAGATTTATAGACATTATATCTATGCCTGTTTTGCTTTTAACAGGAAGAAGCCCTAGTTCCGTTCCAGAAGCCCTTTCAGTAAGCCCGAAAGCCTTAGGTATTGATGGTCCTGTAATGTCTGCATCCAATATAGCTACCCTGTGCTGTCTCCTTTGCATGGTCACAGCAAGAAGTGATGTAACCAAAGATTTTCCTACTCCGCCCTTTCCGCTTACCACGCCTATAACTTTTTTAACGTTGCTTTGTGGATGGAGCTTTTCGGAAAAGTCGACTTGCTTGTCAGTTTGAATCATATTTTTCTCTCCTTTTAGTATTATTTATATGTTTCATTGTATTTTGGTAAACTTTTTTTATTTCCTCCGACGCTCTGCAATCTGCTTTTGCCAAGCTAATCCCATTGTTGATGGCCTCTGCCGCACTTTTATCATAAGAAATTCTGCCCATGAAGGATATATCGTTTCTTTTACAATACTCTTCTATTTCCAATGACTTATCAATATTTGTATCGTATTTATTCACGCAAACCGCTATTTTTGCTCCAAACCCTTGAGCTGTCTTTACTATCCTTTCCATATCGCTTATTCCCGATATGGATGGTTCTGCTACTACCAAAACCATGTCGACTCCGCTGATTGACGCTATTACGGGGCATCCTATCCCTGGGGATCCATCTATTATGGCAAATGCATCCTTATTGCAAGACCTTTGCATATTTTTCTTCACTTCAGTTACCAGCTTGCCGGAAGTTCCACTGCCCATCTTTAATGTAGCTGTAGAAAATACCCTTGTATTGTTATATAGGCAAAGCTCTCCAGCTACGTCAGGTTTCATTGCAATTGCGGTCTGTGGACATACATACGCGCAGACTCCGCACCCTTCGCATCTGAATTCCTCAACGATATAAGCTCCTTCTTTAAAGCTTATAGCACCAAACCTGCAATTTTCCATGCATATACCGCAGGACATGCATTTAGACCGGTCGATCTTAGCTTTCCCCATACCATAATAATCACTTATTTCAGGCTTTTCTTGCATATGCATCACCAAGTGCAGATTGGGAGCGTCCACATCACAATCAGCAAAAGCTTTTGCATCTGTAAAATCTATAAATGCACTTGCAACAGTGGTCTTACCCGTACCTCCTTTGCCGCTTAGTATCAACAGCTGTCTCATTTTATTTCCTCCAAAATTGCATATGACAACTCTGCGAATTTCCTGTTGTATGCTTTGTCAACTCTAGACATTATCTCACCTTGGGCATTTAGCCTTCCCATTTCCTTGTCATAATCGAACTTGCCAAGAATTTTTATATCGTTGTCGTCGCAGTATTTTTCTGCCGGATTTTCTCCATCTGTGCATTTATTCAGCACGGCTCCAAAGGGTATTTTAAATAGATTTACAAGTTCGTGTACCATGGCAAGATTGTGGACTCCAAACAAAGTAGGTTCTGCCACTAAAACGCAAAAATCCGCATCTTTGATGCTTTCCATGGTCACGCAGGCACTTCCCGGAGGACAATCTATTATTGTTAAATCTTCAAGAGATCCTAACTCAAGAAGCCTCTTTATTATGGGAACTCCACTGGCTTTGCCAATATCCATCGTCCCACTTAAAATCTTTACTTGCCGTGATTTTCCTATTTCTACCTTGCCGATAGCTAGGTCTTTTTCATAAATTGCCTTTTGAGGGCAAACCAGCATGCAGCCTCCACAGGAATGGCAAATATCTTCAAAAACCTTCACTTTATCTTTTAAATACGCTAATGCATTGAACCTACAAAATTCTGTACACTTTCTGCAACCTGTGCACAGATCGTGATTTACCACTGGAATCTTGACCGTTACTTTTTCTTCTGATGTTATCTCAGGTTTAAAGAATAAATGCCCGTTGGGTTCTTCCACGTCGCAGTCGATATATACGCTTTTACCAGCAGCATCTGCCAAGTTTACGGATACAAAGGTTTTTCCGGTGCCTCCCTTGCCGCTTAGAACCGCAATTTTTTTACTTTCCATGATTGTGATATCCCGTGTGAATTTCATCGAGAAGTGTTAACTTTCCGCTTTCGAACAATTTAATATTTTCTTCTATATCCTCGCCTTGACTTTTAATTATTTTTATATCCGCCCCTTGAACAACTTCTGCAGCATTTTGTCCACATCTAGGTGTAATTAACCCATCGATATTTTGATCCACTAATAGCTGTGCAGCTTTTATGCCTGCGCCTCCTGCACTCGAAGCAGCGCTATTGTCTATAAAAAACTCTTTTTTTATTTCAGTATCGTATATCATAAACCAAGGCGCTCTTCCAAATGAGTAACATATCCCAGATTTAATATTATTTTCATTTACCGGCATCGCTAATTTCATTGTCTACATCTCCTCTTCATCTTCAACAAATTGCCTGCGTCTTCTGCATCTTCCGCATTTTATCTGTTCTTCTCTTTCCTCTTCGTCGCAAAGCTTGTAGTCTCCGCCTTCAATTTTGATAATTTTTCCTTCTACCAAAGACAGGGCAAGCTTTCTTTTCCCTTCATTGTAGATTCTTTGGACAGTAGTCCTTGCCACGTTCATTTGATTTGCACACTCTTCCTGCATCATTCCCTCTAGGTCGATTAATCGGATAGCTTCGTACTCCTCAACAGTCATATGTATGATGTCTTCTTCTACGAGCTTCGCATTTAACGGTCCAAACAGGTCCATATCCGGCAAGCAACAAACCTTCCTCCATTTTCTCGGTCTTGGCATCTTACTATCCTCCTAACTCTTAGTTTTAGGCATATGCCCTTTATATATTCATTATACTCTGTTTAGGGCATATGTCAATAACCTCGAAATAAAAAAATCAGACTGCATTATATCTCTACAATCTGATTTTTTATCTTTAATTTTAATATTCTTATTTCTATACCAGTATCTCCCCAAGGAAAGCCTGAAGTCTTTCATGCTTGGGATTTTCAAAAATTTCTTTAGGAGGTCCTTCCTCGGCTATCATGCCGTCATGAAGAAATATAACCCTGTCTGCAACTTCTTTGGCAAAGCCCATCTCGTGGGTCACCACGATCATCGTCCTTCCTTCCTGAGCAAGGTCTTTCATTACTTTTAGAACTTCACCAACAAGCTCAGGATCAAGTGCCGAAGTAGGCTCATCAAAAAGTATCACTTTTGGTTCCATCGCAAGGGACCTGGCAATTGCCACCCTTTGCTGCTGACCTCCTGATAGCATCTCCGGATATACATCCGCCTTGTCAGCTATCCCTACCTTTTCCAGCAGCTCAACGGCGAGCTTCCTCGCCTCTTCTTTTCCTATCTTCTTTACTGTTACAGGCCCTTCCATGACGTTTTCTGCAACTGTCATATGGGGAAACAGATTAAATCTTTGAAATACCATTCCCACATCCTGGCGCACTTTATTGATTCCCTCTTCGGTCTCTTCAACGGGCTTTCCATCTATCCAGATTTCTCCTTCTGTCTTTTTCTCAAGGTAGTTTATACACCTAAGAAGGGTGCTTTTGCCGGAACCGCTGGCTCCTATCAGGCACACCACGTCGCTTTCTTCAATAGTCAAGTTGATTCCCTTCAATACCTCTAGGTCTCCAAAGTACTTGTGAAGGTTCTTTATCTCTATCATGCTCATATCATCTCACCCCGACTTTCAGTTTTGTTTCAAGCTTTTGCAACAGCTTGGCAAGTCCCATGGTTATTATCAGATAATAAGAGGCCGCGACGAAAAATATGGGAAATACATCAAATGTTGCGGCGACAAACTGCCTGGCAAGAAGCATGGTCTCTGTAATAGTAATTACACTGGCAAGGGAGGAGTCCTTAACAGCTATTATAAACTGATTTCCTAGGGCAGGTATTGACCTTCTGAAAGCTTGCGGCAGCACTATCCTTTTAAGTGCCTGTCCTCTTGTCATCCCAAGAGATCTGGCAGCCTCTCTTTGACCGTAATGTATAGATTCGATAGCTCCTCTGAAAATTTCACTGATGTATGCTCCGTTGTGCAGGGCAAGTCCAATTACCGCTGACGGAAATCTATCTATTTCAATTCCCATCCCCGGAAGTCCGTAGAATATAAACCATAGCTGCAAGAGCAGTGGAGTTCCCCTTATTATGGTAATGTAGATGTTCATTAAGAATGTCAGCGGCTTTTTATTAGCCAGCTTAACGACTGCAACGAAAAGTCCTATCACTGTACCAATTAGTATTGAAAAAAAAGCAAGCTGCATCGTGGCGATTACCCCCGGTATAAACCTGGGAGCAAACCTTACCACCGTGTTAAAAAAATCTATTATCGGGTTCATGTTCATCCTCCTCGCAATGTCCTTTCAAGACAACTAAATCAGTATGTTCCACACATATCTACTGCATGAAATATACTGATTTGGCCGTCCTTGGCTTTATTTTAAAAGCTGATTTCCCCCGCTCCCAATGAGAAGCGGGGGAAGATAAGTTTAGTGTTGGATTTCAAGAAGATTTACTCCAAACCACTTGTTGCTTAGTTCGGCATAAGTTCCATCTTCGATTATCTCAGCCAATGCGTCATTTACTGCGTTTAGCAGATCAGTATCGTCTTTTCTTATAGCTATTGCAATTTCTTCAGAGTAAAGCATGTCTCCTATTGGCTCAATGTCTACGCCGTATTCAGCCGGCGCCTGTAGCCCAACGAAGATACCTGTGACAAGCCCATCGCTTCTTCCCTGCTGAACAGCCATGAAGTTGTCTACATCACTTGAGAACTGAAGTATTTCTCCTACGCTGTCCATTTCTTCAAGAGCATCGTGGAAAGTCGTGCCTGTTACTACTCCCACTCTGCCATCTTCAAGATCCTCTATGCTGGAAAGTCCAGAACCTACCGGCGCAAAAAACTGAGCTCCATCATAATAATACGGATCTGAAAAATTTACCTGCTCCAAACGAGTCTCGGTAATGGCCATGCTTCCGATTATCATGTCGAATCTATTTCCTGTAAGGCCACCTATTATGCCATCCCACTCTGTAGTTATGGGAACAGCTACAACTCCCATCTTTTCAGCGATAGCATTGGCTATGTCGATGTCAAAGCCCGCTAAGTCCCCATTTTCGTCAATAAAGTTAAACGGGGGATAAGCACCTGTCATGGCAAAAGTCATTTCTCCGTCTTCTAAAATCTGTTCATAGGTTGTTTCTGCACTGCTTCCACACCCTGCAAGCAATAAAACGCTCAGCAAAGCTATAAGCAGCACCGCACTAATCTTTTTCATAAATCTTTTCCCTCCTATATTCCACTATTTTATGCCTTTTGGCATTATAGACATGTAAATTGGTTCGCTTCGTTCACGAAAAGAAGGCACCCTAACTCATATAGAGTTAGGGTGCCTAAGCTTACCTGATTATCAGTTCACTTTATGCCATTTCCCATACCGCTGTGCGTATGTTTGATAGCATAGATTATGACCATTTGATCCTAATCAAACCCCAGTTCTAAGAACAGTTTTTCAGTAAAATTTTCGCCTTCGATCTTCAAATTTTAAGTAGGCGGATCATGGTGACCTTACTGAAACCCACATTGAAAGCAATACGTGAAACAGCTCGAACACCGGCTAGTCATTTTACTTACTTCACTTGTTGCAATAAAACTAATATATTATTTAATTTAAATGCTCTTAAATCGCATTTAGTATATCATATTTCTGTTTTTTTGTCAATATGCGCAATTTACATTATTTTCTTTATGATTATGAAGAATCCACTTTTTCACCCGATCAATTCATTTCCGAAGCATTTTTGTAAACCATCGATTTTTCTTTTTCATCTACCGCTTTATCAACCAAATGGGCGATTACAAATATGCCCACCATGCTGGCCCCAAGCCTCGTTAGGGCAAATCTTGTTCCCAAAGCCGACAGCTCAAAGAGGAACATGGGTATCTTTGTAGTTGACCAAGCTCCGAGAAAAATTAACACATTGGAAAACTTGACTCCCTTCTTCATAAAGACCGCCGCCATGGGAAAAGCTCCGTAGAGTGGGCCAGCCGCCGCAGATCCTAAAAATATTGCCAGCAGTACTCCCTTTGCTCCTGATCCCTTGCCCATATACCTTATCATAGTCTCACGAGGAACCCAAACATCTAAAAGTCCCAGCAGTATAAATATGGGAGGCAATACGGAAAGCATCTCTCTGAAGCTGAAAATCGTGGTGTCTACAGCCTTTTCTCCTGCCGCAGGGTTCATCGCGGCCAGCCCTATCGTTACTGCCACCATCACGAAGAAGAATCTATATCTTATCAGTAAATTTTTCATATTTCACCCATCACCTTTCCTATAATGAGAGCCACTGCAAAGGAATAAATAAAAGCAAAGAGATTCCTGGTTATAGTGGATTTTTTGCCAAAATATTTCACTTCCATCGGCAACGTGACAACCCCAACCATCATCAAGGATGACACGAAAGCTCCAATCTGCATGTATCCTGCCCCACCTTGCAAGAGAAGAGCGGCTGTGGGAAACGCTATAAATCCCGGAATCAATGTTACAGCGCCCACCACTGCCGCTATTGCTGTCCCCATCCATCCTGAAGAGCTTCCTATAAGGCTGCTGATAGTGTCCGGATTCATTACGGCCAGCATAACGCCAACAAGCAACACTATCCCTAAAAGTTGGGGCAGCATATTCTCGAGTGCTTTCCATGCTTTCATTAGGCTCTTTTTAGTTTTCCCCTTATCCTTTATATAAGACAATGACAGAAGTCCCCCTGCCAAAATATAAAATACCGCTGTCTGCATTACAATACCTCCTCATAGTCACATTGCTTTTCATACAGGTCCAAAAATTTTTCAATGCGCTTTTTTCTAAATTCAAAGATTTCTCGCCACTCTTCAAGGTCTTTAATCCCTTGGGACGTTATATCATATACCCTTTTTTTAGGTCCGCCGCCTCCGGCTTCCCAACTGGATTTGACTTGATCTTTTTCTTCCATTTTTCTTAGGGTTCGATAAAGGGTGCTTAAGTTCATATCATCTGGAGAAAACCCTAAGGGCTCAAGTTGCTCTATAAGCCCGTAACCATGGGCGCACTGCTTTTTAAGCAATAGGAGCAGGCTGGCTTCCAGAAATTTTTCCATTTTATTGCCTTTGCTGTTGCAGCAGCAGTCCTTTTTTTCAGGCATTTTTTCCCTTCTTTCTTTATCTTTTTTACCGTGCGTCAACTATGTGCGATATGCATATAGTTAGCATGGGTATAGTTTAATGGCTAATAGTTTTTTTGTCAAGATTTAATTGATTAGGTTTCCTGTATATTCCATATTTTTGACAAATGCGCGGATACATGATACAATTTATCGAGAAATGTTCAAAATGTGAAGTAATTTTGGGTAGTAGCCTAATCGGTGAGCTTGCTTACGTATTCTTAAAAAAAGGGTGCGGAATCAAGTAAACTGGTTGTAATAGGGGAAATCCAAAGTGAAAAACAATCCATTTACGTTATTTGGAACTGGGGCTTGTGCAGGATCATATGGTCATGCAATATACTATGGAAGCATGGTATAAAGTGAGTTGATATTCAGCGAAACTTAGGCACTCTAACTCTGAAAATTCAGAGTTAGGGTGCCTTTAAATATTTGGCCAACTAACCGGCCCTACTACAACCTGAAAAGAATATGTTTTACATTGAAAGGAGAAAATATGCAAGAAACTATCAATATTACGAAAGACAGAATAAACAATGAGGAAATATCAAAAAAACTACTGGACAAATGGTACGACTGGAAGTGGCAGCTCAAAAACAGCATCCACAAGGTCGAAACAGTAGAAAAGATCTTAGGAGTAACTTTTTCAGATAAAAAGAAACAAGCTATCAAGACTACCATAGAGAAATTCCCAATGTCTGTAACACCCTACTATCTATCACTAGTGGATACGGACGATCCGGAAAACGATCCGGTATTCAAGCAGTGCTTCCCTGATATCCGGGAGCTGAGCTTGTCGAACTGCGACATGTCAGATCCACTTCACGAGGACAAGGACAGCCCGGTTGAAGGAATAACTCATCGTTATCCAGACAGGGTCTTATTTCATATAAGCAACGTATGTGCGATGTATTGCAGGCACTGTACCAGAAAAAGAAAAGTAGGAGACGTTGATTCAATACCTTCAAAGGAAGTGATCTTAAAAGGCATCGAATATATTAAGAATACGCCTCAGGTAAGAGACGTCCTTATATCAGGGGGAGATCCTCTGATGCTATCAGACGATTACCTGGACTGGATACTAAGCCAGCTTTCCGAAATACCACATGTGGAAGTCATTAGAATAGGCTCTAGGATGCCGGTTGTGCTTCCTTATAGAATTACAGACGAGCTGGTGGAAGTGCTAAAAAAATACGACAACATCTGGCTGAACACCCATTTTAACCACCCGCGAGAAATGACGGGCTCATCCAGGAAAGCTCTTAAGAAGCTATCCAGGGCGGGAATACCACTGGGAAACCAATCCGTTCTTCTTAGGGACGTAAACGACTGTCCGAGGATCATGAAGAGGCTTGTTCACAAACTGACAGCTAACAAGGTCAGACCTTACTACCTGTATCAGTGCGACCTTTCCGAAGGTCTGGAGCACTTTAGGACAAATGTGGGAAAAGGCATAGAAATCATGGAAAACCTACGTGGACATACAAGCGGATTTGCCGTGCCTACATACGTTATAGATGCTCCCGGTGGCGGAGGAAAGATACCGGTTATGCCGTCGTATCTGATATCCTGGTCTACAAACAAGGTCATCCTTAGAAACTACGAGGGTGTAATAACCACCTACAAGATGCCCGATGATTACAAGCATAATGAGTGCGACCTTGAGTGTGAAAGCTGCAACCTTACGCTTAAAACCGAAAACGACGATTTAGAATATAAAACAATCGGTATCTCAAAGCTTCTAAGCGACTATGAGGAAGAAATAACATTGACGCCGGAAAACCTTGAAAGGGATACCCGAAACAGTGGAGATGCATCTTAAATGGGAGATAAAGTAGAATTTTTAGGCCATAGCCTTATACAACACGGTAAAGACAACGACAGGATTTACCTTATGAAATACGACAACAGGGACGAGACCACAATTATAGACAGCCTTAAAGATTTGGCGGACAAATACGGCTATGCGAAGATATTTGCAAAGGTTCCCCTCAATAAAGAAAGCATATTCCTTTCCGCAGGATATAAAAGGGAAGCCAAGATTCCAAATTATAAAAGCGGCGAGGAAGATTATGTTTTCTTGGGCAGATACCCGAACCATGCCAGGGAACTGATTAAAGACAGCGCCCTCCTGGATGATGTCCTGGAAACTGCAAGATCAAAAGCGAAGGTCGATCCGCCAGCATTGGAAGATGGATATGTGATTAAGAAATTGACAAGAGAAGATGCCCCTGAAATGGCGGAGCTTTACAAAATAGTCTTCAAAACATACCCCTTTCCTATACACGATGCAGGTTATCTAATAAAAACCATGGAAGAAAACATCCATTACTACGGGATATTCAAAGGCAAAAAGCTTGTCGCCTTGTCTTCAAGCGAAACTGACCCGGAATATAAAAACTGCGAAATGACCGACTTTGCCACCTTGCCAAATTACAGGGGCAAGAAATTTGCTCTCATTCTTCTCTTTGAAATGGAAAAGTCTATGAAAGCCCTTGGCTTTAAGACTCTATATACCATAGCACGGGCCAAGTCCCACGGAATGAATGCAACATTTGCAAAGGCCGGCTATGCTTTCGGCGGAATGCTGGTAAACAATACAAACATTTCAGGAGACATCGAAAGCATGAACGTTTGGTACAAAATAATATAGCTATCAAAAAGGACAGCCAAGCTACACGCTCTGGCTGTCCTTTTTTAATCTAATATTATCGCCTTGCCGATTTTCATCGATTCTTTAACATCTATTATCCTTTGGTTCTTCGATCCCCTAAATTTCAGCAAGAGATCTTTGTTTTCTAGTTCAAATCTCCCGTCTACAAGAATATCGGTATTTAGGATAAGGCTTTGCCACCCTTTGTCTCTTTCGGATTTTTCAAGTATCTCTTCATATCGATAACCTGAATAAGCCATCACATCGTATCCCATTTCCTTCGTCCTTGCAGCAAGCAGCCCCATCTTGTCTGCCTGCTCAAAGGGTTCCCCTCCGCTTAACGTTATGCCGTCGAGCAGTGGGTTTTTTCTCATGCGACTTATGATCTCATCAATCGACATGAAACTGCCTCCATTGAAATCATGAGTGTGAGGATTATGACACCCGGTGCAGTTATGGCTGCAGCCTTGAGCAAATACAACGAACCTTATTCCCGGTCCGTCAACAAAAGACTCTTCTACTATTCCCGCTGTCCTAATCATATTCCCTTCACCTTCCTAAGAGGCTCCGTGCTTGATTCTGTCGTGCACTTCTGCCTTTTTAGCATCGTTGAACCTATCTAGGGTTCCTACGAGATATCCTGTTATCCTCCTGATTCTTTCGAAGGGTATATGTTCTTCATTCCTTCCACAGGACGGACAAATTTCACCTATCATTCCCGTATATCCGCAAACAGGATCTCTGTCAACAGGATGGTTTATCGATCCGTACCCTACACCTGATTCCTTCATAGCCCTGACGATTTTCTCAAAGGCTTCAAGGTTGTTTGAAGGGTCGCCGTCTATTTCTACATATGTGATATGGCCTGCATTGGTCAGTTCATGATAGGGTCCTTCGATAGATATTTTTTCAAATGCGCTGATCTTATGGTACACAGGAACGTGGAAGCCGTTGGTATAGTACTCCCTATCGGTAACTCCCGGTATTATTCCGTAGCGCTTTTTATCCATCCTCACAAACCGGCCAGCCGTGCCTTCTGCCGGACTTGCGATTAAAGTGTAGTTTAATTTTTCTCTGTTGCTGGCTTCATCCATTCTATTTCTCATGTGGGATATTATCTCTATACCTAGCTTCCTAGCAATATCAGATTCACCATGGTGATTGCCCACAAGCGCCTTTAAGCACTCCGCAAGTCCTATAAAGCCTGTGGAGAGCGTCCCATGCTTTATGATTTCCCTTATCTCGTCTTCGGGATCCAACTTGTCAGAATCTATCCATATGCCTTGTCCCATAAGGAACGGAAAGTTCTTAACCTTTTTTTGTGCTTGGATTTCGTATCGTTCCCTTAGCTGTGCGATTACCAAGTCGATTTTTTCATCAAGAAGCTTGAAAAACTCCTGCTTATCTCCCTTTGACTCAATGGCGATAGCCGGAAGGTTTACCGTTGTAAAGCTTAGGTTTCCTCTGCCATAGGTTATCTCCCTATCCGGATCGAAGGTGTTTCCTATAACCCTTGTCCTGCAGCCCATGTAGGCAATTTCAGTTTCCGGCCTTCCCTCTCTGTAATATTTCAGGTTAAAAGGCGCATCTATAAAGGAAAAGTTGGGGAAAAGCCTCTTTGCGCTGACCTTGCAGGAAAGCTTGAATAGATCGTAGTTCTTATCTTCTTTATTGTAGTTTATGCCTTCCTTTACCTTGTATATCTGAATCGGGAAAATCGGAGTCTCTCCGTTTCCAAGTCCGGACTCTGTAGCAAGAAGAAGGTTCTTTACGACCATCCTGCCCTCAGGGGTGGTATCAAGGCCATAGTTGATGGAGCTAAAAGGTATCTGAGCACCAGCTCTGCTGTGCATCGTATTTAGGTTGTGAACAAAAGCCTCCATCGCCTGATATGTGTTTTTTTCTGTCTCTATAATGGCATTTTTGCCTGCAAAGCTTTGAATCCTTTTGGCCAAAGCTTTATCCGACGCTATTTTTTCAAGCTCTTTGAGCTCTTCTTCAAGGTACTCTCCATTGTCTTCCAAGGTCGGGGAAAGATTTCTTTCTTCCTTTAGCTTTTCTTTTATCTTTATAGCCACGTCCATCGCATCGTCAATATCCAAAAGCAGATTCATGGCTTTAGAGAGATTTACGAAATAGCATTTCTCATATGTCTTCTTAACCCCTGCCGCCATCGCATAGTCAAAGTTAGGTATGCTCTGTCCTCCGTGTTGATCGTTTTGATTAGACTGGATGGCTATGCATGCGAGGGCTGAGTAGCTGTGTATGCTGTTTGGCTCCCGCAAGAATCCGTGACCTGTGCTGAAGCCGTTTTTAAATAGCCTGTCCAAGTCGATTTGGCAGCACGTGGTTGTCAGCGTCAGAAAATCCATGTCGTGGATATGTATCTCGCCTTTATTGTGGGCCTCGGCATGGTCCTTGTTCAGCACGAACATTTCATAAAATTGCTTCGCGCCCTCTGAACCGTATTTCAGCATCGTGCCCATCGCTGTATCTCCGTCTATATTTGCGTTTTCTCGCTTTAAATCGTTGTCCTTTGCATCCTTGAAGGTAAGATCCTCGTATACCTTCATAAGCCTTGTATTCATCTCCCTGACCTTCGTTCTGTCAGCTCTGTATAAAATATATTTCTTCGCCGTTTTGGCGTGACCTTCTTCGATGAGGATTTTTTCCACGCTGTCTTGAATCTGTTCCACTGTGGGTATTTTAGTATTTAGGTCAGTTTGGACATAAATCGCCACTTTTTCAGCTAATTCCATGGCCATATCATAGTTGTTTCCTTCAACTGCGCTTGCAGCCTTATATATGGCATCTGCAATCTTCCCTATGTTGAAGGGAACCTCCCTGCCGTCTCTTTTTTTGATTTTTGTTATCATCATTATCCCCCTTGTTTTTGATATTCGCCAATAAAAAAACTCCAGACAGAGGTCGGAGCAGTCAAAAAGACAACGCTTCGCACCCTCTATCATCCGTAGAGCATCGGCGCTACTCCCTTTGGCAGGTCTTCTGACTTAGTTTCATCGCTTCGGCGACCTTCCCCTTTCAGGTGGTTACTAGCCGAAACTCATCCATTACAGCGGCGGGACCGTGCAGGAATCACACCTGCTTCCCTTTTCATCCGCGCTTGTAGCGCAGACACCAAATGTGCATATATTGTTTCAATTATCATATCACGCACTATATGTTGTGTCAACAACAATGCATAGCTATTTAAATGTATAAGAAGATCAAATCTTCTTTTTATAAATTACAGGTGGTGATATAATTTAGTTAAGAGGTGCTCATCACACCTAAAATATTGGGCTCGTACATTATACCAGCTCGAGGGGGATGTAACAATGAAAATGAAAAAATTTTTGGTTTTTTCACTAGCCGCATTGCTGACTATCAGCTTAGCAGCCTGTGGGGGCAATGGCGACACAAATAACGGCGATCAAGGAAACGGGGACACAAATGGATCACAAGTTACCGACGACGGTGAAGGCTCCTTAGAACCTGAAGGAGATATAACCTTTGAAGATTCCTTAAAAGCGGAAGGCATCTACGAAAACTATTATTTCGAGATGGAGGTTAATGTAAATGGGGAAGACTTCCCTACCAGCCAACTCTGGTTTTTAGGTGGAGACATGAAGTTCGAGAACCAGGATCAGGCCATCTTCATTAAGCCTTCAGAGGAACAGATGGGCATTTACACCAAGGAAACGAACCAGATGGTCTTGATGCCCATATCCGAAAACGAAGATTTTTACACGCCATTTACAGCTGCCGAAGAGATTGAAGAAGAAGTTTATGAAGGTATTTTATACAAGGGTAGCGAAACCTTGGACGGGAAAACCGTGGATGTGTTCGAATACGATGCTATGGATGTTTATGCGAAATACTACATATGGAGGGACACTGGAATAATTGTTAAAATGATAGTCCACGCAGACGAGTACGAAAGCGAGTACTACTTTAAGAACATGAGGGTAAATGAGCTTACTGCCGATGACTTGGCCTATCCTGAAGATGCGGAAATTATGGATATGAGCGAGTTTCTTGTACAATAAAAAAAGCGCGTACGCGCTTTTTTTATTCCATACCCGGCTTTAAGACGACCTTTAGCGCCCTTCCGGATTTTATCTCTTCAATACCCTTTACCGCATCCTTTAGAGGAAGTACGTGGGTGACAAACCCATCTACATTTATCATCTTGCCTGCCACGATATCAAATGCCTTCTTGAAATTGTTTGGACCATATGCAAATGAGCCAAGAACAGAAAGCTCGTTGTAGTGTATCTTGTTGCTGTCAAGAGTGGTATATGGGTTTTCGGCGCTTACGCCCCCAAACAGAACCAGCCTTCCCCTTTTTCTTAGCAGGTCGATGCCCTGTGCCTGGGTCTCCACGGAAGGTGTGGCAGATATGACCACGTCCACGCCAAAGCCTTCAGTAAGCTTCATAACCTCTTCCTGCAAGTTGGTTTCCTTAGAATTTATAAAGTCCGTTCCGCTGAACTTTTTCGAAAGCTCCAGCCTGTTTTCATTTATATCGATCATTATTATTTTTTTTGCGCCTCTTAGCTTGGCAATCTCAGAATGGAGACACCCGATAGGGCCTGCACCGAAAATGGCAACTGTCTCTCCTAAAGTCACATCTGCAAACTCTTGAGAGTTAATTACAGAAGACAATAGTTCCACGATTACGATATCATCGGTAGATACTCCATCAGGAATCTTGATTACCTGTCCACGCTCAAGCCCTATTCCGGGTACCACCATGTAATCTGCAAAGCCGCCTTGAATCTGGTGCCCGTATGTCAATCTGTCGGAGCACAGATGCTGCCAGCCCTTCTGGCAATACCAGCATTTGCCGCAAGGCAAAACGGGATTTACGATAATTTTTTCTCCCTTTTCAAAGCCTTCTACCTCAGAACCTACTTCCACTATCGTTCCTGCATTTTCATGCCCTAGGATACATGGATAAGTCACGTGATGGTGGCCGTGAAAATACGTTCTCACATCCGAGCCGCAAAGCCCCACAGAATCGACTTTCAACAACAGTCCATCCTTAGGACATTTAGGCATTTCCACGTCTTTGTATACAAACTTCTCCTTGCCTTCCAAAACCAAAGCTTTCATCTTCTCACCCCATATATTATATTTATCTATGCGTACGTTCTTCCGCCGTCCATAGTTATGACCTCACCATTTATATACCCCGCCATGTCCGATGCTAAAAAGGCAGTAAGATAACCTACCTCTTCAGGCTCGCAAAGTCTCTTGACGGGCACGTTTTCGATCTTTGATTTTAAATCTCCGGTCTTTCTATTAATCAAAAGCTCGGTATTAACCATAGTCACAGCGATTGAATTGGTCCTTATATTATACTGGCCGTAATCTTTTGCAAGGTTTCTGGTAAATCCTAAAAGCGCAGATTTTGAGGCAGCATAATGGGCGCCGCCACCGGCTCCTGTATACATGCTTGTGGAGGAGATATTTATGATCGTCCCACCATTCTCCTTCATTAGGGGAAGGGCGAACTTGGTGCAGTAGAATGTTCCAAAAAGGTTCACTTCAAAAACCTTTTGTATGTCCTCGATGGGAAGCTCTTCAAGGTTGTATTCGGTGGTGGTTCCGGCGTTGTTTACCAGGATATCCAGCTTGCCGTATTTTTCCTTAATGAGCTTTAACATGTCCTCAACCTTTTGCGGGTCGGTAACGTCCCCTTGAACAACGGCGGTGTCTCCACCTATTTCCTTAGCAACTTCCTGGGCGGCTTTTATATTTGTATTATAGTTAATTATTACCTTTGCACCAGCTTGAGCCAGTGTTTTTGCACAGGACTTTCCTATGCCCCGGGACGAACCTGTAACAAAAGCTATTTTACCTCTTAAATCTATTGCAAGCATATCATTCTCCTCAAATAATTTATTACATATGATCATTCTAATTACAATAGTAACAGTTAATCGCGTATAAGTCAATGAAATGGTGTGCTAAATTTTATATCTATACTAATTTTCTATTAATATCTTTCTATGCGAAAAACCCCCGGATAGGGGGTTTTTACGCTGAGGTTTTTAGATTTAATATTAGTTTAACTCTTGGCGTACCAAGGGCTTAGCAGTAAATTAGTTTTATAGTATTCCTAGAACACCGCCTATAACGCCAATCGCCATCAAAATCAGCAAGACATTCGTAGACTTCATCTTTTTATTTTTCAACAGGTATAATGTTAAAAGTGTCACGCCTAAAGGCAAAAGTCCTAGAAGCAATTTGTCAAGTATGTCTGCTTGAACTCCCAGCTGGACTTCTCCAACTTTGATTACTGCAGGACTTGTAACGTTAACGAAAGAAGCTGAGAGTCCGCCTAAAACCATAGCACCTAGTGCAGAAGCTCCAGTAATTATCGTTCTTAAAAGATTGCCTCCTAATACACTTTGTATTCCAGATTTACCTAGGCTATATCCTTTCATCCACATAAAATATGCCACCGGGAACATAATACCGAACATTAAAATAGTATAGATTAATGGTCCCATAAGATTTCCTTCGATACCTAAACTTATTCCGAAAGCCAATAATATAGGCGTTAGTGTTCCTTGCCAAAGCGTATCTCCAATCCCTGCAAAAGGACCCATTAAGCCAGTTTTTATACCATTTATCATTTCATCAGTAATTGGAACACCATTTGCTCTTTCTTCTTCCATTGCGATGAACATACCACTTATAACACCGCCTATATGTGGCTCAGTATTATAGAACATCATATGTCTTTTTAGACATGCCTTATATGCTTCCGGATCATCCCCATATAGCCTTTTGATAATTGGGGTCATGGAATGAACAACACCTGTTGCTTCAAGTCTCTCATAATTATAATTTGCGTGAGAAAAGAATGTCCATCTCCAAAATGCACTTACGACATCTTTTTTAAGTAACTTTTTCTTTCTATCTTCTCCCATATTAGTTTCTACCGTACTCATGACTGCACCCCTTCTCTTACAGTAAGTTTAGTATAGAAATAAGCAAATATACCCGCGAATACAGCTATTGAAATTATGCTCAGTTGAAGGTATATAGCCATCATAAATCCTCCTAAGAAAAAGAAAATCGTTCCTTCTCTGTTGATCGCTCTTAAATTCATTGCAATACCAAGAGCCGGTAATATTCCTCCAATAACACTCAATATATGTAGAGGTTTGCCTGCTAACATATCAACAACAGTAGCCACCACATCAACTCCATAATATGCACCCACCATAACTGGAATTATACACATTATTCCCTTAATGATTTGTGGTGGTACAACATGCAAGAAATTTATTTTTTCAAGGTTGCCTTCTTCTGCAGCTTTATCTGCCATGTGTACAAATGTTACGTTTACAGTCATGTGTGCTACCCATATCATAGTACCTAACAATCCTAAAGGAATGGCTAATGTTACGGCTACAGATGGCTCTACCCCTGCCGCTAACGCAAGTGCTGTTCCAAGTGTTCCTGCTAATCCTGGATCTACTGGCACTGTTCCACCAGCCGAAATAAATGCAATATACGGCAAGTTTATTGTAGCTCCAATTATACATCCTTGTACCGGATCACCTAAAATAAATCCAACTATAGTCCCTGCTACTAATGGCTTGTACAAAACACTGATACTTCCTAAAAGTGATAGCCAAGGCGTCCCTACCAATCCTAAATAGTAGACAACCCCGATTAAAAACGCCTGAAAAACATTAATTGTCATAATACAACCTCCTATATTAATTTTTTATATTAGTTTTGATACTAATATTTCTTTTTCATCAGGTATAATTTGCACCGATACTTTCACACCAGAGTTTATCATTTCCTTCAAAAGGACTTTATCTTCTTCTGATACAGTTATATTCTTGTATAACTTTTGTCTACCAGGCTTAGCTCCCATGCCTCCAATATTCAGAGCTTTTATTTCCACACCCTTATCCACCAAACCGTGCACTGCTTCAGGTGATTTTACTAATACGATAACCTTATCTTTGCCATCTAACTTATCCCTAAGCAAGACGCTACCATCTTCTATTCCACATATTTCTAATTTGATACCTGAGGGTATTACCATTTCAAGTATGCTCTTCATAAATTGATCTTTTGCAGTTTGATCGTCAACTATAACAATCTTATTCGCACCAGTGTAATTTAGCCACGCAGTCATTACCTGACCGTGCACCAACCTGTCATCAATTCTAACTAAAACTAGTTCTCCCATTTCAATCTCCCCTATCCGGTATTTTATAATAAATTTTCAAATTGCTTTCTTATGTCTTTAATTCCTTCCACTCCTGCCGATAAAGCTTTCTCAGAAAGTTCTCTAATGTCATTACAATTTGACCTTAATGAAAGCACTTCTAATAACATCGGCATATTAACCCCAGTTATGGCTATATGAGCTTTGTTCTGCATCAATTTCAAAGAAATATTACAAGGACTTCCGCCAAAAACATCCACCAAAACCAATACCCCTGATCCATCATCTAGATTTTCAATTAGCTCTTTTACTTGTTTTTCAAATTCTTCAATGCTATCTTCGTGACTCAGTCCCAGAGTAGCAATATTGTTCTGCTTTCCGATTATTAGTTCTGCACCATTTAACAAACCTTTGCTTAATTCCCCATGAGTAGCAATCAACACACTTATCATCAAATCACCTCATTTCGCTGTCTATTTCTACCATTATTTTAGAAAAGAACACATCTCTTTTGTAAATCTTCTCAAACATTTCAGGGACTTCATCCATGGTAATTCGATGTGTGATAAACGGCTTAACTTGTATTTGTTTTTTTTGCATGAAATACAAAGTGTTTTCCCACTCCTTACCTGGAAATGGGTACGAATTTCCAAACCAAGTTCCTTTTACATTCAATTCATTTCTTAATATCTTTTCAAATTCTTTTCTTGGCATTAATACATCTCCATAAGGCACCCCTGCATATATCACAACACCACCTTTTTTAGGATAATTTAGTACTTGAGCACATGTTAACGGAGTCCCAGCACTTTCTACAGCAATATCAACACCTAAACCATAAGTCAGATCTTGAATAATTTTATGTGGGTCTTGATATTTTGAATTTATACAAAAATCGGCTCCTACATCTTTTGCAATTCTTAACTTATCATCAAAAATATCAACAGCAATAACAGTAGTAGCACCAAATACTTTAGCCCACTGAATACTAAACAGCCCAATTGGGCCAGCTCCTAAAACTAGCACCGTGTCTCCTGGTTCAACATTTGCGTGATGAATTCCATGTGCTGCTATACAAGAAGGTTCTATCCCTGCAGCCGTCTCGTAGTCAACGCCTTCAGGTATCTTCAATAAAAACTTCTGATCTACTACAATATACTCCGCAAAACATCCTTGATATTGCCTGCTCCCCATTACTTGAAGGTCTACACATTTTGTGTATTCTCCTTTTTTACAGTAATAACATTCAAAACATGGTATTGCAGGACATATTCCAACAGAATCACCTTTTTTAAAATTTTGAA
Source organism: uncultured Eubacteriaceae bacterium (assembly GCA_964582705.1). Taxonomy (GTDB): domain Bacteria; phylum Bacillota; class Clostridia; order Eubacteriales; family Alkalibacteraceae; genus Alkalibacter. The sequence goes on along the minus strand of CAZOTE010000008.1, from coordinate 9,893 downwards.
CATCATCTCCTACTTCAACTACCTCGCCAGAAAACTCATGTCCTATTATCTCCCCCTCAAAATGAGGTCCTGTTTTCCCATACTTAGAAATATCCGAACCACAAATACCAGCCACTTTAACTCTAATTTTTATATCACTTCTGTTCTTTATTTGCGGCTCATTGACTTCTTCGACCCTAATATCTCTGACTCCATAAAATTTTGCTGCTTTCATTTACTCACTCCTATTCTTTTTGTTGCAATTAACGTGCCAATACTATTTAATGTATCTGTGTTGTTTATTTTCTTCGTATATTCTCTATTTTCTAACAACCAGTTATAAACTTTTTCAAAGCGTGTTCTAATTTCAGTCATAAAAATGTGTGTCTCACTTCCGTGTTGTTAAACTGTGTTGTTTCTAATCGCCTTTCTTACTATAATATCCTGGCCATCTAAACAGTTATCTTTTATAGTAAGCATGCTACTTATTACATTTGCCACTTCCTCAGGCTGCATTATTTTTTCTAAATCTTCATTGTCCACAATAGCTTTTCTCATGGCAGTAGCGCACCTTCCTGGTGATATATTATAAACTCTGATATTATAATCTTTTAACTCTTCGGCTAAAGTTCTTGAAATCCCCAATATCGCGGACTTAGATGCTGCATAGGCTAGCCATCCTGGTCTAGGGGTTGAACCAGATGTAGAAGCAACATTTAGAATAATTCCACCTGTTTTTTTCATATATTGAAATGAGATCTGTGAAAGCATAAATAGTGCCGTTACATTTACGTTGAAAGTTTTTTCCCAGTTTTCAAGAGGTATCTCTCCAAATGGAACTGCTTTTGCATATCCAGCTATATTTAATAAAATATCGATACTTCCATACCTTTCAGATGTTTCTTGAATAATTTTTTGTATTGAATCGTAGTCCGTTATGTCTTGATCATACAAATCAATATTTTTGGATTGGTCCATTAGCTCTTTGGTTTTAACTAAATCATCAATCCCCATAGAAATCAACACTATGTTTTTTACATCTGCTCTTTTACTGACCTCCACCGCAGTAGCTTGGCCTATTCCAGTTCCAGCTCCTGTTATTAAACAAGTTCTCATTATTATCCTCCTCGAAATGTTTAAGAAATTATTTTTTTTAATTCTTCTAAGTTTTTTTCCATATTTCCTTGAAAAACTCCACTCCCAATTACTAAAATATCTACTCCCGATCCCACTAACATTTCAATGTTATTTTGGTTAACTCCCCCATCAACCGATATCAAAAGATTCTTATTTCTAGACTTTCTTTCCTCGCTGATTTTCTCTATCTTTGAGAAAATTTTTCCGTTAAATCTTTGTCCTCCAACGCCTGGTTCAACAGCTAACAAGTTTATTATATCCACCTCTTCAATAAAAAAATCTATTGCTTCATAAGGAGTAGATGGAGTAAAACAAATTGCTGGCTTTACTCCCATTTCTTTTATAAAGTTGATCAACCTTAATGGATGGTTACATGTTTCATATTGAAATGTTAGTATATCTGCACCCGATTTTGCATACTGTTTAGCTAATGACATCAAATTGTATGTCGCAAGATGAACATCCAATAATGCCTTTGTCTCTTTTTTCAAATCTTCCACTACTTGATTTCCAAATATTAGATTATGCGTATAATGTCCATCGGTAACATCAATATGAAATCTTTCAATACCCAGTTTTTCTGCTCTAGTCACATCTCTTGCTAAGTGTGCATGATTAGCGGCTAAGATCGACCCTGAAATTATAGTCATTAAATCACCTCGTTTTCTTTGTTGATACTAACTATTGCAATAAGCATGCCAACTCAAATTTCGTATTAGTGTCATCAATAAAAAAAGCTATAACCACTCAAATATAAGGGTTATAGCTTTTCATAATTAACTTTTTTCGTCACATTAAACCTTTAAGAAATGTGTGTCAATAATCTCTAACACATATCCTAACTCTGATTCGTCAATAACAATATTAAATGTTTCTTCTACTATTTTAAATTTAGATTTTAACATACTCATGCTTTCTAATCGTTCATCAATAACTTTTTCGATATTTTTATACGCTAAAGCATCATTTTTAATGACTCTTTCTATCATGCATGCACAATGAAAAACAAATTTCACAATTAATTCTTCGTCAATATTCTCACTAATTTCGCCTGAAATACTTTCAAGCACTATATTTAGCGATTCAAATGCTTTATCGGGGTTTAAAAAAGTCAAAGTTTGTCCTAAAATATTAATAAGGTTTTCATTATATTGCTCAACTATGGATACCCTTTTTGCTTTAGTATCTAATTTAGTTTCCATATTACCTGTTGTTAAAAATGTATTTCTCAGTTCATATTCTAACAAGTCTAAATTCATACTTGACATCAAAGATTTCCTAGTTGCCTCAATAACCATCAGGGTATTGACTTTATCAATACCGACAACTTGTATACCCGTTTTATCCCTTACAATCTCAGCAAACCCTGTTAATGAGCCCATATCAACAAGCAAAAGTACTCCTTTACCTTGATCTATTTTTTTGGTTTCTTCAATTACTTTGTTGAGAACTAAATCTACTCTTTCATCAAGAGGCATATTTATTGATTTTGCATGTTTAACCCCTAGAAGCGTGTTTGCCACATCAACCATACTACTTGCAACTGATTTACCATGGCATATAACAAGAACCCCAATGTTTTCTTTATATTTTGACGATTTTATAGCTTTTAACAATAACGTAATAAATGCTGATTCATCTTCCGGAATATTAATTTCAAGTTTTCTTTCGAGCATTTTTCTTAACTTCTCAGCTATTTTATACTCTTCGGGATAATCATTTGCAACATTACTTTTATTAGGATTGTATATATGTTTTCCTGTTTTTATTCTTTCTAACAAATTGTTGATATGCAGTGCTAGTCCATACGCAACTTTTCCGTTTAGTGATTCCCCATACACATCTTTAACGCTATCTAGTACTTCTTCAACTATCGCTAATATTTCAGGACCCACAATCTTTGAAACTATTTCAGCATTAACATTTTCACTGTCATCGTTCATTCGATTATAGTTTTCAGCAAAATACATCTCTAAATCTTTTTTGATTTTACCTCTAATTTCTTTTTCCGTCATTCCAATGGCTGAATATTTGTCCCAATTATCTATAATATTTGAGTAATAATCTCTTTCATCATTCATATCGTCATAACCGAAGTCATAGTAATCAATATTTATCATTTCAGGATTGAAAATTATGTACTCATTTAAATTTATATTTATCTGCTCATTGACATTATATTTTTTCTCCCTCATCTTATACAAACCTTTTTGAACACTTTTAGATAAATGCGACAGTTTAACCTCCATCTGTTTTGAATAGTATGAAATAAAATCAAGAAAAGCTCTGGCGCATATCAGTTGCACATCACTTTTAAGCTGCCCTATATTTCCAGGGCAATCATAAAAAATAAACGCCATCAATACCTCCCTAGTTACTTTTATCTGAGATCCTATTCTTTTTGCTTCTTCTATAAAGAAACGACAAATTAATTGTATTCGCTCCTCCCTAGTTCTTTTATCTAGGCTTGGCAATTCTATGAGAGCAGGTATACGTCTCAAAAATGTCTCCAGCATAACGGATTTGGGATCTTCAGTCGTCGCTGCTATAATCAACACTTCCGCTTTTCGATTGCTTTCGCTTTCTCCTAACCTTCTATAAGTTCCCTTATCAATTAATAAAAATAACATCTCTTGACCTTCTGGGGGCAATCTATGTATTTCATCTAAAAATAAAATTCCTCCATCAGCATAATCGATTAGACCTTTTTTTTCTTTATCTGCCCCTGTGTAGGCTCCCTTAGAATGTCCGAAAATTTGCGAGATTAATAGTTGCGGATTATCATAGTAATCTGCACAGTTAAATACAACCATAGGTGAATCAGGCTTAAATTTTTTTGACTCAATCGCAAACCTATACATATATTCTGCGAAAGTTGACTTGCCCGTTCCGGTAGGTCCGACTATTAAAGTATGTATACCCATAGGAGGATACAGAACGGCAGCTTTTGCCAAATCAATTTTCTCTTTTAAACTTTTATCATGTCCTATTATACTGTCAAATATATTTTCCGGTAATGCATTTCTCTTTCTCGTGTTTTCAAAATTATACTTAAAAACTTCAGCTGATTCTATAGATTTTTTACTTATTATCTTTTTATTACTACCACACTCGTATGTTTTAATTTCATCTTTAAACTCGTCTAATGAACTGTATAACGTTTCCATTAAATCAAAACCAAAGATATCATCAATTGTCTTCTTATGAAAAAACAATACAGGTTTGCTTTTAATTTTAATTACATGTCCCTCATTATATAATTGATTTAAGTCCTTGCTTGTGTTCGTCCTGTCAATCCCTAATTCTCCACCAATAAAATTCGCATCAAATCCCAAAATATTATCTGAGTCGTTCTTGTCTATTTTCTGTGTCAACTCAATCAATTTATTGATGACTTTATCTTTTCTTTTCAAAACTTACCTCCTCCTAAGTAAAAGTGAGTTTTTATCAAACACTTGCTATATAGTATATCACCAAATGTGTGTAATTTTAATATATTATTTATCTTTCAAACTATATGCTAAATATTTGGGTATTTAATTTAAAAAACCCCGGATAAAAGCATCCGAGGTCAAAGAGTTAGTCGTATTTTTTAATTAAAGTTTGTGAAAATATCATTCCTAAAATACAAAGCCCTATTATTAAGTAAAATACTGCATGATAATCGTGAACGGCATCTAGAAGCATCCCTGATCCTGTAACACCGGTTATAGCTCCTACTCCGTAAGCGGTAAACACGACACCGTAGTTTTGGCTATAGTGCTTTGTCCCGTACATGGAAAGGGTAGAAGCAGGGGCAATTGCAAGCCAGCCGCCGAGGTTAAACCAAAATATTGAAAACCCAACCAAAAACCTTATAATCGTCCCCTCCCCTGCAGTAATCATTATCGTTGCAGCTACAGCTATCATCACGTATGAAAAGAGCATCGCTTTTTTTGCAGACAGCCTATCTGTAAGCCAGCCATAAAAGGGCCTGCCAATGCCGTTGAAAACGGCAAATATGGTCATCAAAAATGCCACCTGATGGGCATCAAGGCCTATCAGGTCCACCCCTACATTGCTTGTCATTCCAATTATCATAAGCCCTATCATCGTGCCTATTAGAAAGCTTAGATAAAGACCTTTGAATCCTTTGGATTTAACCATTCGCGACGTGTCGACCTGGTCCTTGTCAGTCGATTGATTGGAAACACTGCCCCCGTCTTTTCTTCCAGTGTCCATTGGGGACTTTATTGGCATGCTAAGCAGGGGCATTATAATACCGAATGAAACCCCTAATATTACGAAGGTATCCGTTACCCCTTTAATCTCGATAAGCGTCCTTAGAAGCGGCGCCGTGACAAGAGGCGACAATCCAAATCCTATGAGTACCAATCCTACCGCCAGCCCTCTGTTTTCGGGAAACCACTTGGCTACTATCGTCATAGGCGATCCATACGCTATACCCACGCCGGAGCCAATAATGACGCCATAAGTAAGGGTGAGCATATATATGTCGGTGGCAAAAGATGACAGTATCCACCCCAGGGCCACGAGCACAGAACCAATGGTAATTGTTACCCTGGGGCTCACCTTGTCCAGGTACTTGCCAGACAAGAGCATGAAGATAGCATAAAATGCCAGGGATGTCATATAAGGAAGCCCGCTCTGGGTCGAACCTATGTTAAACAGTTCCTCGATAGGACTTCTTATAACGCTCCATGAATACACGGTACCCAGGCACATCATAATCAATATCCCAAGCAAAACATAAATCCATCTTTTTTTTGGGTTATTTGCATTTATATCCGTAACTTTTTCCATTCAAGACCTCCAAAAATCAATTTTGAAAACCGTCCCGTTGAAATATCAGACGTCCCGATTTTTATCTTGCGCTATTTTATCATCAAATTCATAAATATACAAGTATATTGCGTACATGTCAAAGCCTCTGTCGTTGTATTTTTCTTTAAAAAAAGAGATCCTGTCATTCCAGAATCTCATTTCCCTTTTCCTTTAATCTTTCATTTACTTCATCTCGAAGAAGGGAATAAATCAGCGCAAAGGTTGGCACCCCCAAAAGCATGCCGGTTATCCCGAACAAACCCGCTCCCAGGATGATTGATACCAAAACCCAGAGCCCCGGAAGCCCTACGGTATTACCTACGATTCGGGGTTTTATTATATTGCCGTCAACCTGCTGCAACGCAAGTATAAAGAACATGAAAACCAAAGCTTTGACAGGATCTACGATGAGTATTATAAATATCCCGGGAACAGCTCCAATGAAAGGACCGAATATGGGAATTATATTCGTTATGCCTATTATCACGCTTACCAAAAGAGGAAAAGGCATCCTAAAGGCATTCATGCCTATAAAGCAGATTATCCCCACAATCAGTGAATCTATCACGTTACCTGTTATGAATCTGTTGAAGATATAATTTGCCCTGTGGCTTATTTCAATAGTCCTGACAAAATATTTATCCGGGCAAAAAGCCCTTGTTATCCTGTTCATCTGTCTTATCAGAAGGTCTTTTCCGTAGAGAAGGTACACTGAAATTATAAGGCCAATCAGCCAGTTGTAAATTCCTGATGTCAATCCCATAAGATAATCACCCACGTATGGCAGTATCTGCGTCAACAGCTCTGTTGCACGATTGGAAATATTGGACCAAAAATCACTGTCATACCACTCGATCATCTGCTCCACTCCAAAGGTATCATCCAAGTATATAGCCCAGGTTTCCAAGGTCTCCAAATAAAAGGGTATGTTTTGGATAAGCTGGGCGATGCTGCTTATTAATTGAGGTATGATGAACCTGAATAAAAAAGTAAGGGTGATTATGACCGCCAAATATGTGGATAGTATGGACAAGCCCACAGCTGCCTTTTTCGAGGTTTTCCCCTTCGCTTCAAGAGGCTTGAAAACCCTCTCTCTAAAGCTCTTGTATGGCATGTTCAAAAGGTATGCCAGCACCAAGCCGTATATGAACGGGACTGCTATTGAATGCAGCCTCCCCAACACACTGAACACAGACTTAATATTTGTAAGGGCAATAAACAAGGTAATTCCGTATGTTATTATAAGAAGATACTGTTTGAATTTTATTTTGTCCATAGGAAAGTCCTTTCCTGAATCATCAAATATAAATACCCAATCAATACTATTCATTATACATTACCCTGCTCGGTGCGTAAACTATGCTATAGTAAAAAAACTTTGGCCACTGCTGGATTCAGCACATGACCAAAGAATGTCATAATAAAAAATCTTCCCTTTTAGGAGCAAATATATCAAGAAGCACGGAATCTTCCAGTGCTACTACTCCATGAAGGATATTTGGAGCAACATAATAGGAGTCTCCGGCTTTTACTACTACCTTGCTTCCTTCTTCCTCATATTCGAAAGAGCCTGATATTACGTAGCCTATTTGCTCATGAGGATGTGAATGAAGAGCTCCTATAGATCCTTTTTTGAATTTAAGTTCACAACACATTAGGTTGTCGCTATAGGAAAGAACTTTTCTAACCACGCCCTCGCCCACATTTTGCTGCAAAATCTTATCGTTTTCTGTATACATATCCTAGCCACCTGCTTTTTTTGCTAGAAACTGTTTACCGGGTTTAACGGCTTGTTTCCGCTGATTACATTGACAGCTTCTATAGCTGCCTTAGACTGGACTGAATTTATGGCTTGCTCGCTGTACCAGGCTATGTGGGGAGTTGCTATGACGTTTTCCAAATTTAGCAGCTCATTATCTTTTGTGATCGGTTCGACCTCAAATACGTCAAGACCTGCACCTGCTATCTTCTTCGCTTTTAACGCTTCAATCAAGTCGGCTTCGTTAATCACCGGACCTCTGGCTGTATTTATAAGATATGCAGTCTCTTTCATTTTATCAAAGACGTCTTTGTTGAATAGATGAAGGGTATCATCATTTAAAGGACAATGGACGGATATAAAGTCGCTTTTTGTGCACAAAGTATCAAAGTCCACCAACTTCACGCCATTTTCTTCTGCAAGCTTTTTATCCACAAAAGGATCATAAGCCAGTATCTCCATATCAAAGCCCTTCATTTTTTTTGCCACAGACATGGGAATCCTTCCCAGACCTACGAGCCCTAAAGTGCTTCCTGCCATACGGTAAAGGGGTATTATGGAATCATAGCTCCAGTCACCCTTTTTCAGAGCCCCATCGATAGTTATCAGCTTCTTGGCAAGTGCCATGATCATCGCGATTGCATGGTTTGCTACTTCATCTATGCCATAATCCGGAACGTTGCATACATAAATGCTTTTTTTGGATGCAGCCTTTGTATCTATGTTGTTGAAGCCTATGCCGTACTTGATTATTACTTTGCATTTTTCCATATGGGAAATAACTTCCTCGTCGATATCAGCATACTGAACTATTACAGCATCAGCTTCTCTGACAGCTGATATTACATCCGATTTCTCCTTGCTGTTATAGACCTCCAAGGCAAATCCGGCTTCCTCAACTATTTTTCTTTCGTTATCCACATTTTCATATTGATAGTCTGTTATGACGACCTTTTTTCCTACCATCTAAACTACCTCCCGTATCGATTTATTCTGCTCTGCTATCAAGTATGCCCCTACAGCTGACAAGGGCATGTTACCTTCAGGAGTGAAGGACACTACCTTTGCAAAGGAATTGTCATGCTCGAATATGTCAAGCAAAGCCTGCTGCAATGGATTCTTGCCCGAAACTACAACTGTGGTATTTCCATCCGCCTTGACTGCATCAGAGGCTTTTATCGCCGCTACGTCATCTTGCAATACAGCTCCCAGGATGAAGTTGGCCATATCTTCATTGCTTCTCGCTGCAAATAGATTTAAGATCCTTGCCGAAAAGCAAGTACGTCCCAGCCCAACTTTTTTTGCAGTTTCGTATCCAAGCAACAACATGTCCTTGTTATATGTATCCTCCTGAACAAACTTTCTGCCCACGGCATCGGCTATGATAGTATTGTTTGTTATTGACGATATCAGCTCGCCGGCTATAGAAGTAAGGCAACCTGTCATATTGCCGTTTTCATCCACAGCAACAAATTTGGTGTGGGAGCCCGGCAAAACCAGCAGCATCTTATTGTTATCGTGAAGTCCGTCGATTATCGCACAGCTTTCGACCTCTTCACCTCTCATTATATCCATAGCTTCAAAATTTGAAACATCTATTTTGTCTCCCGAATTTTTTACGCCGGGGATGAACCATATGGGCAGCGGGCAGATTTCTTCCAGCAACACCGGTTCGATTGCCTCTACAAGGTCCTTTATTCCGGCAGGAGCTACCAAATGCGGGATCTCGACAAGGCCCACGTTTGATGTAATCATACCGCTTGCTATTACCCAACCGATATCATCAAAGCCTATGTTTTCCGTCTCCAGCAACTCCAGCAAACATCTTTTAACTGCGGCCTTAAGCTGGTGGTTATTTCCGTCAATAGCTGTATTTCTTACTCCTACCGGGCTATTGGAAACAGCAAGCATTGTTTTTTCTTCATTCCATAAAATCGTCCTGGTATTGGTTGTTCCCGTATCAATGGTAATATTATATTTTTTCATTTTTTACTCTCCTCGCCGGATACTTTTGATTATATGACTGATTCAATAAGTTCTTTGAAAAGCTCACGGCTTACAGGACGGGGGTTGGTCTTGATATGTCCCATGGAACCTTGAATGTTGTCCAGCATATATTCAACATCTATCTTATCTTTTTATACATATTCAGTAAGTTTTTCGGGAGCATTTATAGACTTTGCTATAATACTTA
>CAZOTE010000007.1:0-51471 GCA_964582705.1 uncultured Eubacteriaceae bacterium | reverse complement strand
TTTAATTAGCTCAATATCGAGCTCTTCCATGTATTTCTGAACCGCATTGTCTGCCGTAGTTCCAAGTTGTACACCAACCGTTTTTCCATCAAGATCTTCCGGTGATTGTACCGAAACGTCTCCAGGCTTTACGACTATTACTTGGCCGTTGGCTAAATATGGCTCTGAAAACAAAAACGTCTCTAATCTGCTTGGAGTTATGCTTACAGAAGAAATGATAACATCATAGTTCTGAGTCTCAAGACCTTGGAATATGCCGTCCCATGCCGTAGATACAAATTCGACTTCCATATCTAGTTTCTCGCCAATTGCCTTTGCAAGGGCAATATCAAAGCCTACCAGTTCATTGTTTTCGTCTCTGTACTCCATAGGCGGATAAGAATCATCTACGCCGATTCTCAGAACATCTCCTCCAGCTGAATCTGAAGAACATCCTGTAAACATCAGTATCGCCGACAATAAAAGTACAGCCATAATCAAAGAAAATCTTTTCATTTTTATTACCTCCCCAAAATTTATATTTTACTGTCTTTCCCTTTTCTATCAACAGTTTTATCAGTTTTTTATTATATCATAACCTTCAGAATAAATATACATTTTTTGATGTGTAAAATACATGTCATTTTTGTTCTTTTTAGCGAGATATTTTCATTTGAACATTTGTTCACTAGTATTACTTTTGATGAATTTATGATATAATCTAACTGAAAGTTTAAAGTTTATTAAGGAGGCGTAACAAATGAAAATTATGATGGTAGGCGGCATAAACGACAAAAAAGCAGAAAAATTGATAGGTGCAATTAAAAAAAACATCGGCAGCGATACCGAAGTTGTAAACGTTAATATTTTTACACAAAAACCTCTGGAAGAGGAAGAAAAAATAAACCCGGATGTAATAGTAATGCTGAACAAACAGAGCTTTTCGTTCAAGGCACCTGTCGTAGATGGTCTTGGACTTATCTATCCTCAAATGGGTGAAAAAAAGGTTTACGAAGAACTTAAAAAACACCTGTAACAAATAAAAAACCGAGGCGGATGCCCTGGTTTTTTTTATTTGTTATCAGAAAGTATGTTCTTCGCCGTTTCTTCATCAGTTATCAAGGTATTTATGTATCTACCTTTAAGTGCGGCCTTTAATGACCTTTCCTTTTCTGTTCCTCCAGCCATGCACACAACCTCAGGAATTTTCTTAAACGTTTCAGGCTCTATGCCCATTACCGATTTATTCAAGTCACAATCTAGAATATTTCCATTTTCATCGAAATACCTTAAGCTTATGTTTCCAACGCCGCCGAGTTCAAGTATCTCCTCATAGTCTGATTCATCTATCAACGTGGTTTTTAGAGACGAAGAGTATTTGCTTACTTCACCGATGCTCAAAAATACCACATCACAGCTTTCAATCTGCTCAAAAACTTCTCTTATTGATTCTTCCTTTAGATACTCTTCCTTTATGAGCGGGTTTTTAACGAAGGTCGGAGCAAATAAAAAGTAAGTCTTTGCATTTAATTTATCTCCTATCATCCTGGTTATTTCGTCAGATTTGCGCGGTCCATCATTTGCGCCCTTCTCTTTGTATCGATTACATTTGTTACATGAGTTATTGTCTCATATTACATATGTAATTTCAACTATTTTTTGATCTGTCCTTTGTATACATTAATTACTGAGCATATTCTCGTTTTTACCCTTGAAAACGTTTATCTCAGGGCGAAGACCAGAGCTATAAAAGCTAAAATCAATGCCGTGATGTTTAATAAATACATTTTTTCCAACTTTTCTTCTAGTTTTTTAATCTTGAATAATAGGTACTTTTCATTAAATGTGCCTGGTGATCCTGAAAATTTTTCATCTGTATTTTCATCTACAGAATTTAATGGATTTCCTATATCAAGAGCATTTTTTCCTAAAGGTGCAAATTTGGCTTTTTTTATGCTTTTTTTATAATTTTCAAATATCTGTTTTCTTTTTTCTGAGTCACTCATAATTTCTCCGATTTAATTGTCCGGCAGAACTGGCTGCCGGACAACATATTGGTTTAAATTTTATTTTTCTAAATCAAATAGTACTTTGAATCCAGTTACGTTAGCAGCTTTCTCAAAAGCTTCCTCGTAGTCTTTAATAGCCATTACATCGGATACCAACGCTTTGACGTCTATCTTTCCTTCTGCTATCATGTTAGTTGCTTTAATCCAAGCAGTAGGCTTTTGGCTTAAAGATCCAACTATGTTAAGCTCCTTGTGAAGAATCTTGGACCAGTCTACCTCTCCATTGCCATGGTGGACTCCCATTTGACATATAGTTCCTCGCTTTGCCACGATATCTAAAGATGTTCTCACAGCAGGATATGCACCGGATGCCTCCACTACAAAGTCAGCCCCATATCCTCCAGTAAGGTCAAGAACGATCTGCTCCAAGTTTTCTTCTTGAAGGTTAACAGTCTTTTCTACACCCAGTTTCTTGGCTATTTCCATCCTTGGGACGTCCTGAGTAAGACCTGCAAGTATTACTTTAGATCCACAGGCTTGAGCAGCAAGAGATGCAAGGACGCCTATCGGACCAGGTCCCAGGACAACTGTAGTAGAATCTAATGTCACCGGTGTCTGCTCAGCTACTGCATGAATCCCGCAGGCCAATACTTCAACCATAGCTCCTTCATCGTAGGTCATTTCATCGGGCATCTTTATGAGGCTCGTTTCAGGAACTACTATGTAATCTGCAAAGCCTCCGTTTTCCTTTGATCCGATCCCTCTTCTGTTTATGCAAAGATTTGTAGCTTCGATTTTACAGAACCTGCACTCTCCACAAACTTCATAAGTGGTCATTACGATTACTCTATCCCCAGGTTTCACATTTTTACAGCCTTCCCCAAGCTTGTCAACATCACCTGATGCCTCATGTCCCAGTATTACCGGCAACTGAAGCCTGTCGCTGCCGTGCTTCCAGTATCCGATGTCAGTAGCGCATATACCTGCCCTTTTGACCTTAACCCTTACAAATCCTTTTTGGGGTTCCGGAACTGGAAATTCTCTTATCTCCAATTTTTGTTCTTCATTCAAACAAAGACCCTTCATTGTTTCTGCCATTTTGTTAGCCCTCCTATATTTTAAATATTATTTAAAGCTATCTTTCATTTCCTGAACCAATGCTTTGTAGTTTGCATCATCACCTTTGAAAATTGATGATGTTCCTGCAACCAGAACGTTTGCTCCGCTCTTGACGCAATCGGGTATAGTCCCTGAATTTATGTTGCCATCAACGGAAATCAACAGCTCAGGATTGAATTGGTCCGCCATTTCCTTAATAGCAGCAATTTTTTCAAGCTGCGAATATATGAATTTTTGACCTGCAAACCCAGGATTTACAGTCATAACAGTGACCATCTCAATATCCTTGATTATGTATTTTAGCTCCTTGTGATGAGTAGCAGGATTAATGACAACTCCTGGTTTCATGCCATTTTCCCTTATGCTTTGAATGTCTCTATGAATATGCTTTACGGCTTCTAGATGTACGCTCAGATAATCTGCCCCGGCTTTTGCCATGGTAGGGTAATATTGCGAAGGTTCCCATACTGCCATATGGACATCGAATGGTATATCAGTTGCTTTTTTCATGTCTTCCAAGAGATATATCCCCATCGCTATATTAGGAACGTAAGAGCCGTCCATCATGTCAAAGTGTATCATGTCAACATTTGCCTCTTCAAGTCTTTTAAGCTCTTCTCCGTATTTCAGAGAATTGCCGCACATTATCGATGCTGAAATTTTAACCATTTTTTACCTCCGGCATATTTATTTAACCAAGTACTTGGACTCCATATCGTGGAGCTGTGCGATTCTTGGTATAAACCTTCCACCGGTGAATGGGGTCTCTATCCATTTTTTAGTAATTTCCATTATTATTCTTTCGCTTATTACCCTTGCTCCCATGCAAAGAACATTTAAATCCACATCAGATTTTGAATACTGTGCTGTGAACAAATCATTTACGACTGAAGCTCTTATTCCCGGTATCTTATTTGCAGCTACAGACATGCCTACTCCAGTCCCGCACATAAGTATGCCGCCGTCTACTTCTTTATTGGCAACTTTAAGAGCTACGCTTTCAGCTATTGGTACATATTCAACAGGATTTTCACCAGAATCAGGACCTACGTCCACGACCTCGATATCCCATGACTTTAATATTTCTATTAGGTTTATCTTTGCTTGAAAAGCTGCATGATCTGATCCTATGGCAATTTTTTTCATATCATTTTACCCCCTCAGGAAAAAACATTATCTTGCCGAACAGAGTATCCCTTTTAAATACCTTCTTAAATACTTCTTCAACTTCAGATAGGTCGTATCTATGGGTTATAAGCGGGGTCAAGTCGATTTTGCCTTCCTTCATGAAATGCACGGTCGCATCCCACGCTTTTCCAGGGTAAGGGCCTGTAATTGAATTCCATGAGCCTACTACGAGTAGTTCGTTTCTCATTATGCTTTCAAAATTAAACCTGTCTATCGTAACATCCGCATAAGGAATGCCAAGATATACGACTTTTCCGCCTTTTGCTGCGAGTCCTAAAACTTGAGCACAGGTAAATGGCGTTCCTGCCGCTTCCATGACAATATCGGTACCTCTTCCATCGGTGTGTCTTCTTACTGCTTCGTAGGCGTTTTCTTCTTTACCGTTAATAACGATATCTGCACCCATATCACGTGCCCAGTCTAGCTTTTCAGCCATTACATCTATGGCTATTATCTGTTTTGCTCCAAATACCTTTGCCCATTGTATGCACATAAGCCCTATTGGGCCACAACCCATGACTGTTACGGTATCTCCAACCTGCATATCGCCCTGGTAAAAAGCATGTACTACTACAGCACTTGGCTCAATCATTGCAGCTTGCTCGTAAGTTATTTCGTCGGGAATGTGGATGCAATTTTCAGCAGGCACGATTATATAGTCTGCAAATGATCCATCAGCTACAGCACCTATTACCTCAAGGCTGTTACATTTTGAATAGTCTGCAGACTTGCAGTACTCGCATTCCATGCATGGAAGTCCAGGACTTACAGAAACTCTGTCACCTTTTTTAAATCCAGTTACTTCGCTTCCCACTTCTTCGATTTGTCCTGAGAATTCATGGCCAAAAGTCAAGCCTACTTCCTTTTTAGGACCGAATTTACCGTATCTCGACAAATCCGAACCGCAAATCCCGGTAGCTTTTACTTTTATTAATATATCTTCTGAATTTTTTATTTCTGGTACAGGTACCTCTTCGAGTCTCAAATCTTGAATTGCATATAATTTAGCAGCTTTCATTTTTAACCCTCCGTTATTTTACACTATTTCTTAAATCAGAAATATTCTTCGCAATATCTCCTTTAAAAGTAAAGGATCCTGCAACAAGGACATTTGCACCTGCTTCAACTACTTTAGGTGCTGTCTCCAAGTTAATTCCACCATCTACCTGTATATCTATATCGTAGCCTTTTACCATTTCTGCAATATCTTTTATTTTTCCTATGCTGTTTGGTATAAAGCTCTGTCCACCGTATCCCGGATTGACTGTCATTAAAAGTATCATGTCTGTCTCATCGAGAACGTACTTAAGAGTATCTACGGGAGTAGCCGGAGTAAGAACCACACCTGCTTTGATTCCGAAAGATTTTATAAGCTTTAAGCTTCTGTGAAGATGTGTTGTAGCTTCTTGGTGAACCATGATTATATCTGCTCCTGCATCGGCAAATCTCGGTATAAGCCTGTCAGGTTCTTGAACCATTAGATGAACATCAAAGGGAAGCTTCGTCTTACCTCTTAGCATCTTTATTTGATCAGGTCCAAAGGCAATGTTAGGAACAAAGTTTCCATCCATTACATCAATGTGAAGCATTTCAACATTACACTCTTCAACTGCTTTTATTTGACTTTCCAAGTTGCCAAGATCTGCGCCGAAAAGTGATGGGGCTATTTTTACACTCATTTAACAAACCTCCGTTATTTTTTTAGTTCGTCTTTCAAAGCCTGTCCCCACGCTCCTCCTTGATGAAGGAAGTAGGTTTTTTCTCTAGTAGTGCCTTTTAGTTCCATAGCCACCAAGGCAAGGGCATCGCCCATGGCCAATGTAGCCGTCGTGCTGGATGAAGCATTTATCCCAAGATAACATGCTTCCCTGTCAACCTTGATGTCGATCGCTGTTTCGCTTTGTTTTGCCAGAGTAGAGTTTAAGTTGCCAGTAAGAGCTACTATCTTGCAGCCAAGCTGTTTACAGGACGGAACTACAAGCTTTGTCAAAACTCCAGTTTCGCCGCTGTTTGATATAGCTACTATCAAATCATCCTCACGAACAACCCCTAAGTCTCCATTCTCACACTCATAAGCATTGAGAAAAAAAGAGGGAATATCACAGCAACTCATTGTAGCGGCAATTTTACGGCCTATAAGACCAGATTTGCCCGTACCTGTGAGTATGATTTTCCCCTTGCATTCAAGAATCATACGTACAGCCTTTACAAATGAATCGTCAACATTCCCCTTAACCTTTTGCAGAGCTTCGATCTCAATGCTAATGATGTTTTTCCCCTTTTCAATAATGTCTTTAGCATTATTGTCCATCATTAACGATCACTCCATTGTTTGTTAGAATTTCCGTTGCTTTATCTTGATTAATGCTATATCTTTCTTCCAATATTTCCAATGACGGTCTCTCTATCCAGTAGTCTCTTTTAGATTTTACATAGATGTATGAAGGAAATCTGGAAATTTCATCTTTCCAATCATTGTATATCAATCTTACAACTTTTTCATTTGTCAACTTTGAATTTCCACCTGCAAATTCTCCGTATTTTTCCATAACAAATGATTCAAATCTCTCTGGTATGAATTTTTGACCTCCATACCTTCCTACAAAAATAATTGCAGCATAAACAAAAATTATTAATCCTAATGTAGAATAATTTCTAGCTACAAAATTTACTGCAAATTGAAGATATTGTCCAAAAGTCAATTCTTGCCACATTCCATAAAAAAAACCGCTGGTTTCCAAAATAGTTAACCTCCGTTTTTACTCTTCTATATCCATATTTTCAAGCTCTTCCATTACCAGGTCATAAATCACGCCGGTGTCCTTCTCAGTTGCTAGTTTTTCTAAAATATCCGGTTTTTGAACCATCCCTATTACAGCCTGAAGCATCGCTAGTTGAGAATGCGGTTCTTTAAGAGCAAGCATAAACATTATCTTTACGTCTACTTCCTCATCCATGCCTCCCATAACCTTAAACGGAATTGGATCTTCAAGTATCCCGATGCAAATGGTTTGCTCGATTACATGCTCCACGTCTGTATGGGGCACCGCTACGCCAAAACCTTCTGTGGGAAGCCCTGTTGCAAATACCTTCTCTCTTTCTTGAATAGCACTGATAAAGCTCTCCTTAACTAGTCCCTTTTCGAAAAGATGCTTTGCAGCTGTTTCAATAGCCTCTAAATCACTTGCGGCTTTGATTCCTGTCAAAATCAATTCATTCGAAAAAGTTAAACCTAAATCTGCCATAACCTTTCTCCTTTCCATTGCTGTGAAACTATTTTCCATAAATCATTCTATCACTAATACTGTTTAAAATCAATCTTAAAGATGAAGTATATGAACATATGTATAGGTCTCGAAATTTTGTAACTCTAAAAAATCAAAATAGCTGAAACCCTTGTATTCTGTATGTTTACATACAGAATACAAGGTACCTATATCTCGTGCTTTTTATGTTAGTTGATGTAATTAAAATGCTCATATGTATGTTTATGGCTCTTGATTTTCTTGTCCTGTGATGATCCTTAAGAAAAGGATTCTCCCCAATCAAAAAAACCACACTAGGTGTGATTTTTTTGATTGGTTCTAAATTTCAATTTCTTCAATTTCTTCTTCACTTATAACTTCAGCAATCGTCACGATTTTTTCAGATTTATCTAGCTTCATAAGCCTTACCCCTTGAGTACTTCTACCCATTATGGATATTCCTCCTACTTCGAGTCGTATTACGATTCCTTGATTATTAATCATCATTACTTCCTCATCTTTTCTGCACACCTTGATTCCAACCAGGTCGCCTGTCTTAGAGGTTATCTTGTAAGTCTGAATTCCTTTTCCGCCTCGATTTTGTATCCTATATTCATCAGCTTTTGTTACTTTTCCGTACCCATTTTCAGACACGGTAAGGACGAACATTTCATCGTTTATCAGGTCCATTCCTATTACTTCATCATCATCTCTTAAGAATATTCCCCTTACTCCAATAGCTGTCCTTCCTACTGCTCTCACGTCATTTTCAGAAAATCTTATGGCATAGCCTTTTTTGGTACCCATTATCATTTCTTTCGATCCGTCGGTCAGTTCCACGGCAATAAGCTCATCGTCCTCATTAAGATTTATGGCCAGTAAGCCTGACTTTCTTGAACTGTCGTATTCTTTTAGGTCCGTCTTTTTTATTATACCTTTGCGGGTTGCCATGGTCAGGTACCAATTTTCACTAAATTCCCTAATAGGTATTACCGTAGTTACCTTTTCATCATCTTCTAGCTGAAGTATATTTACTATGGCTGTTCCCCTAGCTGTTCTGGAGGCATCCGGAATCTCATAAGCCTTAAGTCTGTATACCTTTCCTCTGTTTGTAAAGAACAGGATATAGTGATGAGTAGTAGTAGTAAATAAATGCTCAACAAAATCGTTGTCCCTTGTTGATAGAGCTGTTATTCCCTTTCCGCCTCTTTTCTGAGCAGTGTAAGTGTCTGCAGAAATTCTCTTGACGTAGCCTACATGTGTCATGGTTATAACAAGGTCTTCTTCTTCTATAAGGTCTTCCATGCTTATATCGTCATAATCCACCTCAAAAGCCGTTCTTCTGCCATCTCCAAATTTTTCCTTTATTTCTAACATCTCTTCTTTTATTACGTTAAGGATCAATTCTTCACTTGATAAGATTCTCTTAAACTCTGCGATCTTTATCATTAGCTCATCGTATTCTGTCTCTATCTTTTCTCTTTCGAGTCCTGTAAGCCTCTGGAGACGCATGTCCAAAATCGCTTGAGCCTGCTTTTCAGATAGGGCAAACTCTTCGATTAAAGAAATCTTTGCTTCTTCACCATTTTTTGAGCCTCTAATTATTTGAATTACTCTATCTATATTGTCTAGAGCAATTATGAGACCTTCTAGAATATGAGCCCTATCTTCCGCTTTTTTAAGGTCAAACTGGGTTCTTCTAATTATTATCTCTTTTTGGTGTTCAACATATTTAGTCAAAATTTCTTTTAAATTCATTATTTTGGGCTGATTTTTATCCAATGCAAGCAAGATGACTCCGAATGTCTCCTGCAATTGGGTATGTTTATACAGTTGATTTAAAATTATTTCAGAATTTACATCTCTTTTTAAATCTATGGCAACTCTAATGCCGTTTCTGTCGGACTCATCTCTTATATCAGAAATTCCTTCGACTTTTTTATCTTTTACAAGGTCAGCAATTTTTTCAACAAGCTTGGACTTGTTCACCATGTAAGGTATTTCTGTAATAACTATTCTTTGCTTTGAGCTGGATATTTCTTCAGTATGTACCTTGGCTCTAACTTTTATTCTTCCTCTACCAGTCTCATAGGCAGATCTTATGCCTTCTTTTCCTAGTATTATTCCGCCTGTTGGAAAATCAGGGCCCTTAAGAAGCTTCATAAGCTCCTCAATGTGGCACTCCGGATTGTCTATCTGATGCACTGTCGCATCTATGACTTCATTTAGATTATGAGGTGGAATGTTCGTAGCCATCCCTACAGCGATTCCTGAAGATCCGTTAACCAAAAGATTGGGATACCTGGAAGGCATAACTACCGGTTCTTTTTGTGTTTCGTCAAAGTTTAAAGTAAAATCTACGGTATCTTTATTTATATCCCTCAAAAGCTCAGTTGATATTTTGCTCATCTTCGCTTCAGTGTATCTCATTGCCGCAGCGCTGTCTCCATCTATAGATCCAAAGTTTCCGTGCCCGAAAACCAAGGGATACCTTGTTGAAAATTCCTGTGCCATTCTAACCATAGCATCGTATACAGCAGTATCTCCGTGTGGATGATACTTACCCAGTACGTCACCGACGATTCTGGCACTCTTTCTAAAGGGTTTCTCAGGAGTCATTCCAAGTTCGTTCATGGCAAATAAAATCCTTCTGTGAACAGGCTTCAATCCGTCTCTGACATCTGGAAGGGCCCTTCCTACGATGACGCTCATAGCATAGTCGATATAAGATTTTTTCATTTCATCTTCAATATTTATCGGTAAAACTTTGTTGTATTCATCACTCAACTATATACCCTCCTATATGTCAAGGTTCTTAACCTTTTTTGCATTTCGTTCGATAAACTCTTTTCTGGGTTGAACCTTGTCTCCCATCAAAATAGTAAATATTTCATCTGCTTGAATGGCATCATCAATTGAAACCTGTAAAAGCGTTCGTGTTTCAGGATCCATGGTTGTTTCCCAAAGCTGCTCTGGATTCATCTCACCAAGGCCCTTGTATCTTTGCAAACCGATATTGTTCTCTCGTCCCATTTCATCCATTAACTTATTCATTTCCTTATCAGAATAAGCATACTCAATCCTTTTTCCTTTTTGTAGCTTGTACAGAGGTGGCTGTGCTATATAAACAAAACCTTCGTCTATCAATCCCTTCATGTAACGGTAGAAAAATGTAAGGAGCAATGTTCTTATATGTGCTCCATCAACGTCAGCATCGGTCATTATTATAATTTTATGGTATCTCGCAGAAGATCTGTCAAAATCATCTCCTATGCCGCTGCCAAATGCTGTTATCATTGATCTAATGGTCTCGGTATTTAATATTCTGTCAAGTCTAGCTTTCTCTACATTGAGTATCTTTCCTCTAAGAGGAAGGATGGCTTGAGTCTTAGGATCTCTTCCTTGTTTAGCGGAACCTCCAGCTGAATCTCCCTCAACTATGTATATTTCCGACAATGCAGGATCTTTCTCTCTACAGTCAGCCAGCTTTCCCGGCAGCGCAGTATTGTCCAAAACACTTTTTCGTCTTGTAAGCTCCCTCGCTTTACGAGCAGCTTGCCTTGCTCTTGCCGCTGTCAGTGCTTTTTCTATTACTATTTTTGAGACACTGGGATTTTCTTCAAGGAATGCATAGAAGTTGTCGTTGACTATGCTCTCCACTATTCCCTTAACCTCAGTGTTTCCAAGTTTTGTCTTTGTTTGGCCTTCAAACTGTGGATCGGTTATCTTGACGCTTATAATTGCAGTAAGGCCTTCTCTCACATCTTCACCTGAAAGATTTTTGTCGCTCGCCTTTAAATAGTTGTATTTTTTAGCATATGCATTTATCGTTCTTGTCAACGCGGACTTGAATCCATTAAGATGCGTTCCGCCTTCAGTAGTATTTATATTATTTGCAAAAGCGTAAATATTCTCATTATAATTGTCGGTGTACTGCATTGCTATATCTACGATTATCTCGTCTTTAATTTTTTCAAATCCTATAACATTATCATGGAGAGGATCCTTGTTTTTATTTAAATAAGCAACAAAAGATACTATTCCTCCGTCATAGCAGTATTTTTCAGTTCTTTTTTCTTCCCTTTCGTCTTTAAGGACTATAGAAATCCCCTTATTAAGAAAGGCTAGCTCACGCAATCGGTGTTCCAAAATATCAAAATCATACTCAAGTTCTTCAAATATCTCATGGTCAGGTTTAAAAGTTATAGTTGTTCCTGACCTGTTAGTATCTCCCACAATTTTCAAATCGGACAAAGGCTTTCCTCTTTGGTAGCATTGCTCATAAACATGGCCGTTTTGCTTAACTTCAACTGTCAGGCTTTCTGAAAGTGCATTCACTACAGAAACGCCGACTCCATGCAGACCACCTGAAACCTTGTATCCTCCTCCTCCAAATTTTCCCCCGGCATGAAGCATAGTAAGAGCCACTTCAACTGCAGATTTTTTAAGCTTGGGATGTATTCCTGTGGGTATTCCTCTTCCGTTATCAACTACTGTTATGGAGTCATCCTTGTTAATCGTGACCTTTATGTTATCGCAATGTCCCTGCAAAGCTTCATCTATGCTATTGTCGACTATTTCGTACACGAGATGGTGAAGCCCTCTGCTGCCGGTGCTTCCGATGTACATTCCCGGTCTTTTTCTAACCGCTTCCAGACCCTCTAAAACCTGGATCTGTTCTGCGCCGTATTTATTGCTTTGTGACATTCCACTGTCCTCCAGTCTTTAATTTTTCTCAAATATTAGAACCTATATCAAATTTCCGCCCTTAATATTATATATTTTTTTCGTTTCGGATTGAAGTTCATTCATAAAATTTATTTCAGTTGATGTTATCACGATTTGATGGCGGCTGAAGCTTTCGAGAAGCTTTTTTTGCCTTTTGATGTCCAGCTCGCTCATAACATCATCTAGAAGCACTATTGCATCTTCTTCTGTCTCTTCTTTGATAATATGAGTTTGGGAAAGTTTCAAGGAAAGGGCACATGTTCTTTTTTGGCCTTGAGAGCCAAATGTTTTTGCGTCCAAATCATTGATATTAATTTTGATGTCATCAAGATGAGGTCCTATGGAAGTGTAACCTTTTTTTAAATCGTTGTCAAAGTTTTCTTCTAATCTATCTTTAAATATAACCGACAGTCTCTCTATATCTGAGTTGCTTTTTATAAGATTTGAAAAATAATAAAGCTTTAGCTCTTCTGATTTATCTGAGAGGTTAAAATGTATCTCCTTGGCTATTCTATTTAGCTTTTGTAAAAATACGATTCTGTTTATTATTAGTTTTTTTCCGTACTCAACCAGCTGTTCATCCCAAATATAAAGAGTACTCTTAAGTGAATGGTCTCTTTGCATATTTTTCAAAAGTTCATTTCTCTGCCTCAATATTTTATTGTAATCTTTTAGTATGCTTCCATGAACAGGTTTTATGTTTAAGAGCTCATTATCTATAAACCTTCTTCTCTTGTCAGGACCGTCGTTGACGATATTAAGATCTTCCGGTGTAAAATCGACTATTAGAAATCTTGAGGGAAGATCATTTTTAGACTTTAATTTTTTATTGTTCACATTAACAGTGGTCTTTTCGGCTGATTCTGAATTGTCTATGATTATCCTGACGGAATCATTTAAATTTTTTCTTTCAAAAAAACCTTCTACAATCCCTTGTTCACACTCCATGGAAACTAGATCCCTATTTGGGTTTCGAAATGACTTTCCCCGACTTAAAAAGTATATTGCTTCTAAAAGGTTTGTTTTGCCCTGCCCATTGTCTCCAACTATTATATTCATTTTTTTATCAAGCATTATATCCAATGAAGAATAATTTCTGAAATTCAAAAGCTTGAGTCTTTCAAGATGCATTTTTATTCCTCTTCTTTAATTACTTTGAATATCTCTTCGTGATCAGCAATTCCTATTATGTCATCGGGGTATAGCTTTTTTCCTCTTTGGATGCATATTTCCCCATTAACTGAAACAATACCATCAAATATCATCATCTTAGCATAAGAACCACTTTCTGCAATCCCTACAAATTTTAAAAATTGGTCTAATTTTATAAATTCAGTTTTTATGCCAACTCTCGTTGTATTCATTTTACACCTTCCTCGGTTATCATATTTAAATATAATTTAGTGTTCGATGTATCTAACCGGCAATATAAGATATGTAAAATAGTCTCCATCAACGGGTTTTATCACACAAGGGCTAACAGAAGTAGTAAATTCAAGGTTTATCTCTTCCTCGCTTACCGCTTTAAGCGCATCAATAAAGTAATTGCAGTTAAAGGCTATCTTCAAAGGATCACCCTTCATATCAACATCTATGCTCTCATGAAGATTTCCCAAGTCGGAATTTGATAATATCTCCAGCACGCTGTCTGAAAAATTCATCTTTATTAAATTATTTTTTCCATCTCGCACCATAAGAGCTGCTCTTTCGCAGCTTGAAAGAAGCTCCTGTGTATTAACCTTAACCTTTGTAGTGCTGTTGGAAGGTATTATTTGTTTATAATTGATATATTCTCCTTGCAGAAGATTTGAAACCATACTAGTTTCTCCTATTGTGAAAAGAACCTGATTTTTGGTAGCAGACAAGTATACATCTTCTTCTTTCATTGATAAAAGTCTGTATATTTCCATCATAGTTCTTTCAGGTATAACTTCCTTCACTTCTATGTCTGGTTCTGTCTTTGCCTTTCTTAAAGCAAGCCTGTAACCGTCCAGAGCTACTATTTTAAATTCTCCGTCTGAAATCTCCAATAGCTCTCCCGTCAATATGGGTATATTGTCGCTTTTGGCTACTGAAAAAATCGTTTCTTTAATTAGGCTTCTAAAAAGTTCCTTTGGGATAAGCGCATTTTTTTCACCTACGACTTCAGGCATCTTTGGAAAATCTTCTCCTGCTTCTCCTTGGATGTTGAATTCAGAGTTTTTACATGAAATCAATGTTTTGTTATTTTCTTTAAGTTCTATTTTAACTTCATCATCAGGTAATTTTCTAGAAAGTTCTGAGATAAGTTTTGCCGATAAGACTACTTTTCCTTCTCTATATACATTTCCTGAGAGCTTTGTCCTGATTCCAATTTCCATATCTGTACCCATTAGGTATATGTCGTTGTCGATAGCTTCAAATAAAATGCCTTCGAGTATTGGAAGCGTAGTTTTAGTAGATACGGCTTTTTGTACTGTATTTACTGCATTGACAAGTGAAATCTTGGTAGTTGTGAACTGCATGAAATCATCCCCTTTTTATATATATCTATAAATTAAGATAGTAATAGTAGTAGTAGGTGCTGTGGATTTGTGGATAATGGAGCTTATATGGTGCTGTATATGAATAGTCGCGGTTGATAAAATGTTGATAAAGCTGGTTGTAAGCAACCTAAAACAAAAAACTTATCCACAAGGTTTAATATCTAGATTTAGTTGTTGCCTTTTATATCTTTCATTATTCGATTGATAAGATTTTTAAAATCGAAATTCTCACTCATCTCATTTGCTATCTTATCGATTGCGTGAATAACAGTTGAATGGTCCCTTCCACCAAATTCTTCTCCAATTTTAGGAAGAGAGAGGCCAGTCATCTCCCTGGAAAGATACATGGCAACCTGTCTAGGGTATGCAATTGATTTTGTCCTTTTTTTAAGATTAAAATCTTCAACTTCTATATTGAAGTATTTGGCTGTGACTTCCTTAATAAGATCCACTGTTATAATTTCAGGAGTTCTGGCGGATAGTATGTCCTTTAAAGCTTCAGCTGCAAGCTCGACGCTTATATTCTGGCTTGTAAGCCTCGAAAAAGCATTAACTCTTATTAGGGCGCCTTCAAGTTCTCTGATATTCGAATGAATTTTATTTGCGATGAAAACCAGTACGTCATTTCCGATATTAATTTTTTCGGTATTTGCCTTTTTCTTTAAAATTGCTATCCTGGTTTCTAAATCCGGAGCTTGAATGTCTGTTATAAGGCCCCATTCAAACCTAGATCGGAGCCTTTCCTCAAGAGTAGGAATCTCTTTGGGAGGGCGGTCGCTTGATATTACTATTTGCTTGTTAGCTTCATGTAGAGCGTTGAAGGTGTGGAAAAATTCTTCCTGTGTACCTTCTTTGCCTGCTATGAACTGGATATCATCTATTAGCAAAACATCAACATTTCTATACTTGTTTCTGAATGAAACGTTGTTCTTGTTTTGAATAGAATCTATAAAGTCATTTGTGAATTTTTCACAAGATACGTAAACTACCTTTTTATTGGACCACTGTTCAAGCGCGTAGTGACCAATGGCATGCATCAAGTGGGTTTTTCCTAGCCCTACGCCTCCATATATGAAAAGTGGATTATATCTTTGGGCCGGAGCCTCAGCCACTGCTACGGAAGCAGCGTGGGCAAAGCGATTGCTTTCACCTATGACGAAGGTGTCAAAAGTATACTTGGGATTAAGGTTGCTGCTGTCGATGAAATTATAGTTGTTGTTCATATTATTTGGCTGGCTTCCATTATAAGAGGAATCTCCAGTATTTTGTCCGCTGGCAGAAGGTATAACAAATTCCACAGCTACATTCTTTCCCGTGACATGTTTAAGGGAGTTTCCTATAAGAACTGCGTATCGAGCCTCAAGAATTCCTTTTGTAAAATCATTTTCCACACCTAAAACAATAGTATTTTCATTGTACGAAAGAGGTTCTATTCTTTTCAACCAGGTTTCGAAGCTTACCTGGGTCAATTCTTCCTCGATTATTTCCAAAGTTTTGTTCCACAAATGTTGCAGATTGTTATCCATTAATACTCCTCCTGTAGAAAATGATAATTGTTGATAGTTTGTAGACAATCCATCTAAACGAATATCAACATCTGCGTTGTAAACAGATGTTGATAAGTAGTTATGAACAAGGTTTTATGTTGTTAATTAAGGTTTGTGATGTTTTTATAAACAAAATAGTGTGACATATCCACAAATTATCAATATATTGTGGATATGTAGATAAAATAAGCATAAGTTATCAACACCTGTTTATATAATAGCAGAAAGCCCCAGGATTTATCAACAGTTATCTATGAACTAGATAAAAAATAATATAGCTAGCCTGTTAATAAACTCTTATTATTCTTGACATGCCTTGTTTTTGCATATATAATTTTATGGTAAATCCATTATGGGCAAAGTGATATATTTAATATAATAATTAGGTGCAGGGAGGTGTAAGTAATGAAAATGACTTATCAGCCTAAAGTAAGACAAAGATCCAAAGTGCATGGTTTTAGACAAAGAATGAAGAGTGCTTCCGGAAGAAAAGTTCTTAGCAATAGAAGAAGAAAAGGAAGAAAGCGTTTATCAGCTTAAGGCCGCGTAAGTGTGGCCTTTTTCTAAATACGTCCAGAAAGCCGGTATCAGCATGAAAATCAATTCTTTTACAAATCAGCGATTTAGAATCATATACTCAAAAGGAAGGTCTATGGCTAACAGGCTTTTGGTAATGTATTATTTGAGAAACGGTAAGGACGAAACTAGATTAGGTATAACAGTAAGCAAAAAAGTTGGAAACAGTGTAACGAGAAATAGAGTGAAGCGTCTTATAAAAGAATCTTACAGGAATAGTTCTTTTAATAGTGTCAAAGGATATGATATAATTTTTATTGCGAGAAAAGGTTGTGAAGACAGGGAGTATAAAGAAATAAGCTCTGCAGTGAACCATTTGTTGAAGAAATATAATCGAATCCTTGAAAATGAGTAGATGATATGAAAAAATTAATGTTACTGATGATTAAGTTTTATCAAAAGGCTATATCTCCTCTGTTGCCAAAGACATGTAGGTTTCATCCCACTTGTTCGGATTACTGTATTCAGGCGATAGAAAAATATGGGCCATTAAAAGGCTTGGTCATTTGTGTAAAAAGAGTAGGGAAATGTCATCCTTTTCATCCGGGAGGATTTGATCCTTTGAAATGAGAGAAAAGGTTTGTTGTGATAGAAAATATTAGTTAAATCCCGGGAGGAAAATAAATGTCTTTTTTATATGGATTGTTCGGTAGCGTACTACATTTAATCTATACTTTTGTACAAGATTATGGTATATCAATAGTCGTATTTGCAGTTTTTGCGAAGCTGTTGATGCTTCCAATTACTCTTAAGCAAAATAAATCTATGCAGCAAATGAACAAGCTGCAGCCGGAAATACAAGCTCTTCAGAAAAAGCATGGAAACAACAAAGCAAAGCTTAATGAAGAGATGATGAAGATTTATCAAAAGCACAATTACAACCCTATGGGGGGTTGTTTGCCGATGCTTATTCAATTTCCTATAATAATAGGTCTTTTTGGTGTAATGAGAGAGCCTGTACCTTATGTTTTCAGTGCGGAGGTTTTTGCTACGATAGACAAGTCTTTTTTATGGCTAGCAGATTTGAGTGCTTACGATCCATTAAGAGTAATACCAATAGTAGCGGCTGCAACTACTTATTTAAGCATGTCAAACCTAGCTCAGCCTCAAGCGGGTGGAAACAATCAGGCTCAAGCGATGACTCAATCAATGAAGATAATCTCTCCTCTTATGATAGGTTTCGTATCATGGGGACTTCCATCAGGACTGGGACTTTACTGGATTATAAATAATTTACTGACATACGTACAACAGCTTATAATGCAAAAAGGTAAAGCTCCAAAAGAGGGGGAGAAGTAAATGAAAACGGTGGTTGCCAAAGGCAAGTCAATAGAAGAAGCAATAAATAATGCGCTAAAAGAACTAAACGCCACCAGAGAGCAGGTAGAAACAAAGGTGCTTGAGCTGCCTTCAAATGGAATAATGGGGATTTTTGGAGTTAAAAACGCCAAGGTCGAAGTTACCATGAAAGATGATTTCATTGAAAACGCCAAAATGTTTTTGGAGCAAATTTTTGAAAAATTCGGTATTGAGGCAACATGTAGGATTGAACTTAATCAACGAAATTTAAACATCACCCTTGAGGGCGAAGATATGGGTATTCTTATAGGAAGAAGAGGCCAAACACTGGATTCTATTCAGTACCTTACTAGCTTAGTTGTAAATAAAAGTTCTGATGAATATATAAGAGTAGTAATAGATACTGAAAACTACAGAGAAAAAAGAGAAGATACTTTAAAAGATTTAGCTTTTAAATTAGCAAAAAAAGTTGAAAAAAACAATTTAAAAGTAGTTTTAGAGCCTATGAATCCGTATGAAAGAAGAATCATACATTCAACTCTTCAGAATCATGAAGTAGTTTATACGTATAGTGAAGGTGAGGAACCTTTTAGAAAAGTAGTTATCGATTCAAAGAAGACCAGCTAAAAGGCTGGTCTTTAATATTAGGAGTGAAAAGATGAATTATTTGGAAGATACCATAGCCGCAATATCTACGCCGGTAGGCTTTTCAGGCATTGGAATGGTTAGAATGACCGGGGATAAATCTGTGGAAGTAATTAAGAAAATATTCGTGACAAAGTCAAAAGTTGATTTTGACGATTATAAAAACAGGAGCATAATTTACGGTCATATTGTAGACGAAAAAGGACAGATTGTAGACGAAGTCTTAGTATCAAAAATGCTCGCACCAAATACTTATACCAAGGAAGATGTAATAGAGATAAGCTGCCACGGAGGAATAATCCCGGTAAGAAAGATTTTAGAGCTGGCTTTGACAAAAGGAGCCAGAATGGCAGAACCTGGAGAGTTTACCAAAAGGGCTTTTTTAAACGGTAGGATAGATCTAACACAAGCTGAAGCGGTAATAGACGTAATAAACTCCAAGACTGATAGAAGTCTTCAAATGTCGGTTAAGCAGCTGGAGGGAAGATTATCTAAGAAAGTTAAAGAAATTAGAAATGATTTAATTGAGATACTGGCACATATTGAAGCGAGTATAGATTATCCTGAATATGATATCGAAGAGATGTCATTTAAGTTGATAAGCCAAAAATCAAATGATATTAAATTTAAGATAGACAAATTGATACAAGCCTCAAAGAACGGAAGAATAATAAGAGAAGGTATAAAGACAGCCATAATTGGAAAGCCAAATGTAGGTAAATCTTCACTTTTAAACGCTCTTCTAGGAGAGGAAAGAGCGATAGTAACTGAATTTGAAGGAACAACAAGAGATACAATAGAGGAATACATAAATATTAAAGGAATACCTTTAAAGATAATCGATACTGCAGGGATACGAGAAACTGAAAATTTGATTGAAAAGCTGGGCATAAATAAAACAAAAGAGATATTATCTGAAAGTGACTTCGTACTTCTTTTACTGGATGGTGAAAGGGGAATGGACGAAGAGGATTTGGCTCTGTTACAATTGGTTAAGGATAAAAAAGGTTTGGTGGCTATAAATAAAATAGATAGGGAACTAAAAGTAAACAAAGAAGATGTAAGGAATAAATCACATATGGAAGTTGTTGAAATTTCAATTCTCAAAGAGTTGGGAATTGAGGAACTGAAGAATAAGATTTATGATGAGGTAAGCGATGCCGGGATGGATTCGGATGCATACGAAATGGTATCGAACATTAGGCATATAAACTTGCTTCAGGATTCTTCTCAGTCTTTAAATGACTGTCTTGAGGGACTCGATTCAGGCCTGCCTGTAGAGATGATATCTGTAGATATAAAGAATGCTTGGGATAAGCTGGGCAAGATAATAGGCGAAACAGTTACAGAAGACATAGTAGACGAAATTTTCAGCAAATTTTGCATAGGAAAGTAGGTATAGAGTTGAGTTATAAAGCAGGAATTTACGATATAATAGTAGTTGGAGGAGGACATGCTGGATGTGAAAGCGCCCTGGCGGCTGCCAGGTTGGGACATAAGACATTGCTTCTTACAATGAATCTCGACTCTATAGCATTGATGCCTTGCAATCCATCCATAGGTGGTACAGGCAAGGGTCATTTGGTTAGAGAGCTTGATGCATTGGGTGGCCAGATGGGCAAGAATATTGACAAGACGATGATACAGTGCAAGATGCTCAACACTGCGAAAGGACCAGCGGTGCACTCCTTGAGAGCACAGGCAGATAAATTGAAATACCAGCAGGAGATGAAAAAAACTCTGGAGCAACAAGATAACCTATATATAAAGCAGCATGAAGCAGTTGGTTTGGGTGTCGATAATGGGATAGTCAAAAATGTAGTCACTAAAACAGGGGCTGTCTTCCAGGCAAGATGCATCATAATGGCTACGGGAACTTATTTGAAATCTAGAATAATAATTGGAGATGTAAGCTATGATGGAGGACCAAACGGTCTCTTCGGGGCAAATGATCTCTCGGGCAGTTTGATGAATAATGGAATTAAGCTTTTGAGGTTTAAGACAGGAACACCTGCAAGAGTTGATAGAAAAAGCGTTGATTTTCATAAGATGACAATTCAAGAAGGCGATGATAGGATTATCCCTTTTTCGTTTGAAACAGACAGCATAAACATCAACCAAGTTCCTTGTTACTTGACTTATACGAATGAAAAAACCCATGAGGTCATCAGAGATAATCTCCATTTATCCCCTCTTTATAGTGGAAACATAACCGGTGTAGGACCAAGATACTGTCCTTCAATAGAAGACAAAGTTGTGAGGTTTTCGGATAAGCCAAAGCATCAGATTTTCATTGAACCGGAAGGAAGGGATACAGAGGAGCTATATGTTCAAGGTATGTCTTCAAGCCTGCCGGAAGATGTTCAACTTAAAATGTTGCGCACGGTGGAAGGAATGGAAAATGTAGAAATCATGAGATCGGCATATGCCATTGAGTACGACAATATAGATCCGTTACAGCTGTGGCCGTCTCTTGAATACAAAGAAATTGAGGGGTTATTTTTCGCAGGACAGATAAATGGAACGAGTGGGTATGAAGAAGCTGCTGCTCAAGGTTTAGTAGCAGGGATAAATGCTTCATTGAAGCTTAAAGATAAAGAGCCTTTAATTTTGGACAGGTCACAGGCATACATTGGAGTGTTGATTGACGACATAGTGACGAAGGGAACTCTGGAGCCATATAGGATGATGACATCCAGAGCAGAGTACAGATTGATACTCAGGCAAGATAATGCAGATCTACGCTTGACGGAATTAGGAAGAGAAGTAGGGCTCATTGATGACATACGATTTGAAAAATATAAGAATAAGAAAAATATGATATCTGAAGAAATTGAAAGGCTTAAAAATATAACTTTGAAACCTTCGAGTGAATTAGAGGCGTTTTTACAGGGAAAAAACAGTTCTTTTTCAAATCAGGGCATTTCCCTTTATGAATTGATAAAAAGACCCGAAATAAGCTATTTAGAGCTTAGTGTTTTAGATCCAAAAAGACCTGAAATGCCAGAAAATGTATATGAACAGGTGGAAATACAGATAAAATACGAAGGCTACATAAAAAAACAGTTAAACCAAGTTGAGCAATTTAAAAAGCTGGAGAAGAAAAAAATACCTGATAATATAAAATATGACAATATAAGCGGTTTGCGTTTGGAAGCTAGGCAAAAGCTTGGAAAAATTAGACCGGTGTCAATAGGTCATGCATCGAGAATTTCAGGAGTATCTCCTGCAGACATTTCAGTTCTGTTGGTGTATATGGAAAACTACAATAGAAAGGAAACTACAAAAAATAATGGAATCTAGACAGTTGCTCTATATAGGATTAAAGGAAAAGGGCTTTAATCTAACAGATGAACAAATCTTTTCATTGATGGAATACATGAATCTTGTTTTGGAAGCAAATAAAAAATTTAATCTCACAGCAATAGAAGAAGAAAACGAGTTTATTACAAAGCACTTCTTAGATTCTATATTTATGTATGATAATAGTCAGGAAGAGATGTTAGTGGCAGATATGGGAACCGGGGGTGGTTTTCCCGGGATTCCATTGAAAATAGTTCATCCAAAGTGGGAAATGACTTTTATAGACTCAACAGAAAAGAAGCTGAAATTTATTGAAGCGGCTTGCATAAAACTAGGTATAGAGAACGTTGAATTTGTTCACAGCAGGGCAGAAGATGTTGGTAGAGCTAATGAACACAGAGAGAAATATGATTTAGTTTTTTCAAGAGCAGTTGCACCTATGAATGTTCTCAGTGAATATTGTCTGCCGCTAACAAGGCTGGGAGGAAAATTCATAGCCTCAAAAGGTCCTAAATATCAGGAAGAGTTGGAAGATGCAAAAAAAGCTGTAGAAGTTTTAGGGGGCAAGGTGGATAGCATCAGTAAAATTATGATGCCTTATGAAGATATCGTAAGATACCTGGTCATATGTAAAAAAATTAAAAAAACACCTCTAAAGTATCCTAGAAGGCAGGGTGTTCCCAGCAAAAAACCATTATAAACTGGAGGAATTCGATGAGTGACGGTATGAAGATTCAATATGTTGACATAGATTGCATTAGGCCTAATCCATATCAACCGAGGACACGCTTTTCAAACGCTTCTTTAGAAGAGCTTGCGATATCAATAAAGAGTTACGGAGTATTGCAACCGATATCTGTGAGGAAATTCAGTGATAAAAGCTATGAATTAATTGCGGGAGAGAGACGCCTCCGGGCGTCAAAACTGGCAGGTCTAAAAGAAATACCGGTTATTGTAAGCGATATAGTAGACGTAGATTCTGCTACGATAGCATTAATCGAGAATATCCAAAGGGAGGATCTCGATTTCATAGAAGAAGCGGAAAGCTACCAGCAGCTCATAAGTTTACATGGAATGACTCAGGAACAGATTGCAAAAAAGGTGGGGAAAAATCAGTCTACGATAGCTAATAAATTGCGATTATTAAGGCTGGATCCAACAGTGAGAGAGATGATATTCAACAATGAACTTTCTGAACGACATGCAAGAGCTCTTTTGAAAATTCCAGATGAAGAACTTCAGCTGATGGCTTTGAAGAAAATCATCTCATCTGATTTAAACGTAAAGAAAACTGAAGAACTTATTGAAAAAATAAGAGACGAGATCTTAATTAACAATTTTGACGAACCTATCACACATGAAAAGAAAGCTAGAGTAAAGAGTTTTATAAATATGAGGATATATACCAATACTATTAAGAAAGCTTTTGAAGATATTTTAAAGACTGGAATAGATGCTTCATACGTTGAAAACGATCAAGACGAATACTTAGAGGTTAAAATTAAAATAAAGAAAAACAGATAAAAAGGCTCTCACTTAAACAGGCTTTTAAAACAACCTGTAATCAGTGAGAGCTTTTTTTAAATGTTTCACGTGAAACATTTAAAACATCATTGATATTATAGAGATAAGTGTTAAAATAGTAATATGAATTAGTGGAGGGTAATAATGACTAAGATAATATCGGTTTTCAATCAAAAAGGCGGAGTGGGTAAGACGACCACCAACATTAACCTTAGTACTTATATCGCGCAACTTGGGAAGAGAGTCCTGGTGGTGGATGCGGACCCCCAAGGCAATACTACCAGTGGGTTCGGCATAGACAAAGAATCTCTAGAGTTTAGCCTCTATGACGGGATGGTAAACGGGTCTGATTTAAATGAAGTTTGCATAAAAACAAGGTTTAAAAACCTTGATTTAGTGCCTTCTAAACCTGAATTAGCCGGTGCAGAAATAGAAATGACAGCTATGAAAAACAGAGAGCTTTTAATGAGCGTTTTTTTGAATAATGCTGATGGAATATACGATTATGTAATGATTGATTGTCCTCCTTCTTTAGGTCTTATTTCGTTAAATGCGCTTGCAGCTTCTAATTCCGTTTTAGTTCCAATACAATGTGAATATTATGCTTTAGAAGGTGTGAGCCAGCTCATGAATACCATAAACCTCGTCAAAAGGGGTCTTAACAACAAATTGTCAATCGAAGGAATTATAATGACTATGTTTGACGGGAGAACCAACCTTTCACTCCAGGTAGTTGATGAAGTAAGCAGTTATTTCGGAGAAAAGGTTTATAAGACAGTTATCCCTCGAAATGTACGACTTGCTGAGGCACCAAGCCATGGATTGGCTATACTAGAGTATGATGAAAAATCCAAAGGAGCACAGGCGTACTTCGAATTTGCAAAAGAGTTCATAAAGAGGAAGGGGGATAGGATATGAAAAGTAAAAAAGGTTTGGGAAAAGGTCTGCAAGCACTGATTCCGGAAGAGAGCGAACAAGCAAGGCAAGGCCTCGAGAGCATAGACATAGACAGAATATGCCCGAACAAAAACCAGCCAAGAACAAAGTTTGACCAGGAAAAACTTGAAGAACTTTCAAACTCCATTAGGGAACACGGTGTTATACAGCCCATTATAGTAACTGCTTATAACGATGGCTATAAGATAGTTGCAGGAGAAAGGAGATGGAGAGCAGCAAAAATGGCTGGGATCAAAGAGGTTCCGGTAGTAATTAGAGAACTTACAGACAAAGGCGTTATGGAGCTGGCTCTTATTGAGAATCTCCAAAGAGAAGACTTAAACGAAATTGAAGCAGCTCTTGCTTATAAAGATTTAATGAATAAATTTGATCTGACGCAACAGGATATATCCTTGAGGATAGGGAAAAGCAGAACTTCGATAGCTAATACTTTGAGGCTTCTAAATCTGCCAAAAGAAATTCGAGGCTTGATAGTAGATGAGATAATCACTCCAGGGCACGGCAGATGCATTCTTTCAGTTGATGGAATAGACAGAGAGAGACTATTAGAAAAGATATTAAAAGAAAAGTTGAGCGTAAGAGAAGCTGAAAAATGTGTTCAAAAGTTAAAAAACGAACAAAACAAAGAAAATACAGAAAAGACCTTAGATACCAAGACGCAGATGTTCTTAAAAGATCTGCAGGAAAAATTGCAAAATAATTTAGGAACAAAAGTCAAAATAAGCGGCAAGAACAATAAAGGGAAAATAGAAATAGAGTACTATAGCAACGATGACTTGGAGCGTCTGACGGAAAGGCTTTCCAACTGATGTTTCACGTGAAACAATAGGAGGATAATGGATGAAGGAAAAAACGAGCATTTTTTTAAAGTGGGGTGTTATAGGCAACGGGATGCATGTAACAGTAGCGGCCCTAAACACGTTCATAGAAAAAGAAAATCTGCCGATGATGATGGCAATGACTTTTCTAGCAATGGGAGTATGGTTTGCTTCAGGATTCATGCTAGGGAAAAGCAGGATTAAAAACAGAGAGACCGATTTCTTAGTATTTGGAATAATATGCATTTTGCCTGCACTTATATATGTAATAGGAGCACAGGGTATGCAGTCGATGTCTGAAAATCTTACGGCGGTACAGAATTACAATTTGTTTTACTTTGTGGGTGCACCGATTTTGTTTTGGAACTCACCTTTTTACCCAATCATGAATTTATTTCCTGAAAGCAACATATATATTCAGATAAATATTAACCTTATATTTGTCGTATTTGTGGTTTTCATGGGAGCTTATCTTGGGAAAGTATACAAAATAAGTAAAATTAAAAAGAAAAGAAATCAAATAAAATATGCAGATATGTGAACCGGTGAGGGGGGTTAGGGATGTCTTGGATAGACATTTTGATTATAGGAGTTTTTGTATTATATGTTATTGCGGATTTTAAAAGAGGACTCGTTAATGCGCTGGCTTCCATACTTTCTTTTGTGATTTCGTTGATAATAGCATCCAGTTTATATAAAAGAGTATATGAACTAGTCACTGAAAATACAGATATTTACAATAGTTTATATAATTTCATCGCGGAGAACTTTAGAGTAGGGAATTCTTCAGAATCAAAGGGATTAGAACAGCTGGACTTGAACAAGCTGCCTGTGGGAGCCAGAGATTTCATACAAAATGCTGCTGCAGAAAGTGGAAATATGAACATAGCTTTTGATTTTGCAGCAACCCTTGCAGATATGATATTATATCTCTTGTGTTTCATAGGCGTGTTTCTTGTTGTGAGGCTTGTTATTTTTGTAATAGCGGGATTTTTCGATTTTATAGCAAAGCTCCCGGTTCTGAACATCATGAATAAAACAGGTGGGGCTTTGATGGGTATTATCGAAGGTGCAATAGTAAATATTATAATCATCAACTCTATATATTCATTGGCTATACTGTTCAATCATAGCAATATTATAAACGCCCTTAACAATTCTTATATTGCCCAGTACTTTTATATAGGATATTTGTTTTTTTGATTAAGATTATGAGGGAGGAGCTTGAGAAATGGACATCAACCTAGGAGATGTCGTGGAGACAAAAAAAAATCATCCCTGCGGAAGCAACCAGTGGACGGTCGTCAGGATAGGGATGGACATTAAAATAAAATGTTCAGGTTGCGGTAGGATCGTGATGCTCGACAGGGAGAAATTTGAAAAACGAGTAAAAAAAATAATCGGCAGCAGCAAATAATTTATGAAATACAGTTGTACAAAAATGTGGTTGTGTTATAATAGAAACACTGCGTGCATCCTTGCTCTCTTTTAGAGAGCCATAAGTCCAAAGGGAGGTGAAAAAATGAACAGTTATGAAACAGTGATTATTTACAATCCTGAACTTTCTACTGAGCAAATTTCAGAAAACATCGAAAAGATCAAAGGTATGATTTCGGCAAAAGGTGAAGTTGAAACAGTTGAAGAGTGGGGAAAAAGAAAACTTGCGTACAAAATCAAGAACAAGTTCACTGAAGGTTACTATGTTTTAATCAACTTTAAAGGTAACAATGAGCTTTTAGCTGATTTAGATCACGGATTTAAAATATCTGAAAACTTTGTACGTCACATGATAATAAAAAAAGATGCTTAATCGGAGTGATAAACAATGAACAAGATCGTACTCATAGGTCGTCTGACAAGAGATATTGAATTGAGATACACCCAAAAGGGCACAGCAGTAGCTACCTTCAGCCTCGCTGTCAACAGAAGGTTTAAACAAGAAGGTCAGCCGGATGCAGATTTCATTAACTGTGTCGCATGGGGAAACCAAGGTGAAAATGCAGCCAAGTATGTTGGTAAAGGTAGCCAGGTCGGTGTATACGGAAGAATTCAAACCCGTAATTATGAAGCAAACGATGGCAGCAAAAGGTACGTAACTGAAGTTGTTTGCGAAGAGATTGAATTCTTGAGTTCAGGATCAGGGCAGGGAAGACAAGGCGGAAGCTATTCTCCAGCCAGACAGGATCAAAATAGACAAGACCAGGATTATGGAGTTCCAATGGATGATTTCCAACCGTTGGAAGATGAAGATGACGATCTTCCATTTTAAGTAAGGAGGGAAAAACATGGCTAAACCTTTCAGAAGAAGCAGAAAAAAAGTTTGCAACTTTTGCGAAAGCAAATCTGGAGCTATAGATTACAAGGATCTTAAGACATTGAGCAAATATGTGTCAGAAAGAGGAAAGATCCTTCCAAGAAGGGTAACCGGGAATTGTGCTAAACACCAAAGAGAATTAACGGTTGCTATCAAAAGGGCAAGAAGCATCGCTTTGTTGCCGTATACAGCTGAATAAAGAACTGTAGGATCCCTTAACGGGGATCTTTTTATTTGCCTACCATACGAAAACAGATCAAATGAAATAGTTATTTGGAAATGTTGGATCAGATAAGCCTTTTTTATGTTTATCATCCGTGTACATGAATAGTGTATGTGGTATAATATTTATGCCATGTCATTAAGGGAGGGATTAATCTGGACAACAAAAAGTTTACAAACTTTTTTATTCCCAATACAAATATATACTTATGGATCATAGCTATTTTGGTAGCAGTAATATACGCTTTCAACCTAGCAATAGCAATAACGGGAACTTTGATATTGATTTATCTTATATATTACAAAATCAAAGCCGCCACCAAAAGCGAAGAGCGTTGGAAAGAGCTGGTGGAGAATCTGGCATTGGATATCGATACAGCTACCCAGAACATTCTGTTAGAGCTGCCTTTTCCCCTCGTGATTCTCAAGGAAGATGATACTGTATTATGGTACAACAGTGATTTCAGAAATATCTTGGGTGATAGAAGAAATTTATTGAATAAGAGTCTTAAACAGGTCTTTGAAGATTTTGACATTGAAAAATTTTATCAAAGTGAAGACAAGTTCATCACCTATTACTATGAAGGCAATCACTACAGGGTATATACAAATAGCGTCAAGAATATTAATAGTGAAAAAATCAGGATGCTATATTGGATTGACCACACGGAATACGAGGAACTAAAGGATAGATATCTTTTGGAAAGGCCCGTGATAGCCTTTATACAGGTAGACAATTACGATGAAGTTCTTAAAAGCAGCAAGGACAGCTACAAGCCTTTGATCACTGCAGTCATAGACAGGAAGATCAACGCTTGGGCAAAAGATATGAATGCGTACGTAAATAAATACGATCCGGATCAATATCTCATGATGTTTGAACATGAGTACTTATCGGTTATGGAAGAAAAAAAATTTAATATCTTGGATATAATGAGGGAAACACAATCAGGAAACAAGATTCCAATAACTCTCAGTATAGGTGTGGGGATATCGGATCAGAAGCTTTCTTTTCCTCAACTGCAGGAGCTTTCAAAGTCTGCGTTGGATATAGCTCTTGCAAGAGGGGGAGACCAAGCAGTACTTAGAAAAGACGGAAAGCTATCGTATTTTGGAGGGAAAACTCAGGCAGTTGAAAAGCGTACAAAGGTCAAGGCAAGAATTAAAGCTCATGGAATAAAAGAGTTGATGGAAAACTCTGAGAACGTACTTGTGATGGGACACGAAAACCCAGATATCGATTCATTGGGAGCTGCGCTCGGAATTTTTAGGTGTGCACGTTTTTTAGGGAAAGAAGCTTCAATAGTATTGGATAAAAGCAACCCGTCCATAGATGTTCTTTATAAAGAATTGATAGAAAATGGGTATGAGTCCTCATTATCTTCTTCTGAAAGTGCAAGGAAAGCTGCCAACGAAGATACCGTTTTGGTAATAGTCGATGTTCACAAAAGAAACCTGGTTCAGGATCCTGATCTGATAGATAAAGTCGGCAAAATAATTGTCATAGACCACCATATAAGGGCAGCTGAATTTATCGAAGAATCAGTACTGACCTATTTAGAGCCATATGCTTCCTCGACATGCGAGCTAGTTAGCGAAATTATCGAATACATAGACGATGGCGTGGAGCTGAGAGAAATTGAAGCGACTGCGCTCTTAGCGGGGATTTATATGGATACAAAAAACTTTGCCATTAAGACCGGGGTGAGAACTTTTGAGGCTGCATCTTTTTTGAGAAAAAACGGAGCTGACACCCTTAAAGCAAAAAAGCTTCTCAAAGACGACAGGGAGGTACTGATTGCAAAATCCCAAGCTTTGAAAGAGGCACAGTTCATCAAGGGAAATATAGCAATTGCAATAGTTAACGATCAATCGGATAAGGCCAATTTGATCACGGCTCAAACTGCAGATGAGTTAATGAACATACAGGGAGTTGAGGCGTCCTTTGTGATAGCCTTAGGAGACAACACAGCTATAATTAGCGGCAGATCCTATGGTGGCTTAAATGTTCAAAGGATTCTTGAAACTCTTGGAGGGGGAGGACATATGACGGTCGCTGGAGCACAGCTATCAGACACAGACATAGAAACTGCCAGAGAGATGTTGAAAAATGCTATAGATGAATATTTAAAGGAAGGTGAAGATATATGAAAGTAATATTACTTGAAGATGTAAAAGGAATGGGTAAAAAGGGAGATGTAGTAAACGCAAAGGATGGATATTTCAGAAACTTTTTAGCGCCTAAGAACCTTGCAGTAGAAGCTACAAAAGATAATTTGAAGAAAAATGATGAAGATAAACAGAAGCAGCAGGCAGCCAGACAAAAAGAAATAGAAGAGGCAGAAGAACTTGCAAAAAAATTATCTGATTCAAACTTAGAAATTGTCGAAAAAGCTTCAGATGAGGGAAGATTATTTGGATCGATTACCAGCAAGGACTTGGCTGAAGCCATTAAGAAGGACTTAGGATTTAACATAGATAAAAGAAAGATTCAATTAAGTGAGCCAATAAGAAATATAGGCAGATTCACAGTTACTATAAAGACCCATGCTGGTATTACTGGAGATTTGACCGTAACGGTTAAAGGGAAATAATTTTAGAGGTGAACAAACTTGTCAGAAAATATGATAAAAGTTCCGCCGAATAATATTGAGGCGGAACAATCAGTTTTAGGAGCCATGCTTGTCAGCAAGGATGCAATATCTACAGCGACAGAGTTGATAACTGACAGTGATATGTTTTACAATGCGCAGCACAAGGCCATATTCGACGGAATAGTTGAACTTTTCAAAGAAGACTTGCCTGTTGATTTAATAACGTTGACAAACAAGCTTAAGGATACAAATGTTTTAGAAAAAGTAGGCGGAAGAGGATATCTTGCGGAACTTATAGACAACGTCCCGGTATCCACAAACGTGCGGACATATTGTGACATTGTCAAGGAAAAAGCTTTGCTTAGATCTCTTATAAGCTCTTCTATGGAAGTCATAAAGGAATGCTATGCAAACGGAGACGATGCAGATGAAGTACTTGAAATGGCTGAAAAAAATATTTTTGAGCTATCTCAAAGACAGAAGACCGGTGATTTTGTCCATATAAAAGAAGCCCTTGTGGGAACGCTAGAAAGTATCGAAGATATCCAAAAAAACAACAATACAATAACCGGAGTGCCTACTGGATTCACAGATCTAGACCATATGACGGCGGGGA
Organism: uncultured Eubacteriaceae bacterium; assembly: GCA_964582705.1. Classification (GTDB taxonomy): domain Bacteria; phylum Bacillota; class Clostridia; order Eubacteriales; family Alkalibacteraceae; genus Alkalibacter. The sequence goes on along the minus strand of CAZOTE010000007.1, from coordinate 20,263 downwards.
TGCAAAAGGCGGATTTGGTGCTTATCGCAGCCAGGCCATCTATGGGAAAAACTGCATTTGCACTGAATGTAGCTCAACATGCGGCAGTAAAGGCAAAGAAGTCTGTTGCCATATTCAGTCTGGAAATGAGCAAAGAGCTGCTAACCCAGAGGATGCTTTGTAGCGAGGCACATATTAATAGCCAAAATCTGAGGACGGGAAATCTTACAGATAAAGATTGGCAAAAGCTGGCTTACGCCACCTCTGTTTTATCAAGCAGTAAAATTTATATAGACGATACACCTGGAGTAACTGTAATGGAAATGAGATCAAAAACTAGAAGATTAAAGCTTGAGCATGGTTTAGATATGATTCTTATCGACTACCTTCAGCTAATGGAGGGCTCAAAAAGAAGCGAGAATCGTCAACAGGAGATATCTGCAATATCCAGATCTTTGAAGGCTTTAGCTAGAGAGATGCAGTGTCCGGTAATTGCCCTGTCACAGTTGAGCAGGGCTCCAGATGCCAGAACAGACCATCGACCTATTCTTTCGGATCTGAGGGAATCAGGCGCTATCGAGCAGGATGCGGATGTGGTAATGATGCTTTTCAGGAACCATTACTACTCAAAAGATCCTGAGGATAAAAATATTGCAGAACTTAGCATTGCAAAGCAAAGGAATGGCTCTACTGGGGTAATTAAGCTTTCTTGGCATGAAGAATATACGCAGTTCGGCAATTTAGTGGAATATAGAGAGTGACCCTAGAGTTTACGAACAATTATATATAGAAAAGAAATAAAGTTCGTTTTTGTATTGATATCACATGTATAATTTGATAATATCTATAATGGATTCTTAGTTTCCAAAAGGCTGATGAAATCCGCCGGATAAAGTGCCGGTATACATTTAAGGAAGTGGAAAACTTGAAAAAATACGATGCCATCATTGTTGGTGCAGGTCCGGCGGGTATCTTTTGTGCAATGGAGCTGATAAAGCAAAATCAGGAGATAGATATTCTCATGCTTGAAAAAGGCAATTCCATTGAGAAGAGAATATGCCCTAAGAGAAGGACAAATAAATGCGTAGGCTGCAGGCCTTGCAACATAACTACCGGTTTTGCTGGTGCTGGAGCCTATTCAGATGGCAAGCTGTCTCTTTCTCCAGAGGTTGGGGGAGAACTGCCGGAATACATAGGGTATGAGACGACGGAAGAGCTAATCAAATATGTGGATGAAGTATATCTGGGTTTTGGAGCAGACAGCAAAATTTACGGAATAGACGACATGGACAAAATATCGCTTATCAGAAGAAAAGCTATCCAAAGCAACCTTAAACTGATAGAATGTCCCATCAGACATGTAGGTACAGAGGTGGGATATGACATCTACACTAAGTTTCAAGCCTATCTTTTGGAAAAAGGGGTGGAGATTAAATTTAGAAACCCTGTAAAAGAGATTATAATTAATGAAGGCAAGGCTGTGGGTGTAAAGGCTGATACCGAATACTACGGTGACAATATAATTATTGGCGTAGGTAGGGACGGCTCTGAGTGGTTTGATGAAATATGCAGGAAAGTGAATATAGAAACAGAAGTGGGAAAGGTAGATATCGGCGTTAGGATAGAGTGCAGAAATGAGATCATGAAGGAAATAAATGATGTTATGTATGAGGGAAAGCTCGTATATTATACGGAGACGTTTGACGATAAAGTAAGAACTTTCTGCTCAAATCCAGGGGGAGTAGTTGCTACAGAAATATACGATGATAATCTTGCGGTGGTCAATGGACATAGCTATAAAGCAGACACCTTAAAGACCAACAATACAAACTTTGCACTTCTTGTTTCAAAAGGATTTACCGAACCTTTCAAATCGCCGATTGCATACGGCAAATATATTGCAGGTTTAGGCAACATGCTCTCTGGAAATAAAATAATTGTACAAAGATACGGCGATTTCAGAAGAGGGAGAAGAACAACCGAAACTAGGCTGGTCAGAAACAATATACAGCCAACACTGAAAGATGCAGTACCTGGGGATTTGTGTTTGGTACTGCCCTATAGAATAATGAAGGACATAGAGGAAATGATAATAGCACTTGATAATGTGACGCCGGGACTCGCCAGTGATGAAACATTATTATACGGAGTGGAAGTTAAGTTTTATTCCAATAAGATAAAAGTGGATGAAAACTTTGAAACAAACATAAAAAGCCTTTATGTTATGGGAGACGGTGCAGGAATAACTAGAGGTTTGATGCAAGCATCTGTAAATGGCGTGTATACTGCCAGAAAAATATCCAATCGGGTTTGAAAGGAGAATATTAAATGAGCAGCTTAGTAGTGATAGGTGCCCAGTGGGGCGATGAAGGCAAGGGGAAGATAACTGATTACTTGGCCCAACAGGCGCAAGTGGTGGTAAGATATCAAGGAGGAAACAATGCGGGCCATACAGTAGAAGTAGGTGACAAGCAGTATAAGCTTCACCTGATTCCTTCCGGAATAATCAACGAGGGTAAACCGTGCATAATAGGAAATGGCGTCGTTATAGATCCAAAGGCGTTGCTTGATGAAATAGATTACCTCGAAAATGATGGTGTTTCTACTGATTCTTTAACGATAAGCGACAGGGCGCACATTATCATGCCATATCATAAGATACTGGATGAGCTATCTGAAGAGAGTCTTGGAGACAGGAAAATCGGAACGACGAAAAAAGGCATAGGGCCAGCATACATGGATAAGACCAGTCGTGCGGGAATTAGGATTTGCGACCTTTTAGACGAAGGGCTTTTTGCAAATAAGCTTAAAATAGCACTGGAAGAAAAGAACAAAGTGCTGGGGCTTATTTATGGTCACAAGCCGCTTATGTTCGATGAAATTTTTTCTACATATATGGAATATGGGAAGAGAATCAAAAAATACGTTTCTGATACTTCGGTGGAAGTCTATGACTGGGTAAAATCAGATAAAAAAGTTTTGTTCGAAGGAGCACAAGGAACTTTACTTGATCTTGATTTTGGTACTTATCCATATGTAACATCTTCACATCCTGGCTCAGGAGGGGTTTGCATAGGTTCAGGAGTAGGACCTACGGCAATCAACGAAGTTCTAGGTGTCGTAAAGGCTTATACTACCAGAGTCGGAGAGGGCCCTTTCCCTACAGAGCTTTTCGATAGGACTGGCGAATACATAAGAGAAGCAGGCAGAGAATTTGGAACGACTACGGGAAGGGCAAGAAGATGTGGCTGGTTTGACGGCATTATTTTAAAGTTTGCTGTGAGAGTCAATGGCCTTACATCTTTGGCAATAACAAAGCTGGATACGTTGACAGGAATAGAAAAATTAAACCTTTGCGTCGGATATGAAAAAGACGGAAAGTTGATAAGTGATTTTCCTGCATCACTGGAAGATCTAGGTAAATGCAAACCCATTTATGAAGTGATGGACGGTTGGGATGAAGATATAACAATGTGTAAAAGCTATTCTGCGCTCCCTGAAAACACAAGAAAATACGTGGAGAAAATTGAAGAAATCAGTGGCATACCTGCAAAGATAATTTCAGTAGGCCCAAATAGATCAGAAACAATGATAAGGGACGATGTATTTACAAGCTGATAAGATGAAAAGTGATTACGGGATATGCTACTTAGTCGCAACGCCTATTGGAAATCTTGAGGATATGTCGTTTAGGGCTGTCCGTATTCTGGCAGAAGCAGACTTGATTGCAGCGGAGGATACGAGACATACAAAGAAGCTGCTTAATCATTATGACATAGGCACGAGACTTATTAGCTATCATCAACACAATGAAATCGATAGGAGCAACCAACTGGTAGAGATGCTCAAAGAGGGCCAGACTATAGCTATTGTTTCGGATGCGGGGACGCCGGGGATTTCAGATCCGGGAGCTATTATGGCTCGCAGATGTCATGAAGAAGGCATAAATATAACGGTGATTCCGGGGGCATGTGCTGCGATAGGGGCTTTGGTAGTTTCCGGAATGAATACCGACAAGTTTTCCTTTTATGGTTTTCTGCCTTCAAATAAAAAAAACAGGAAAAAGGCTCTAGAGGAAATAGGAAAGTTAAAACTTACTGTTATATTATATGAAGCTCCACACAGACTTATTAAAACTCTTAAAGAACTTGAAGATAGCCTTGGAGACAGAGAAATAACCTTGGTCAAGGAACTTACCAAGATGCACGAAACTATTTGGAAAGGGAGTATTTCCCGGGCAATAATTAACTATGAAGAAAACCAGCCAAAAGGGGAATTCGTTTTGCTGATAGAAGGATCCAGCCAAGAAGAAAAAGGATTTTGGGATACCATGACGTTGGAAGAACATATGGAGCATTACCTTGAAGAAGGCATTTCAAAAAAAGAGGCGGTCAAGCTTATTGCAAAAGACAGGAAAATTCCCAAAAGAGAGGTTTATGATCGTTTTATGACATGAAGATATTTAAGTAAAAAAGCATCCTGAGGTTCAGGATGCTTTTGATTTTGCTATTTCTTAATATCAGTCATGCAATCAGGGCAAATGTTTTTGCCTTTGTAGTTGACTACATCTTTTGCATTTCCGCAGAAAATGCATGCAGGCTCATACTTTTTAAGCACTACATAATTACCATCAACAAAAATCTCCAAAGAATCCTTGATGTTGATGTCAAGAGTTCTTCTTAATTCAATTGGAATTACGATCCTTCCAAGTTCGTCTACCTTACGAACAATACCTGTAGATTTCATAAAATATCTCTCCCTTTCAAAAATAAATATAATTGTTATTCAATGACATTGTATCAGATAATTCCTATTCGAGCAATGATCTGCAATAAATTGCACTATGAAAACCTTATCAAATGAGAATTTGATCGATCTGATGATATATGTCACAGTCTCTGTATCTATTATATGTAAAGGAATACAATAAGTAAATAGTATTTCAGATATTTTTGTAATTTTATTGGAAAATTATAAAAACTATGTTTTATCGTATAAAAAAGAGGAATCAGACGCATAATTCTATTTGATAGAAAAGTGTTGAATTTTAACGTGACTTAGGTATAATTAGTTATGAACAAAAAAATACGAAAAGATAATGATAAGAAGAGTACGCCTTGTGGAATTATACAGAGAGTCGAGAATGGTGAGAATCGATTTTGAAAACAGGCGGAAGATGGTCTTTGAATCGATCGGATGAAATCTGAGTAGTTCGATACGCGTGATGCGTTAAAGTGAGATGTATGCAAATACACGATGAGGTGCAGTCTGAAAAGTCTGCATAAAAAAAGGTGGTAACACGTAAGTTGACTTTCGTCCTTTGGGATGGGAGTTTTTTTGTTGGGAAAGAACAAAGGAACGAGGAGGATAAAGATGAAACCAAGTTATTATATTACAACACCGATTTATTACCCAAGCGGCAAGCTTCATATTGGACATACATATACAACTGTTGCCGCGGATGCTATGGCAAGGTACAAAAAAAAGACAGGATATGATGTGTTTTTTCTAACCGGTACGGACGAACATGGACAAAAGATTGAGGAAAAGGCAAAGGAAGAGGGAGTGACCCCTAAAGAATACGTAGACGACATAGTGAAGGGAATTAAATCACTATGGGAGCTTATGGATATCGATTATGATCACTTTATAAGGACTACCGACCCTTACCACGAAGAGTCGGTAAGAAAGATATTTAAAAAACTATACGATAAAGGGGATATATACAAGTCTCATTATGAAGGCTGGTACTGTACCCCTTGCGAGGCTTTCTGGACTGAAACACAGTTAGAGGAAGAGAAGTGTCCTGATTGTGGAAGAGAAGTCAGGCAGGAAAGAGAAGAAGCATATTTTTTCAAGATGTCAAAATATGCAGACAGGTTGATGGAGCATATAGAACGAAACCCTCACTTTATTCAACCTGAATCCAGAAAAAATGAGATGATAAATAATTTCTTAAAGCCGGGGCTTCAGGATCTTTGCGTGTCCAGGACGACTTTTGACTGGGGTGTGCCTGTAGATTTCGACCCGGGACATGTGGTATACGTTTGGATAGATGCACTGTCCAACTATATAACTGCTCTGGGGTACTTAAACGACAGGCCTCAGCTCATGGAAAAATTCTGGCCGGCAGACGTTCATTTGATTGGAAAAGACATCTTGCGATTCCATACAATCTACTGGCCAATAATGCTCATGGCACTAGATCTACCTCTTCCCAAGCAGGTTTTTGGACACGGATGGATACTCTTAAAGGGAGGAAAGATGTCAAAGTCAAAAGGAAACGTTATAGATCCGGTGGAGCTGTCTCAAAAATATGGTGTAGATTCACTAAGGTATTTTGTATTGAGAGAAATGAGCTTTGGAGCAGATGGGGTCTACAATGAAGATGCGTTGGTATCAAGGATCAATTCGGATTTGGCAAACGACTTGGGGAACCTGTTGAGCAGGACTGTTGCAATGGTTGAAAAGTATTTTGGAGGGATAATACCATCAGAGAAGCAAGTTGCTGACATAGACCAAAGCCTGCTTGAAATGATCAGCCGTACTCCAAAAGATGTAGCAAGCCACATGGAAAAAATGGAGCTTAGCAATGCTTTGGCGATTATTTGGAAACTAGTTTCCAGGGCTAATAAGTACATAGACCAGACTACACCTTGGATTTTGGGGAAAGATCCTGAAATGAAAGAAAGGCTGGCAGGGGTAATGTTTAATCTTGCTGAGACTCTCAGAGTAGTTTCGGTTCTGATTGAGCCGTTCATGCCTACCACAGCAAAAAAGATGCAGGCTCAAATCAATATCCCTGAAGAAGCACTGACTTGGGAAAGCGCTGGTGAGTATGGGGTATATGGCTTCAAGGGAAAAATGTCAAAAGGAGACAACCTTTTCCCTAGAGTAGAAGCAATTGAAGAAAAAAAGGAAGAAACAAAGTCCCAGCTTAAAAAAAGCGAACAGAAAAAGGGCAAGAAAGAGGAAGACACAATAAGTATCGATGACTTTGCCAAGGTCAAGCTTAAAGTAGCAGAAGTCATTCAGTGTGATAAGCATCCGGATGCAGACAGGCTCTTGGTGCTGCAGGTGAAAATTGGAGAAGAGAGAAGACAAATCGTCTCAGGAATCGCACAATTTTATTCTGCTGAAGATATGATAGGCAAAAAGGTGGTAGTTATCACAAATCTTAAAAAAACCAAGATTCGCGGAATAGAATCTCAGGGGATGATACTAGCAGCGGCAGACAAAAAGGATTTGAACCTCGTCACTGTAGACAGAGACATCTCTGATGGTACGGAGGTTCGATAAAAAAATGCAAGGTTTACTACGAAAAAGTTTGATATTTCCTAGAAACCTTGCTATAATGTATGAGATGCATATAAATAGGAGTTTAGAAAAGAGGTGAATGAGATGAAAGAAGGAATTCATCCTAATTACAATAAATCAATCGTTAAATGCGCATGTGGAAACACTTTTGAAACTGGTTCTGTAAAAGAAGAGTTAAAAGTGGAAATTTGCTCTGCGTGTCATCCATTCTTTACAGGTAAGCAAAAACTTATAGACACAGGCGGTAGAGTAGACAGATTCAATAAGAAATACGGTATCAAAGAAGAGCAGGAATAATCGAATCGACTCGGTTGACGGAAAGATCAAACTAACCCCAACATCTAATAATGATGTTGGGGTTTTTGACATATGAAAACAAAGACAGATATAAAAACTAGAACAAAAATATATTTAGAGGTAAATATATCAAAGATGGAAATAGAAACCCAGAGAACCTGGGAGAAAGGAATTAATTAAATCACCATCTAATGATGATTTGATTATACGTAATTATGAACGTAGAAAATTTGCTCATGGAGGCTACCAAGTTTTTAAAGAAAAACAATATTCCCAATCCCAGGCTTGATGCGGAGGTGTTGCTTGCTAATCGCTTGAATTTAGAAAGAGCTTATCTAATTATGCACTGGCAAGAAGAGGTTAGAGATGATGTGGAAAAGGATTTTTTAAAAGATATAGAAAGAAGGTTTTCAGGAGAGCCCGTAGCTTATATTATAAATAAAAAAGAGTTTATGGGACTTGACTTTGTACTTAACTCGAAGGTCCTCATACCAAGACCGGATACGGAAATCTTAGTTGAAGTGGTTATAGAATATCTGAAGAAGATACCCAGAAACAAGCAGGTTTTAGATATAGGCACAGGAAGCGGAGCCATAGCAGTATCAATTGCAAACTATGTAGAAGATGTTAAGGTTTTAGCTGTAGATATAGACAAAGATGCTCTTGAAACTGCAGCAGAAAACGCCGGCAATATTTTAGATGACCCTGAAAAGGTGGAGCTTATTTTAAGCGATTGTTTCGACAGGGTACCCTCAGATATCAAGTTTGATGCGATAGTTTCAAATCCTCCATATATAGATGAAAGGGAAATGAAGCTTCTTGGGGAGAATGTTATAGGTTACGAGCCGAAAACTGCCTTATACGGAGGCGTTGATGGACTTGATTTTTACAGAAAAATTTCACAACAGGCGCCCGATAAACTGGTAATAGGCGGATTGCTTGCTTTTGAGATTGGTTATGATCAAGGAGATGCAGTGGAGAAAATCATAAGAGAGAACGGATTTTCTGAGGTCAAAACGACAAAGGATCTCGCAGGAATGGACAGGGTAGTTACAGGTGTGTTATCTTAATAGTATCGGCAAGCAAGGAGGCGATTTTGTGTTAGGCTATACCGTAAAGCGCATATTCAACAATAACGCCCTATTAGTGCAGAGGGGAAAGGACGAATATGTTTTGGTAGGCAAAGGGATAGGATTCGATAAAAAAAGAGGATCTCAATTGCCTGAAGACATAGCGGTTGAAAATGTTTTTATACATGTAGACGCCACAAACAGATCTCAGATGGAACGTCTACTGGAGAATACCGATGAAAAGATACTGGCGCTGGTTGAAGATATCGTATCGATGGCCGAAAAAGAGTTGTCTGAAAAGCTTCATCAGGACATAAACCTAGCATTGGCAGACCATATAGCCTTTGCCGCAAAAAGGATAAAAGAGGGAATGAAAATAGTCAATCCTTTTATTTTGGAAACTAAGATGCTATACAAAAAGGAATATGAAATAGCTGAAAAAGCTCTTGAGATGATGAAAAAAAGGCTGCTTATCGACTTTCCGGAAAGCGAGACGGGTTTTATCGCATTACACATTCATGGAGGAAGATTGAGCACAAAAAAAGGATCAGCGGTCAAGCATCTTAAAGCGGTGGGAAATGTAATTCCTTATGTAGAGGATAAGCTGAACATCAAAATTCAGGAAGATTCATTTTCCGGGGTGAGACTGATAGCTCATTTAAGGGGAGTAATCGAAAGGTGTGAAAAGAAACAACCTATCGAGAACATGTTTTTAGACAAGTTGAAAAAAGATTTTCCCTTTGAGTTTAAGATTTCTGAAAATATAGCCTTGATTTTAAAACGAAATATTGATATTATGATACCAGAAAGTGAAGTCGGCTACATAGCCCTTCATATCTATAAATTAAATCAAACCAGATGAAATGGTGCGTGTAACTGATTCGATCAGGCATGAGCTTATATCTTACAAAACAAATGAATTCTATTAGAATAAGTTTGTATGGTAAGATGTGGGTTCGTGCCTTTTTTATTTGAAAAATGCGTGCATTAATCTGGAATTTCAAAACCAGGAGGATAAGTTATGAGTGAAAAAGCAAAAGGAACTTTTGCATTGTTGCAAAAAGTAGGCAAATCTTTGATGTTGCCCGTATCAGTTCTGCCAGCAGCAGGATTGATGGTGGCATTGTCGAGAGTCATCGAACAGCTTGCCGGTGAACAGATACTGGCAAACAACATGATATTAAATGCCTTTGTTCAGATTCTCTTTAGTGGAGGACTTGTAGTATTTGAAAACCTGCCGTTGATATTTGCGGTGGGGGTGGCCATTGGATTTACTGCAGGTGAAGCAGTTTCGGGTCTGGCATCCCTTGTTGGGTATGTGGTGCTGACCAAGGTATTAGAAGTTGTCAGCACGATTCAAAATCTCGAAGATCCTATAAACATGGGCGTATTTGGTGGTATCATCATAGGGTTGGTGTCGGCTAAAGTGTTTAAAAGATACTTTAAGACAGAACTTCATCCTGTATTAGGCTTCTTTGCGGGTAAAAGGTTAGTTCCGATAATGATGGTCATATTCTCAATAGTTCTTGGAATACTATTTGGATTTATTTGGCCGCCTATCCAAAATAGCATAAACGCCTTAGGACAAATAGCAATTGACGCTCAAATTGGGAACTTCAGGCTGGGAGGAGCTATATATGCGTTCGGGAACAGAGCACTTATACCAACTGGGCTGCACCATGTATTTAAGACTCCGTTTACGATACAGTTCGGCCAATATATTCATCCCGAAACGGGAGAGGTTTTCGTGGGAGAGATCGCTAGATTTTTTGCGGGAGATCCTTCTGCAGGGGCAATTACAGCTGCAGAGTATCCACTTAAGATTTTTGGTCTTCCGGCAGCAGCATTTGCCATATACTTGACTTCTCTCAAAAAGAACAAAAAGGCGATTGGTGGAGTCATGCTTACTGCGGCTTTGACATCTATAATAACAGGAATTACAGAACCAATAGAGTTTGCATTCATGTTCGTGGCACCAATTTTATATCTGGCACATATAATACTCGCATTTGTCGGTGGGCTTCTAATGAATATGGCTGGCGTTAGACTTACTGAGACATTCACATCTTCGCTTATAGACTATGTAGTAAGCATATCTACGGGAAATGCTGGAAACCCATTCATGCTGATACCCATCGGACTTGTAATTGGGGCACTGTATTTCGGGGCATTCTATTTCTTGATACTGAAGCTTGATTTAAAAACCCCGGGAAGAGATGAAAATAGTAATGAGGTCAAGGAATACAGCGCATCTCAAAAAGCTTATAAAATTCTAGAAGCTCTTGGAGGAAGCCTGAATATAAAGCATATTGATGCCTGCATTACAAGACTCAGACTTGAACTGGATGATACATCTAAACTTGATAAAGCAAAGCTTAAAGAGCTTGGTTCTGCAGGAGTGATGGAGGCAGGAGGAGGCAGCGTACAGGTAATATTCGGAACTCAAGCAGAAGGTCTAAAGGATGACATTAAAGCTATAATGACAAACCCGGATGCAGTATTCGTCGTTGAATCTAAAGACGAAGAAAAATTTGAAAAAGATAACATTGAAAAAGGTGGAGCAGAGATAGGACGCAGAGCGCTTAAATCTCCAGCTAAAGGAAAGCTAATAGCCTTAAAAGATGTGCCGGATGCCCTGTTTGCCAATAAAATGATAGGTGACGGATTTGCAGTTTATCCGGAAGGCAAAGAAATTTGTTCTCCTGTGGATGGGGAGATAGTCCACATATTTGATACAAACCACGCAGTAGGTTTAAAAACTGATGATGGCTTAGAAATATTGGTGCATATCGGGATAGATACTGTTAAACTAAAAGGAGAAGGCTTTAAAAGAATAGCGGACATAGGGCAAAAGGTCAAAGCAGGAGATGTTCTGATAGAGTGCGATTTAGAGTTTTTAAAGAAAAATGCAAAGAGCATGATAACCCCTGTAGTAGTGACCAACATGGATAAAGTGCAAAAGATTGAACATATGGAGATAGAATATCTGGAAATAGGATCTGATGTAATGATTGTTAATTAGAGTAAAGGCGGAGAAATCCGTCTTTTTTTAATGAAAAAATTTCAATGCATAAGTTGGAGAATATTTGCATATTAGAATGATGGTTTGCATATATACTCAGTCGGCAGAGATATAAACGCAATCAAAGGTAAAAAATAAAGCATATAAATGCAAAAAAACCTTTTAAGAAAAGGAAGATTTGATATAATTGAAATAATGCATATTTTTATTAAAATAAAGAATAAGGAGTTATGGATATGGGTTGTTGCGGAGCACAAGATTTAAAGTCGAGATTTAATGACATCCAAGTTGACTTAGCCGAGCTTGACATGATACTGGCAAAATATAAGGATGTAAAGGGCAGCTTGATAACAATACTGCAAAAGGCTCAAGATGTATATGGATATCTATCTTTGCCTATGCTTGACTATATTGCTGAAGTCACAAAGGTTAAAAGTGCAAAAGTATATGGAGTAGCTACATTTTACACTCAGTTCAGGTTAGAGCCTGTAGGAGAGAATCTTATAATGCTATGCCAGGGAACGGCATGCCATGTAAACGGAGCCAAGATGATCGAAGAAGCTATAGTAGAAGTGCTAGGTGTAAAAGAGGGAGAAACTACTTCAGATGGACTGTTTACTTTAAACAATGTGGCGTGTCTAGGTTGCTGTAGCCTTTCTCCGGTTATGATGATTAACGGAGAGACTTACGGGAACCTAACTGCTCAAAAGACAAAAGAAATATTAAAGCAAATAAAGATAGATCATGAAGTGGGAAAGGAGGCATAACATGAAGGCTGTAGTAGGATTAGGAAGCTGTGGCATAGCAGCGGGTGCCGGAAAGGTTTTTGAGCAGTTTGAAAAGGAAATCGGCGCAAAAAACCTAAATATAAACCTGGAAATAACAGGCTGTGTAGGTATGTGCCACCTGGAACCTATCGTGGACATATATGACGACGAGGGAAATATGCACAGATATGTAAAAGTGCCTGGAGATAAGATAGCAGAATTTCTCGACGATATACTAAATAAGGGCAAATCAGAAGAATATCTTATATCGCAAACAGATAAAGAGTCTCAAGAAAAGCAGGTAAAAATCGCCACTGGAAGATGTGGCTATATAGATCCTGAAGACATAGAGGAATACCTTGCAAATGGCGGGTACAAGGCCATTGAAAAATGTCTTAAAGATTTGAGCCCCGAAGAAGTCATAGAAGAGATGAAGGTATCAGGTCTTAGAGGCCGTGGTGGAGCAGGATTTCCTACATGGTTTAAGTGGAATGCAGCTTATCAGCAAAACGAGACGCCAAAATACATGGTATGTAATGCTGATGAGGGAGACCCTGGTGCATTCATGGACAGGAGCATACTTGAAGGAGACCCTCATAACCTCATAGAAGGAATGATGATCGGAGCTTATGCGATAGGTGCAGAGGAAGGCATAATATATGTAAGGGCGGAGTATCCTCTTGCAATTAAGAGGCTAGAAAAGGCAATGGATCAAGCGAGAGAAAAAGGCTTGTTGGGAAAAGATATCCTTGGCATGGGCTTTAACTTTGATATGAGGATAAAAGCTGGGGCTGGAGCCTTCGTTTGTGGTGAAGAAACTGCCCTTATAGCATCATTGGAAGGAGAAAGGGGCATGCCTAGGCTAAAACCTCCATTTCCTGCACAAAAGGGTTATTGGGCAAAGCCTACAAATATAAATAACGTTGAGACCTTTGCAAACGTACCTTGGATAATTAACAACGGCGGAGCAGCCTACGCTGCAATGGGAACTGAAAAGAGCAAGGGAACAAAGGTTTTTGCCCTTACCGGAAAGATAAAAAAAGGCGGACTTGTTGAAGTTCCTATGGGAATTCCGATCAAGGATATCATATTTGATATCGGTGGCGGAATACTAAACGACAAGGCATTTAAAGCTGTTCAGATGGGCGGGCCCTCTGGAGGATGTATTCCTGCTGAGCTGGTAGACACGTCCGTAGACTACGAATCCATCACAAAGACCGGTGCCATAATGGGTTCTGGCGGAATGGTGGTAATGGATGAGACCACTTGCATGGTGGAAATGGCTAAGTTCTTTCTAGACTTCACCAGGAAAGAGTCCTGCGGGAAATGTATCCATTGCCGTATGGGGACAAAGAGGATGCTTGAGATACTTGAAAGGATTACTGAAGGCGAAGGTAAAGAAGGGGATATTGAACTTCTAGAATACCTCGCAGTGCAGATAAAGGACGGATCTTTATGTGGCCTTGGCCAAACAGCACCCAATCCGGTCTTAAGTACCATTAGATACTTCAGGGACGAATACGAGGCTCATATAAATGATAAGAAGTGCCCATCAAAACAATGTAAAAATCTCGTTACCTATACAATATCCGAAGAAAACTGCGTAGGTTGCACGCTGTGCGCTAAGAACTGTCCAGTAGATGCCATTACTGGAAGTCGCAAGGAAGTTCATATTATTGACCAGGAGCTATGTATCAAGTGCGGAAAATGTTTTGACGTGTGCAAATTTAATGCGGTAATAGTGGAATAAGGGATAGGAGTGAAATAAATGTCTTTGATACGAATGAATATAAATGGAATAGAAGTCCAGGGCACCAGCGATCAGACGATTCTTCAGATTGCCAGGGAAAATGGCATTGAGATTCCGACTCTTTGTTATGACGAGAGAGTCGAGATTTACGGTTCTTGCGGATTGTGTGTCGTGGAAGTTGAAGGAGTGCCTAAGCTTTTAAGATCCTGTGCGACGAAAGCGTCAGATGGAATGATAATAAAAACAAATACCAATAGGACAAAGGAAAGCAGAAAGACCGCTTTGGAGCTTTTGCTTTCAGATCATACAGGAGACTGCAAGGCGCCATGTACCTTGGCATGCCCGGGAAATACGGATTGTCAGGGATACGTCGGACTAATCGCGAACGGTCAGTTTAGAGAAGCCTTGGAACTTATCAAGGAACAGCTGCCTCTTCCTGCGGCAATAGGAAGGGTGTGTCCTCATCCATGCGAGACAGCGTGTAGAAGACAGCTTATAGAAGAGCCTATATCTATAGCTTGGCTTAAGAGATTTGTAGCAGACATAGACCTTGAAGACAAGGATCTATTCATACCAGAGATTTCTCCATCGACCGGCAAGAAAGTCGGTATAATTGGTGGAGGTCCAGGAGGGTTAAGCGCCGCGTATTACCTACTCGGGATGGGTCATGATGTTACAATTTACGATGCTATGCCACAGATGGGGGGGATGCTTAGATACGGGATACCCCAATACAGGCTGCCTAAAGACATCGTAGATCAAGAGGTTGCAATCATCGAAAAGATGGGTGCAAAAATGCTGAACAACATGAAGATAGGACGAGATATCGACTTTGAATATCTAAATAGCCAGTATGATGCAGTATATGTGGCAGTAGGAGCCTGGACAAGCTCAAAAATGAGATGCCCTGGAGAAGAGCTTCCTGGAGTAATTGGCGGGATAGATTTCTTAAGAAAAGTGACCTTAAATGAACCCATTGAGATTGGCAGCAAGGTCGCAGTAGTCGGTGGGGGAAATACTGCGATGGATGCCTGCAGAACAGCAGTGAGGCTTGGAGCAAGTGAGGTTTACATATTATATAGAAGAACAAGAGACGAAATGCCTGCAGAAGATATTGAAATTATTGAAGCTGAAGAAGAGGGTGTAATATTTAAATACCTTGTTGCGCCTGTTGAGATAATTGAAGAGGATGGAAAGGCAAAGAAGGTCAGATTGCAGAAAATGCAGCTTGGTGAGCCTGATGCAAGTGGAAGAAGAAGACCTGTACCGATTGCGGGCGAAGAAGAAATAATTGACGTAGACCTTGTAATAGGCGCCATAGGCCAGGGTGTGGACCTTGCTGGGTTTGAAAGCCTTAAAGCGACCAACTGGAATACAATTGTTACAGATGAGACCACTTTTACAACGAGCATGAAGGGGGTTTTTGCGGGAGGAGATGCAATCAATGATGGCGCAGGAATAGCGATAGAAGCCATTGGCGATGCAAAGAAGGCCGCGATTGTAATTGATGAATATTTAAAAGGTCAAGAGATTTCGTTCACTGAGCCATACTGGGTTAAGAGAGAAGATATAACAGAAGAGACTTTCAAAGATAGGGAAAAGGCTAAGAGACCTCACATGGGTCACCTGTCTGCTAAAGAGAGGAAGAAAAACTTCGAAGAGGTTGTTGCAGGATATACTCCTGAGCAGGCAATGGAAGATGCAAAAAGATGTCTTGAGTGTGGCTGTGGAGACGTATTCGAATGCAAGTTGATAGATTATTCTAATAGTTATGAGGTAAGTCCGGAAATATACGAGGGAGAAGTTCACTCCCGGGAACATGATGACAACCACCCATTTATCGTCAGAAACTCCGACAAGTGCATACTTTGCGGACTTTGCGTGAGAGTATGTGACGAAGTAATGGATAATGGAGCTTTAGGCCTTGTTGACAGAGGATTTGATACAGCAGTCAAACCGGCACTTAATCTACCCCTTGCTGAAACGAACTGCATCTCATGTGGGCAGTGCATAAGCGTTTGCCCGGTAGGAGCATTGCAGGAAAGACTTCAAATGACAAAGCCAGTCCCTGTAGAACAAGTAGAGACAAAGTCAGTATGCTCCTTCTGCTCAGTTGGCTGCAACGTAAGCGTACAGGCTAAGGGAGACAAGATATATAGAGTGCTCCCAGATAAAGACAGTACAGTTGATAAAGGCCTCCTGTGCGTCAAAGGAAGATTCGGTTACGATGCATCAAACCAAAAGAGCAGACTTACCAAGCCAATGGTTAAAAAAGACGGCAAGCTTGTAGAAGTTAGCTGGGATGAAGCCATAAGGACTGCAGCTAAAAAGATGCAAAGCCTAAGGATGCTTTATGGCAAGGACGCTGTAGCGGTAGCAGTATCTGACAGATATACAAATGAAGAGATATATCTGGCGAAGAAGCTGGCAAGTGAGTACCTGTCTACTGATAATATCACATCATTTAACAGAAATTACGGAGGGATTGAAGAAGTTCTTGGCATGGACGCTTCAACAAATACCTTTGAAGAGTTAAAATCCACCAATATGATTCTATTGTTAGGTGGAGACATAATGAAGGACCATACCATTGCCGCCTTAAAGGTAAGGGAAGGTGTCAGAAACGGTGCCAAGCTTACTGTCGTGAACAATATCGAAACACAGGCTGACGAATGGGCCAACAGAAAGATTGAAACAGAGGACTTGACCCTTCTTAAAGAGATGCTCAAAGCTCTTATAGATATGGGATGCGAACCGAAAAATGCCGAAGGCTTTGAAGAACTGAAAAGCTCACTTGCAGCAGTAGAGGTTTCTAGTGATGCAAAAGCAGTGGCTAAAGAGTACAAAGATGCTCAAAAAGCCATTATCGTATTTGATCAAAATTACGTAACGGCTGGAGCTGCAAGGCTGATAGCTGATATTGCCGTAGTGGCTGGAAAGATAGGACTTCCCAGAAGGGGAATAATACAGCTAAAGCCCAAAAACAACAGCCAAGGTCTTTCGGATATGGGAGTCAATAAAGATAATAAGGTAATTGAAAAAGCCATGGAAGATAAAATCTTGAAGGGACTTATGATTTTTGGAGAGGATGTTGAAGGCAAAAACACTGATAATCTGGAATTCTTGATGGTTCAAGACCTGTACCTAACACCAACTGCACAAAAGGCAGATGTGGTGCTTCCTGCTGTCAGCTGGGCTGAATCAGAGGGAACTTTTACTAACTCTGAAAGAAGGATTCAAAAGATAGCTCCTGCAATAACGGCACTGTCTGGAAAGTCAAATTGGGAGATAATGACCAACCTTACGGTTGCGTTGGGAGAACAAAATCCCTTTGCATCAGTTGAAGGCATAATGGAAGAGCTATCCAAGGCTACGCCTGTTTATAAAGGAGCATACCTTGCAAAAAGCGGTTCAATATGGCCGATTGGCGAATCTGATGTGCTATATATGGATGGATTTGCTACCGAAGATAAAAAAGCCAACCTGTTAGTAGTAAAGGAAGGTAAGATGTTCGAACCGAGAATTTCTACAGATTTTGTGGAAAAAGAGTTTGGAAAAATTACAGAGACACTCTAAGTCAAAAAAACCCTGCCAGATATTTTGGCGGGGTTTTACATTTTAAGCATCTAGAAAAATCTTGCTAGGAGTCTTCAGACGGTCGTTGTCATTTATTATTTTTTCGCTAAGATCAAAAGAGCGTTTCATTCTATCTTGTTCCTCATCCAAGTTTATGCCAAGTCCGAAAAGTATCAATTTGAAAATATAAAGCCTGAACTGATCGTTGCTAATATCCATACGGCCCCTTTGGCGCATTCTTCCGATGGATTTAATTGCATTGTGAAAGGAAAATAGGTTTAGTTGTATCGTTTGATGCGTATTGTACTCAGGTGAAAAGGCGTGAGTTTCCAAAATCTTTAAATTGAGGTCGTACTGATAAGATCTATAGAAGGCGTCTTCAATTTCTTCCATTATCTCATCTGAAAAGGACTCTACTATAAACGATTCCACCTTTTCGTCACTGAAGAGCATGCTCATGAATACATGGGTATATACCATGGCGTAGTATAGGGGATCTTCGTCTGTTTTGATATATTTGTTTAAAGAACCCAAAAGTTCGTCAAAGATTTCGCTTATCATCTTGTAGGCAAGTACTTTTTTACTGTCAAAGTAGTATTTAATTAAACCCAGATTTGTTGAAGATTTTGCGGTAATATCTCGTGTTGTAGTTCCATAATAACCTGACTCGTAAAACAAACTTTTGGCAGCCTGATAAATTTTATCTGCAGCGGATATCTTTTTCATGCTTTCACGCCTTTCAATTGAATATTTCAATTATATATTCTATCATAATATTTAGCAAACTTATATATTTAACTTGATAAAAATAAAGTAAAGCCAATAATTATATACATAATAAAGTAATCCTATTAAAATTTTGATATACTTAAACGAGAAAGATAATCATGGATATGGGGTGAAAAAATGATACCAAGAAAAGAGATGAAAAAAAGCGAAAATCCAATCGATATAAAGGTAGATGTGTACGAAAGATTTCCTGTTACCAGGCAGGCATTTGTAACCGTGAGTTTTCAAGATGTGGGAGAAATCGGTTACAATTATTGGATGAACAAAATGATGGAAAACATGGTCAGAAGAATGATGAGTGGCGAAGAAGGAAGAAGGCAAGAAGACAATGCTCTTGACTTAGGTGCAAATGCACTTAACTTGCTTATAGGACAGTACGGATTCCCGAATTTTCAATTTTTAAAATGGAGTCCCCTATTTGTGCCGGAGATGCTTGCCAATCATCCCTTGGATATGCCAAGCAATGAATTATCAAAGATGGTGAAAAAAGCAGCGGTTCTATATGGAGCTGATTTAGTGGGGATTGCCGATCTTGATACCAAATGGGTCTATTCAAAAGATCTATTCAAGTCCTTCGAGATTGTAGATGAAGGCTCCCCTCGAGAGACGGAGGATGCCTTTTTAATACCTAGGAAGATAAACAAGGCCATAGTAATGGCTATTGCCATGGACGACGAAATGATAGAAACATCACCTTTGGTAGATGCCAGCACTGCTACATCTCTTGGTTATTCCAGAATGGGTATCACGGCGGTATCCCTTGCAGAGTACATCAGGGGTTTGGGATACCAGGCAATCCCTTGCATGAATGACACGGCACTTAGCATACCCTTGGCTGTTGAGGCAGGGCTAGGTCAGCTGGGCAGGCTAGGGCTTCTTATAACACCTGAGTTTGGACCAAATGTCAGGCTGATGAAGGTACTGACAGATATGCCCCTTGAAAATGACCATGCAATAGATTTTGGCATACCGGAATTTTGTGATAACTGCCATTTATGTGCAGAACATTGTCCTTCTGGTTCTATTAGCTTTGTTGAGCAAAGCTACGATGGGATATGCGATAATAACAACCCTGGAATAAAAAAATGGTATATTTCAGCAGAAAAGTGCCTGAGGCTCTGGCAGACAAATGGAGCAAGTTGTGCAAACTGTATAGCAGTATGTCCTTTTACCCGTGGCTTTGAATCTATGCAGTGTTTCGAATGTAAAAAATGTGAGACTAAAACCGGATGTGAGCTTCAGGTAAATACCCACTTAAGGGCTAAATACGGATATTTGGATGTTGGCACCTGGGGAAATAAGCCAAAGGTGCTAAAGCCAAGGCGCAGAGGGCTGTAGAAAGAACTTAAACGAAATAAAATAGAAGCGAGTGTCAAAATGGAAAATTATGAAATGAGAATCTCAATCCATCAGAGGTAATTGTCACAGAGATTAAACTGCTCACCTTAAAAATAAATTACGTGATATTTATGAATAAGTTGTAAAAAATCTTGACTTGGAGTGTACTCTAGGTGGTAAGGTATATATATGGATTCAGAAAAAAACTAGAGGAGACGATATACATGGATACAAAAAAACTGGGATTTGGATGGATGAGGTTACCTATAAAAGATAAGGATGATCAAACAAGCATCGATTATGATCAACTAAATAAAATGGTGGATACTTTCTTGGAAAGAGGTTTCAATTACTTCGA
>CAZOTE010000006.1:0-54379 GCA_964582705.1 uncultured Eubacteriaceae bacterium | reverse complement strand
GGGAAAGAAGAAATGAAATTCAGCGGTTGGAACGAAGATTGATACAACGAGAAGAGAGTATCGATAAAAGAAGTGAACAAATTCAAGGCAAAGAAGAAAGCATAACAAATAAAATGAATGACCTGAAGAATAAAGAGGCGGAGTTAACTTCAATGATTGAAAAAGAAGTTGCAGAGCTTGAAAGGATATCAGGGCTTACATTTGACGAGGCAAAACAAATACTTCTAAATGACGTGGAAAAGAAAATCAGAAGAGAATCTGCTCTATTGATGAAACAGATCGAAAGCTCTGCCAAAGAGGAAGCGGACAAAAAAGCAAAGGAAATCCTTTCTTACGCAATTCAAAAGTGCGCTGCTGACCACGTGGCTGAGACTACAGTATCTGTTGTAAACCTTCCAAACGATGAGATGAAGGGTAGAATAATCGGACGTGAAGGAAGGAACATCAGAACGCTTGAAACCTTAACCGGGATCGATCTTATCATAGATGATACTCCGGAGGCAGTTATCCTTTCAGGGTTTGACCCAATCAGGAGAGAGGTTGCACGAATCGCACTTGAAAAACTGATTATAGATGGAAGGATACATCCGGCGAGAATTGAAGAAATGGTAGACAAGGCTAAGAAGGAAGTCGACCAGAAAATCAAAGAAGACGGAGAACAAGCGAGCTTTGATACAGGTATTCACGGCCTTCATCCGGAAGTCATCAAGCTTCTAGGAAGACTTAGATTCAGAACTAGCTATGGCCAGAATGTTCTAAAGCATTCCATTGAGGTAGCTCATCTTGCAGGGATTATGGCTGACGAGATTGGCGTAAATTCCAAAATTGCAAAAAGAGCTGGTTTGCTACATGATATAGGAAAAGCCGTGGACCATGAAGTGGAAGGACCGCACATTGATATTGGTGTGGATATTCTTAAAAGATATAAGGAAACCCCTCAGGTAATTCATGCTGTAGAAGCACATCATGGTGACATTGAAGCTAAATCTATTGAAGCTGTATTGGTTCAGGCTGCAGATGCGATATCGGCGGCAAGACCGGGAGCTAGAAGAGAAACTTTGGTTTCTTACATTAAACGACTGGAAAAACTTGAAGAGATTGCAAACTCATTCGATGGTATAGAGAAAACTTTTGCTATTCAAGCCGGTAGAGAAGTAAGAATCATGGTTAAACCAGATAAAATTGACGATATCGAAATGATACACGTAGCTAAAGAAATTGCTGAAAAAATCCAGAATGAAATGGACTATCCAGGGCAAATCAAAGTTAACGTCATCAGAGAAACCAGAACGATTGAATACGCAAAATAAGGAGATTATATCTCCTTTTTTTTATATCAAATATCAGTAAACACACAACCGAATATGCTATACTATAATATAACGTGCAACAGAAAGGATAATGATGACAGATGAGAATTTTAGTGCTGGGAGACATAGTGGGTCGTCCGGGAAGAAATATCATTAAGGACAAATTAAAATCCATTCAAGATGAATTTGATATCGACTTTACTATAGCAAATGGAGAGAACGCTTCGTCAGGATTGGGAATAACCGAAAAGAACGCCTCGGATATAATTGACTGGGGAGTCGATGTAATTACTACAGGGAACCACGTATGGGACAAGAAAGAAACTGAAGGATATATAGATAATTATGACTGGATACTGCGGCCGGCAAATTATCCGGATCCATGCCCAGGCAAGGGTTATATCATAAAAGAAAAAGATGGCGTGAAAATCGCGGTAATAAATACATCCGGACTGGTTTACCTTAAAAGCCTTGATTGCCCTTTTAAAAAAATAGATGAAATTCTTTTGGAAATACCATATGATGTAAAGATCAGAATTTTAGACTTTCACGCAGAAGCGACTGCTGAAAAGATCAGTATGGGTTATTACTGTTCTAAAAGAGCCTCGTTGGTTTTTGGGACACATACCCATGTTCAAACAGCAGATTGCAGGATATTGGATGATTATACAGGTTATATCACCGATGTGGGTATGACCGGACCTCTTGATGGTGTCATAGGGGTAGACAAGAATATAATTTTAAGAGGTTTTTTAAGCAAAAGACCCGGAAAATACTCAATTGCATCCGGACCTGTTCAGATTAACGGATTGGTTGCAGATATTGACGAATCAGGTAAATGCAAGGAGTTGTTCAATTTTATAAAGATTTATGAGTGATTTCCTATGGAATTGATTTGATTATATATAAGAAAAAAACTTCTGTATAAACTGCACTTATGCTATAATGTTTAAAGATTTTAAAAGGAGAAGCTTATGAATAAATATGCAGATTTACATATACATTCATCATACTCCGATGGAGTCTTGACACCCAGAAAAATAATGGAAAAAGCACGACAGAGAAGACTAAAAGCCATCTCTATAACCGATCATGACACTTTTAACGGTTCGTTTGAAGCCTTGAAGCTAGCAGATGAATACGACGTTGAGGTATTGCCAGGGATTGAATTTAGCTGTGAATTTGAAGGTCATGACATACATGTGCTAGGATATTTCAACAATAAAGATCTGTCTCGCCTAGACGATGTGCTAAATCATCTCAGGAAAAAACGGATTGACAGGGCATTTAAAATGGCTGAAAAATTCAAAGATATAGGGATAGATATTCCCATAAATGAAATAATAGAAAATAATGAAAGCATCGGAAGACCTCACTTTGCCAGAGAGCTTTTAAAACAGGGAATCGTAGAGAGTTTTGATGAAGCATTTGAGAGGTATCTTACTCCGGGCAAACCCTGCTATGTTCCTAAGGAAAAGTTGACAGTTTCTGAAGGAATCCAGATGATACATTCTTTAAATGGAGTAGCTATATTGGCACATCCAGGATTAATCGAGGACGAATTGGTTGTTCAGAAGCTGATTGTTGAGGAATTTGACGGATTCGAGGTCTACCATCCGAAACATACCCAAAATGATAAGCTTAGGTTTTATGGCATTTGTAAAAATAAAGTCCTGCTGGTAACAGGAGGTTCTGATTTTCACCAAGAGGGTACTTCAAAAAAGAGTCAGATTGGCGGGGAAAAACTAGCATATTCATATGTAGAAGATATATATAAATTTCTTTCAAAGAAATAAAAATATTATTATATAATAAATCCGGAGGTAAAATAATGAAAAAAATGATTTCTGACAGAGTAGCGGAGACTAAACCGTCAATAACATTGGCTATAACTGCCAAAGCAAAAGAAATGGTAAAATCAGGAGAAGATGTTGTAGGATTTGGTGCAGGGGAACCTGATTTTGATACGCCGGAATTTATAAAAGATGGTGCTATCCAAGCAATAAAAGACGGACATACAAAGTACACTCCTGCAACAGGGGTATTGGAACTTAGGGAATTGATAAGTGAAAAACTAAAAAATGACAACGGTCTGTCATATACACCAGATCAGATACTTGTAAATAGCGGAGCAAAACACAGTCTTTCAACAGCTTTTCAAAGCATATTGAATGAAGGTGACGAGGTATTGGTTCCGGTCCCTTACTGGGTCAGCTATCCTGAAATAGTTAGAATAGCGGGAGGAAAACCTGTTTTTGTCGAAACGAAAGAGGAAGACGACTTCAAATTGACAGGGGCGACATTTGAAGAAAGCATCACCGATAAAACAAAAGCTATATATATCAATTCGCCATCAAATCCAGTTGGTGCAATTTACTCAAAGGAAGAACTAAAGGAAATCGCTGACATCGCAGTCAAGCATCAGATATACGTGGTATCCGATGAGATATACGAAAAGCTTATATACGATGGAGATGAGCACGTCAGCATAGCATCACTCAATGAAGATATCAAAAAACTTACTATCGTGGTAAACGGTATGTCGAAATCACATGCAATGACAGGTTGGAGGCTTGGCTATACTGCAGCAAATCCAGAGGTTGCCAAGGCAATGGGAACCATCCAAGGTCATGCAGTCTCACATCCTTCGTCAATAACGCAATACGCAGGGATAGCGGCGCTTAAATGTCCTGAATGTGTTTTGGACGGAATGCTTTCAGAATATGATAAGAGACGAAAGTACTGCATGGAGAGACTGGATAAGATAGAAGAGCTAAGCTATATCTATCCGAAGGGCGCGTTTTATGTCTTTATCAACGTGTCATGGCTTTTCGGCAAAAAGTACAGAGGAACATTAATCAAAGGATCGATGGATTTCGCCAACTTAATATTGGAAAACGAAAAAGTTGCATTGGTACCTGGTGTAGCTTTTGGAGCAGACAAGTTTGTCAGGATATCTTACGCTACGAGTATGGAGGAAATCGGAAAAGGAATAGACCGAATAGAAAAGTTTATCAAGGAGGTAGAGTGATTTGATGACTAATGAATATATAAGTCCGCTAATTGAAAGATACGCATCAAAGGAAATGAGCTATATTTTTTCTCATGACAATAAATTCGGAACATGGAGAAAGCTATGGGTCGCTTTAGCTAAAGGAGAAAAAGAACAGGGTCTTAATATAACCGATGAGCAGATAAGGGAACTTGAAGACAATGTCGAGAATATAGATTACGAAGCAGCTAATAGATATGAAAAAGAGTTGAGACACGATGTGATGGCTCATGTGCATGCTTATGGAGA
The DNA here is from genome assembly GCA_964582705.1 of uncultured Eubacteriaceae bacterium. Classification (GTDB taxonomy): domain Bacteria; phylum Bacillota; class Clostridia; order Eubacteriales; family Alkalibacteraceae; genus Alkalibacter. Next base: position 49,768 of record CAZOTE010000006.1, on the reverse strand, counting down.
CCAGTGTCCAAAGGCGAAGGCCATAATCCATTTGGGGGCTACAAGCGCTTATGTGGGAGACAACACAGACGTTATAGTCTACACTCAAGGTCTGCTTAACGTAAGGAAAAAGCTTGTAAACTGCATCGACAAATTGTCTAAATTTGCCCTTGAGTACAAAGATCTGCCTACTTTGGGCTTTACTCACTTTCAGCCTGCTCAGTTAACTACTGTAGGTAAAAGGGCAAGCCTTTGGATCCAGGATCTGTTGATGGACCTTGAGGAGCTCGACTTTGTATTAGATACTGTCAAGCTAAGAGGGGTAAAAGGTACTACCGGAACACAGGCAAGCTTTATGGAGCTTTTTGAAGGTAACCACGAAAAGATACAAAAGCTGGATGAGTTTATAGCAAAGGAAATGGGTTTTAAAGCAAGCTATGCCGTTACGGGGCAAACATATCCTAGAAAATTTGATTCTAGAGTATGCAACGTTCTAAGCAGCGTAGCACAGTCCCTTTACAAGTTCAGCAACGATATGAGATTGCTTCAGCACTTAAAGGAAATAGAAGAGCCTTTCGAGAAAAAACAGATAGGATCATCTGCAATGGCTTATAAAAGAAATCCCATGAGAGCGGAAAGAATTGGGGCATTGGCCAGGTACGTCGTTATTTCTGCCCTCAATCCGGCAATAACTGCCTCCACCCAATGGTTCGAGAGGACTCTGGATGACTCTGCCAACAAAAGGATTGCTATTCCAGAATCTTTTCTTGCAGTAGATGCAATCTTAAATATCTGTTTAAATATATCAGAAGGAATGGTCGTATACGACAAGGTAATCAAGCAGCGAATTGAAAAGGAACTCCCTTTTATGGCTACAGAAAATATCATTATGCAGGGCGTCAAAAAAGGTGGAGATAGACAAGAGCTACACGAAAGAATCAGGGTTCACTCGATGGAAGCTGGCAAAATGGTAAAAGTTGAAGGCAAGGAAAATGATCTTATCGAGAGAATAAAAAGCGATCCTGCATTTAATTTAAACGAAAAAGATTTGGAAAACCTATTGGATGCCAGCAAGTATATCGGTCGCGCCCCTGAGCAGGTTGTAGAACTATTTGAAAACCACATAAAGCCTATTCTTGAAGCAAATGCGGATTTACTAGGAGAAAAAGGGGAAGTCAACGTATAGATAAGTTTTTAAAATGATAGATTAAATATAAGCAGAACAAAAAATCAGCACAATTTTCTAAGGTGCTGATTTTTTATATAAAAAAAGAAGATGATCACCGGTGATCATCTTCGTAGACATCGATTTGGCAGGGGTAGAAGGACTTGAACCCTCGGCACGTGGTTTTGGAGACCACTGCTCTACCAACTGAGCTATACCCCTATAAATGAGACAAGTATTATTATACGGGTTAAATTAATATAAGTCAATATGTTTTTAGAATTGATTTGAAATTTCTAAGTTGTCTGTGATATAATGAAAATGAAACAATTGCGCATATATACAAATACGCGCAATTATTAAAAGACCTGTGGGAGGAGTTTTCAAAGTGCAAAAAAGTGAAGAGCTTCTAGACAGTTACGCTGCTCATTTAAAAGCATGTATGCAGCTTTCTGAAAAAACCATAAAAGCTTATATTTACGATATACGAAAATTTTTTGTATTTTTAATTGGCAGATCTGATGTGGATTCTGTTGACTTTGATTCTGTCGATATGCCGTCGTTATTAAAAAAAGTTCAGACTCAAGATATCTATGCTTTTGCTTATCATGTTAAACATGTTGAAAAAAAACGTGACATAACAAGCAACCGAAGGCTGACCTCGTTAAAATCATTTTTTGACTATTTGGGTTACGTCAATTTCATAGAAACAAAAAACCCTGTGGAAAGTGTAGAAAGATATAAGACCATTTCTGCAGCGCCCAACTACCTGAGCGAAGAGACACTGAACAAACTTTTTGAGAAAATAAGATATAGGAATAAATATAGAGATATAGCTATTTTGATGCTAATATCAAATTGTGCCCTTAAAGCTTCAGAAATTTCGGAAATAAAAATATCTGATTACAACGGGTCAATTCTTTTAACTCCAAAAAAAACTATTAAGCTTAATGATGAGTGCAAAAGAGCCATTGATGATTATATTAATACGGAAAGATATAAAACGGGATCAGAATACCTTTTCTCAAGTCAAAAAAATGATAAAATAAGTGTTAGGACAATACAGCATATAATCAAGAATCTTAGAGTTGATTCAGAGCTTAAAGACAACGTAACCTCAAAGAGCATTCGAAACACATCCATACTCAGATTGATCGAAAGCAATATAAAACCTGAAGAAATTCACAAGTATTTAGGTTATAAAAAATCATTGTCCTTTGAAAAACACTTTAAAAGAGATATCAGCGATGATCCGGTTTATTTGGACTTGGATGAGATAAAAAAGAAATAACCTTCAAAAAACTAAGCCCATATTTGCGATTTAAGCCGTTTTTTTTAATAAGGCCTTATCCGAACACCTGTGGAAATAAAAGAAGACAGCAGGAAAGGGAAAAGAGGAAAGTGAATCGGGACCCATAGAAAAAGAGTATTCGAGCTTTTATATAAAACTCTCTATTAATTCCTAAATACAAATGAGCAAATAAGCAAAGGGATGTATTCAAACTTTTACTTCATAAAAGTTTTCATCATGGCTGCGCCATATACAGAGAAAGAGTATTCGAACTTTTAAAAAAGTTCTCATAGACGGCTTCGCCGAATATTAAATTCTATTAATTCCTAAATACAAATGAGCAAATAAGCAAAGGGATGTATTCAAACTTTTACTTCATAAAAGTTTTCATCATGGCTGCGCCATATACAGAACCTAATAATTATCATCAATTTAATAAATTGCTTGAGATAATCATTAGTCTGCAGAGAAAGAGTATTCGAGTTTTTATAGAAAAAAACTCTCATAGAAGGCTTCGCCGAATATTAAATTCTATTAATTCTTAAATACAAATAAATTTGTCTCAGAAATTAATAGAATTTAATGCTCTTTCTCTGCTAGACTACCTTAAACTTGTGTTTAACGGAAAGTTATGATACTATTGAAGTGTCACAATTTAAGCTGAAAGGATCTGTTCTCGATGTCGGATAAAAAAGAAACTTTTCAAAAAGAAGAAAGCATGCGTCTTACTTTAAAGCTACGTGAACTCGTCAATCAAATGCCGGTATTTTGCGAGACGTTTTTTCGTGGAATCGAACCTACCACTTCTATTAAAACCAGGATCGCATATGCCTTTGATCTCAGGAGCTTCTTTCACTATTTAACTGAAGAGGTCTTTGATCCCGGTGAAAAGAAATCCATGAAGGAAATCATCATAGAAGAAGTAGAAAACCTCTCTCCTATCCAAATTGAAAAATTCATGGAGTATTTGTCCTTCTACTCTCTTCCCCACTATAAAAATTCAGATGAGTTCGTAACCTATACAAACAGCAATACGGGCAAAGCAAGAAAGCTCTCCACATTAAGGACCTTCTACAAGTATTTTTATAAAAAGGAAATAATCAAAAAAAATCCGGCGCTTCTCGTTGACATACCAAAGATTCGTGAAAAGCCTATAGTGCGCCTTGAGGTGGACGAAGTTGCAAAGCTGTTGGATCTTATAGAGAACGCCCAACATCTTACCAAGGATCAAAAGAAGTACCATCAAATTAACAAGGAACGGGACATGGCAATGATTACTCTGCTTTTAGGTACCGGCATTCGTGTTAGCGAGTTTGTGGGACTTGACATTAATCACTTTGATTTCAACAACAACAGTTTTGTAATAACTCGAAAAGGCGGAAATCAGGTAGTCTTATACTTCAGCGATGAAGTTGCTAGAGTGCTTCTTGATTATCTTGAGATAAGAAATTCCATTACCCCCTACCCTGGACATGAAAGCGCTATGTTTTTGTCCTTGCAGAAAAAGAGAATTGGAGTTAGCGCCGTGCAGAAGCTGATCAAAAAATATACCGAGATAATAGCTCCCCTGAAGAATATATCTCCTCACAAGCTAAGGAGTACATTCGGAACAAACCTTTACAGGGAAAGCGGAGATATTTACTTGGTGGCAGATGTTTTGGGACACAAGGATGTAAATACGACTAAGAAGCATTATGCGGAAATCAGCGACGAACAAAGGCGCAAGGCGGCTAAAATGATAAAATTAAGGGATGACAGCTGAAAAGATTAAATCTTAGAAAAAAATCAGCAGGTTGTTATGTTGAATCAATAACAACCTGCTGATTTTAATGTTCTCTATGCATCCATTTTTCAAATTTGTGTTTCTTTTCCTGCTCAAACTCAACGGTGTCGTCTATATCAGGCAGACCGTCTATTTCAACGAACATGTAGTCTTCATCTGTTCCGATGAGGCAATCCATACAGTCATCGCATATCTTCACTACGTCAAGATCGCAAACCTTGCACTTTGCGCAATCGTCACAAATTTTGCTCTCTTCCAATACGCACATTTTAAGCATATAAATCACCCACCTTGTTCATACTTGTTTTACACGACTCTTTTTTGTCACCTTTATTTTACCATATATCGCTTATCCTATCAATCCACTAGACTGAGTAAACTGTTATTTGGTCGATATATCCCTTTATCAAGTCCATATTGCCCAAGGTAGTACCCTCACCCACGTGAACGGTTGCGGTAGCTACCGCATACTTAAATGCTTCTTCCAGATCACCTGTCTGTTCGTATTTATATACAAATGAACCGACCATGGAATCACCGGCGCCAACGGTATTTTTAACCTTTACCTTTATTCCGTCTATCTTTTTAACAAAGCCACTGGTAACCAAAAGGGCGCCGTCTCCACCCATGGACAACAGTACCACACTGACTCCACTTTCTATGAATTTATAGCATGCTTTCTTGATGCTTTCCATAGAATTCAAGGGGTTGTCAAATATCTCTTCGAGCTCGTGTATGTTTGGCTTTATCATAAAAGGTTTCGCCCTTAGAGCAAGCTTTAAAGCCTCCTGAGTCGCATCCAGGACCACATTTGCTCCTTTTTCCCTGCCTTTTAATATCATTGTCTCGTATACGCTTTCTGACATGCCCCCAGGAAGACTTCCGGAAAGAACGACTATGTCACCTTCATTTATCATAGAATAAAGACTTGATTCCAATGAGTCCAAGTACACAGAATCAAGCTCATCCCCCTTTTCATTTATATCAGTTACCTCTTCAGTTGCAGTGTCTACTATTTTAATGTTTGTCCTGGTGCTTTTGTCTGTAAAAATAAATTTATCAATTATACCTGCACTTTTCAGTTCCCTTGATATCCATTCTCCTGTATTGCCCCCAAGAAATCCTGTGGCTGTAGTTTTGCCACCGGCATAGCTAATGGTTTTGGAGACGTTGATTCCCTTTCCACCAGCTTTTTTGTACGTTTTAGAAGCCTTGTTGACTAATCCGGGTTTGAATCCATCCACTTCTATGCTGTGATCAACAGCCGGATTTAAAGTAACTGTTATTATCATTTTAAACACTCCCCATTTTCATTTATAATATTGCATCCAGCGTTTTTATATTTTATATGAACTTCTTTATCAATATTATTATCGGTAAGCAGGTAATCCGCAACGTCCAAGGAAGCGAATGAGTATCCAAACACTTGATCAAATTTGTCTGAATCTGCGACGATAAACTTATATTTTGAATTTTTAAGCATTATTTCCTTGATCCTTCCCTCACCTATGTTGGGAGTGGTAAATCCTGCATTAAAATCGATTCCGTTGGCACCTATAAAAGCCTTATCCACATGCAGTTTGACGATGTTGTCTAAAGCTATGGCTCCGGTTAGGCTTTTGGTGCTTTTTCTCAGTTCTCCACCCAGCATGATTAACTCAACTGTATCTGAGAAAGACAATTCCCAGGCTATCTGAATGGAATTTGTAATTATCTTAACCTGTTTGTCCATTATTGCTCTAGCTATCTCCAGGGTGGTTGAGCCCGAATCTAAAAATAAAGTTTCGTCAGTATGAATATACCCTGATGCCAACCTGCCAATCGATTTTTTGCTTTCAGGATTTTCGGTTTCTTTAGCTGCGATATTCGGCTCATAGCTTGCTCTTTTCAAGATTACTGCTCCTCCATGAGTCCTGGCCAACAGTCCCCTGCGCTCCATTTCCTGCAAATCCCGTCTTGCCGTGGACTCGGATACTTCAAATTCAGATGTTATGTCGCCTATGCTTATTCGCTTTTCAACCTGAAGTTTTATAAAAATCTTATCTTGACGCTCCTCGGTAAACATATTTATTCCCCTTCTCAAATACGATTATTTGTGACTGATAATGAATATATATGACTGATTATGATTATATCATTATTTAAATAAGCGGTCAAACAAAATATCTTGACAAGAACACAGATAAAGTATATTCTAATAGTTAATTATATAACAATATCTAAACTCAAGGATTGATTCTGAGAGCAAGGATGGTAAAAATAAACGATAAGATACGTTGACCTGACTATAAAAAAGAAGGGTTGGTATGAATATTTGTATTTTTATGCCTTGTTTCAGTTGAGACAAGGTTTTATTTTATTGTTTTGAATATTAAAAAAGGATGCAGATAATATGAATGATTACCGAATTGAAAAAGATTCTCTAGGTGAAGCAGAAATCAATAAGGCTGCCTACTATGGCATAAATTCTTTTAGAGCATATAAAAACTTCGCCTTAACGGAGGAAAAGCCAAACATATCATTGATACGAAGCATTGTCAAGATCAAAAAAGCATCTGCGAAGGTTAACAAGATTTTAGGGTATCTGGATAAAGATAAGGCTGAAGCCATAATAAAAAGCTGTGATGGAATACTTTCCGGAGATTATGATGACGAGTTTATAGTTCATCCCCTTCAGGGCGGTGCAGGAACTTCTCTAAACATGAACGTGAATGAAGTAATCGCAAATTTAGCTATCGAAAGCCTCGGAGGAACCAAAGGCGAATACGACATAATCAACCCTCTTGACGACGTTAATTTAAGCCAAAGCACAAACGACGTGTTCCCCACCGCAATGAGGATAGCCTGCATAGAAAAAACCAGGCTTTTGGCGGAGAGCCTTGCGGGGCTTCAGTCAAGCCTTCAAAAAAAGGAGGAGGAATTTGCAACAGTCTTAAAGCTTGGAAGAACCCAGCTTATGGATGCCCTCCCCATCACTTTAGGACAGGAATTCGGAGCTTATGCAAGAGCCATATCGAGAGATAGATGGCGCATATATAAAGTTGAGGAACGGCTCAGAGAAACAAATTTGGGTGGTACAGCTATAGGAACTGGGCTAAATGCTTCACTGGAGTACATCTACCGAATCACAGAAGAAATTAAAAATGAAACGGGTTACGGACTTTCCAGAAGTGATTTATTGGTAGACACTACCCAGAACATGGATGTTTTCGTTGAGGCCAGCGGTCTATTGAAAGCTTGTGCTGCCAATCTGATTAAGATATCAAACGATTTGAGGTTAATGGCTTCAGGTCCCAAAGGCGGATTAGGCGAAATCAAGATGAAGGCATTGCAACAGGGTTCTACCATTATGCCTGGAAAGATAAACCCTGTAATATGCGAGATGGTCTTGCAGGTGTCTTATAAAGTGATTTCAAATGACCTTGCCATAACCATGGCAGCAAGTGCAGGTCAATTGGAGCTTAACGCATTTTCGCCCTTGATAGCCCACTCCATACTTGAATCTTTTGAGCTTCTTATAAAGGCTGTTGAGAAGTTTGATGAGCTATGCATAAGGACCCTGGAGGCTGACGAAGAAAGATGCAGGGAGTACCTGGAAAGGTCCACCTCCCTGTCGGCAGTACTAATCGACATTTTAGGGTATGAAAAGGCGTCGGAAATAGCAATCAAGGCCTTCGAATCAGATATCACAATAAAGGATTATCTGACTGCTGAAGATATCTTGCCTGAAGATCAAGTAGAAAAATTATTTGATAGTTACAGGATAACAAATCCGGGAAGGAGCAAAAAATGAGCTTAAACAGCACCCCAAAGGCGAACCGCGTTCATATAGCGTTTTTTGGAAAGACAAATGCAGGAAAATCAAGTCTCATAAATGCAGTTACAAATCAAAATCTGGCCATAGTCTCGAAGGTTAGAGGAACCACCACAGACCCTGTATACAAATCCATGGAGCTTTTGCCAATTGGTCCGGTTACCATGATAGACACAGCAGGATTGTGCGATGAAGGAGAACTCGGAACGCTTAGAGAAGAAAAGACCCTTGAAGTACTAAACAAGACGGATATAGCAGTCGTGGTATTTGAGTGCAGCGAAGAAGCGGATTTTTCTTTCGAAGTGAACCTCGTGGAGGAAATTAAAAATAGAAAAATACCTGTAGTCCCGGTATTAAACAAAAATGATTTAGTGGAAGATTATTCAGTTATCAAGAAAAACATAGAAAAATCTATTGGTATGAAGCTACACAGCGTCTCTGCCTTAAAAAAACAAGGGATAGAGGAGCTTAAAAACTTTATCGGAAAGCTAGCTCCTGAGGATGAAGATAAGTTCAAAATAATTGGGGATCTTATCTCACCTGGAGACTTCGTAGTATTGGTTACCCCCATCGACAAGTCCGCGCCAAAAGGAAGGCTGATACTGCCGCAGCAGCAGACTATCAGAGACATCCTGGAAAGCGATGCCATGGCTATAGTGACTAAAGAGCACGAACTAAGAGATACGCTTAACAAGCTTGGAACCAAGCCCAAAATGGTAGTTACAGATTCACAGGCTTTTTTAAAGGTCAGCGCCGATACCCCTGAGGATATTCTTATGACTTCATTTTCCATACTATTTGCAAGACACAAGGGGGATTTGAATATTTTGGTGAAGGGAGCTAGAAAAATCGATGACCTTGAGGACGGAGACAAGATATTGATAGCTGAAGGATGTACCCACCACCGTCAGACAGATGACATAGGTACTGTAAAGATTCCAAGGTGGCTTAGACAGATGACAGGGAAAGACCTGGAATTTCATCATGTATCAGGGGTGGAATTTACAAAAGATGTAGAGCAGTATGCGCTAATCGTTCACTGTGGAGGCTGCATGCTAAATCATAGGGCGATGGGATTTAGAATTGACTCGGCAGACGGCTTCGAGGTTCCCATAGTCAACTACGGAGTTTTAATCGCATACGTTCACGGCATTCTAGACAGGGCGCTTGAGCCATTCCCTCTTGCCAAGATTATATGGGAAAAGGAGGCTTGATTTATGAATAACAGAATCGGTGTTGTAGGCATTGTTATAGAGGATTCACAACAGATAGATAAAATAAATGATATACTCCATGTTCATGCCGGAGTCATTGCCGGCAGAATGGGAATTCCCCACCCCAATGGACGGGATGTAAATGTAATATCAATAGTCGTAGACGGAACAACAGACGATATCGGAAGCTTGACGGGAAAACTTGGAGCATTAAATGGAGTTAGCGTAAAAAGCGCATTGTCCAAAAAAACATATTAATCGGAGGAAAATCATGAAAAAATTTATAGATGACCTGAAAATCTACACACTCCTTGAGGAGGGCAAAAAAGCTTCAAAGGAGGAAATCTTGAGGATTCTAGATAAATCAAGGAAGCTTCAGACCCTTTCGATAGAGGAAACTGCATGCCTGTTGCAATGCGAGGACGATGAGCTAGTAGACGAGATGAAAAACACGGCAAATTATATAAAAGAAACTATCTACGGAAATAGAATAGTGATGTTCGCCCCTCTTTACGTTTCAAATCACTGCGTAAATCAATGTGGATACTGTGGATTTAAATGTGAAAATGATTTCGGAAGAAGAAAACTAACGGATGAGGAAATAGAAAAGGAAGTAAGAATAATCGAGAATATGGGTCACAAGAGGATAGCCTTGGAGGCAGGAGAAGATGATGAGAACTGTCCCATTGACTACATACTTCATGCAATGGACGTCATATATAAAACCAAGCTGGACAACGGCAGCATCAGAAGAATCAACGTAAATATAGCGGCGACTACTGTAGAAAACTACAAAAGGCTGAAAGAGTCAGGCATAGGAACGTACATCTTGTTTCAAGAGACCTATCATGAGGATACCTACAAAAAATATCATATATCTGGGCCTAAGTCCGACTATCTATACCACCTTACAGCCATGGACAGGGCTATGGAGGGTGGAGTTGACGATGTGGGCATAGGAGCTCTATTTGGCCTTTACGACCATAAATTCGAAGCATTGGGACTATTGATGCACAGGGATCACCTGGAAGAAAAGTACGGAGTAGGTCCACACACCATTTCAGTGCCGAGGATAAAAAAAGCCAAAGGCGTAGCTGCAGAAAAATTCCCTTACGGGGTTAATGACGAGGATTTTAAAAAACTGGTTGCCATATTGAGATGCGCCGTTCCATATACAGGGATAATCCTTTCAACAAGAGAGAACTCTAAAATGAGAGAAGAGCTGATTCAAATGGGAGTTTCACAGCTTAGCTCTGGCTCGAGAACTGAGGTTGGAGGATACAGCGACAAGGATAACGTAGAGGATCAATTTGAAAAGGCGGATAAAAGACCTTCCGCCGATGTTATTGACTCACTATTAAGGCAAGGGTTTTTACCCAGCTACTGTACCGCATGCTACAGGGCGGGACGAACCGGAGATAGGTTCATGCAGGTGGCTAAAAGCGGCAATATCCACAATTTATGCCATCCAAATGCAATGCTGACCCTTAAAGAATATTTGATGGATTATGCGGATGAAGATTTGAGAAGGCTTGGAGAAGATGTAATAAAAAAGAACATACAAATAGTGCCAAGTGAAAAAATGCGGGAAATTACATTGGATAGGCTGACTAGGATAGAAGACGGGGAAAGAGATTTGTTTTTTTAATATAAAATTCGGACTGATAAAAGGGACTACCTCATTGGATAGTCCCTTTTGTCAGTCCATTGCATTATTGAATTCTTCTAAAGCTATTGAAAGTTGATCTGGGCAGGATGTAGGCCTTCCGCTGCAACCTATGCCTTTAAGCCTTTCTATAACAGCAGCTATATCCATCCCTACCAACAGGCTGGAAATACCACTTGCATTGCCTTCACAGCCTCCTACGAATTCGATGCATTTTATGGTGTTTCCCTTCAATGAGATGTTGATTTCCCTTGAGCATACGCCCGTTGTTTTATAAGTGAAGTTTTTAGTATTCAATATGAAGTCTCCTGTTCTATTAATTATTATTTATTTAAGCCATGCTTCCATAACACCCTTGGCTATTGGGGCTGCCGCGCTTCCACCTGATGAACCGCTATACTCAAGAATAACAGCTACAGCAATTTGAGGGTCATCTGCAGGAGCGAATCCTACAAACCAAGCGTGTTCGTTCCCTCCCTCAGCAGAGGATTTTTCGTTTTGAGCCGTTCCGGTCTTTCCGGCAGTCAGCACGCCGGAAATCTTGGCATTTTTACCGGTTCCGCTATTGACAGCTTCCACCATCATGTCGGTCAGCTTTTCGGCAGTTTGAATAGATACCGATGTGCCGTATTTTTTAGGCGTCGCGCTGAATAATATATTCCTGTTGATATCGGTTATATTGCTGACTAAATAAGGCTCCATCATGACTCCATCATTGGCGATTGCCGATGCGGCCATTGCCATCTGGATGGGAGTCACCAGTATCTGTCCCTGCCCTATGGCCGAGGCGGCAAGCTCGGTCTGAGCCATCTTTTTGTATGGGAAAGTACTCTGCCTAACCGATAGGTTAAAGGGCAGATTCTTATTCAGCCCAAAATTTTCAGCTCCGGATTTCATTATGCTTTCTCCGAGCTCTACCCCCAAGGTGGCAAAGTAGACATTGCTGGATAGAGAAAATGCCCTTGTAAGATCAAGAGCTCCATATGATCTAGATCCAGAATTCCTGATGGTCATTCCATCAATTACCACACTCCCGGAATCTTCAAAAGTATAATTTTCATACCCGTTTTCCAGCGCAGCCGCAGCAGTTACCAGCTTGAATGTGGATCCTGGCGCGTATAATCCCTGTAGCGATCTTGATATAAATGGCGAATCCTGAGATTCCAGCATAATGGACCAATTTTCAACCAAATCTGATTCATTAGGATTGAATATTGGGTTGCCGGCCATCGCCAAGATCTCTCCTGTTTTAGGATTGACGGCTACAATAGCTCCATTTCGGCCTTTCAATAAATCCAGAGCTTTCCTTTGAAGTTCATGATCGATAGTAAGGTGGAGGTTGTTTCCAAAGCCATCTTCACCTGTCAATTTGTTTTTTATATCCAAGATATTTCCTAGATGAGTGTTTCCGCTTAATTCTTTTTGATAAACAGACTCGAGAAATGAGTTCCCATATATTATCGAATGATATCCAATCACATGGCTGTAAAGCCCATTGTGAGGATAGATCCTTACTTGGTCAGTTCCCTCTCCTTCGCTATAGGCCAAGGTTTCGCCGTCTCTGTCGTATATGGAACCTCTCAGTTTGTTGTTGGAGTATTCCCACTGGCGTTTATTGTAGGAATTTGCCACCACAGATTCTTTTAAAAATATCTCGAAGTATGTCAGATATCCTATGAGGGAAAGAAAAAGCATACAAACTATTGCCAAGACCCTAAGAGCCTTTTTATTTTCTTTCATGATTGTCCTCCATGTGAAATGATTTTCCACTTGATATTGCCTGTAGCACGCCCAGGGCTATAAAGCTTGAAATCAGTGAACTTCCTCCGTAACTAATAAACGGTAGGGTAATGCCTGTGAGGGGAATCATCTTAATCACGCCCCCTATTATAATAAAGGTTTGAAAACCCACCATGACGGTAATGCCAAGAGCGAGAGCCTTGTAAAAAACATCTTCGATTTTTAGAGAAATCTTTATCCCCCTGTATACCATAAGAAAATAAAGCAAAATTACACCAGCACCTCCGAAAATGCCCATTTCCTCGCATATTGCTGAAAAGATAAAATCAGTGTGGACTGCGGGTATAAGTTCCGGCCTTCCAAGGCCAATTCCGGTACCAAAAAACCCTCCGCTGCCTATGGCAAAAAGAGATTGTGTGATTTGATATCCTTTTCCTGATATATCAGCCCAGGGATCCAGCCATATATCGATCCTTGTTTGTATATGGCTAAGAAAAAGAATTCCGGATAATCCGCCGAGAGCCGCTAAAATCACATTGGCAAGCATGAACTTGACGTTGCTTTCAAAAATATACAACAGAGTGAAGTAAATTGAAAAGAACAAAAGGGCGCCTCCCCACTCTCTTTGCAAAATCAGAAAACCCATGTGCATATACGAGAGGATACCGTAGATATATATGCTTTTTACTTGAATGTCGTGTCCCCTAACAGTGAAATTTAGGCTTTTAAGGCTATCTCTGTGCTTATAGTAGCTTGCGGAAAAAAATACGAATAGAAGCTTTATAATCTCCCAAGGCTGTATGGTGATGCCGGCTATGCTGATCCAGTTGATGGCCCCTCCTATTCTTCTGCCAAAAAACAATGTAAGGGAAAAGAGAACAAAAGATAATAGGGGGTAAACATAGTAAAGTCTTTTAGAGCTCCACACCGGGACTGCATTGAAAACCAAATAGATGAAAAAAAACAGGCAGGTACCGCCTAAGAACCAGATTATCTGCTTTTGTCCAATTTCAGGATTCAGTCTGTAAATCATCACGAGCCCAATGCTGACAAGCATTGAGGCTATAAGAAACAGATACTCGTCTCCCCAGCTCTTCCATCTGATCAAAGTATAAACCAGATAGATCAACATGATAATGCCAAGGCCCCATAAAAGCGTGGAGTAGTCATAGTTACCCTCGTAAAAAAAGATAAGGATAAAGGCCAATAAATTGAAAAGCATGACCATTCTTACTGGCTTGTATATACTATATATGTTGTCCATAATCAAACCTCTCTGACATCAACGAAAATAAAATTAACCTGACCCAGATGCACAGTATCTCCGTCAGTCAGCTCGTAAGGTTGAGAATCAATTTGTTCATCATTGACAAATGTTCCGTTTTTGCTGCCTAAATCGTACACGTACCATGCACCTTTCTTGTTGTGAAAAGCAGCGTGTTCCCCTGATAAGAAGGGGTCCTTGATGCATATCTCATTTTTGTTGGATCTTCCCAAAGATGTTGCCCCATCAAGAAAATAGCTCTCTTCAACTCTAAAGTTCAAGCTCTCTCTCCTATTTATGAGCTTTAAATACGGATCTTTACCGCTGAGCTTTTTGCCGGTATGGGTCGTAGTTGATATGTCCAGGTATATGAGCCTGATGATCCCATAAACAAAATAATATATTATGACTATAAAAATATATCTGAAAACAGTTGAAAGTATCTCAAACAATTTGCCCACTCCTTTTCAAGCGTGACACGCCTAAGAAATATTATATAGATTAATACAGCTTCTTGCAATTAAAGGTTTTGTAAACATAGACCTACAATAAAGATACCCTGACGCACAGTGCGATCAGGGTATCTTATCTCTATATAATAGAGGGATAATATGGCCGATTTAAAAAAAACTAACTGCTGCAAACCTTTTTTTCAATAACCGCTTTGACTAGCTTGTTTTCCAGTTCTACCGCCTTATAATCAAAGCCCATGCTTTTTAAAGTGGTTTCAAACCAGGGCGGTATGTGCCCGCATAAAACATTAAGCTGAAAAAAGGGTGTTTCTTCAAGTAGCGGAAGTAATAATTTCTTAGATGAAGCTTCTGGGCATTGAATTAGAGCCTCTTTAAGGTTAAAGGTCAATATGCCTTCATCCTTTTTTAAAAGGCCGGTTTGTGTGGCAGAAGGATTTTTCGGCGTGGCATCATCCATCATTGGTATAAAGCTGTTTAATACATCATTAAGATCTCCATCGACCTCCCAAAGCTCAAATCCTGCACTCTCAAGTAAAATATAGAATACACCTGTTATTTTTGAGGCTACAAGTATTTTACAATCTCCAAGGGAGGAAAGAACGTAATTGGCAAAATTTCGCCTATCACTTAAGGAATCTGAACTAGATCGGCTTGAAAATATCTCTTGAACCTGCCTAGTTTTAAAGTTGTCGATTTCAAATATTTTCAGGACGGTCCAATCGTTTATAGAGACGATTTTGTCGTCTTTATCCAAGCAGCATGCGATTTTCATCAAGTCACTTCCTTATCAACAAAAAAACGACACATCTATTAAAAAATAAATGCGCCGTTGCCTTTGACTTTTTTACAATTATAGCACAAGTGTTACAAGATAGCAATTACTTATTGGATAAAAATTTAGATTTTATGGTAATATAGATATATAAGCTAAAAATATGCATAAAGGAGATGTGGCTCGTGAACGCGCATTTTGATAAAAAGAAAGTCATAAGATTTTTTATTAACCTAGCCGCAATCATTGGTGGAACCTGGTTGGTGTTTAAAACATTTCAATATATAGCTCCTTTTGTATTTGCCGCTTTATTGGCTTTTTTGATCGAGCCTGTCGTGGGATTTTTAATCCGGAAAAACATACCCAGGAAGATCGCCTCCTTTGTAGCGGTTATATTCCTTTTGGGAGTGCTTTCATTTGTAGCCACTTTTATAGTCCTAAGAATCGTCTCAGAAGCAAGAGATTTATTTGAGATAATCCCAGGTTTGTTTAATGAGGTTTACTTAAAGGTGCTGGAAATCAGCGAGGGCAGCAATAATCTATTTGCCGGATTGCCTGATGAAGTAGCAGCCATTTTGGGAGATGTTCTGGAGGGTATCATAGCATCTGCAGGAGAGATAATAAACGACCTTGTGAGAAGAGTTTTGAATACAGCCATATCCATACCCTCAGCTGTAATATTTTTATTTGTGATGATCCTTTCCACATATTTTATTTCCAGCGACAGGGATAAAATAACAAATTTTATATACAAACAGGCACCCCAAATTTGGATAAACAGGTTTGACGACATAAAGATCAGCATACTTAATTCAGTAGTTAGACTGCTGAGGGCTTACATGATCATAATGAGCATTACTTTTACGGAGCTTCTCATAGGATTCACAATAATAGGAGTGCAATACGGGTTGGCATTAGCGGCCATAATCGCAGTGGTTGATATTTTGCCGGTCATCGGGACAGGAGGATTTTTAGTCCCCTGGTCCATAATTTCATTTATCAATGATGACTTTAAGACAGGCATTTCCTTGTTGGTCCTGTACGGCATCGTTATGATCGTAAGGCAGTTGATCGAACCAAAGATAGTAGGCTCTCAGATTGGAGTACATCCTGTTTTGACGTTGGGGGCTATGTTTGTAGGAATCAAGACCCTTGGAGGCATAGGTATCATCATGGGTCCTATTATCTTTCTCATATTAAAAAGTGTGATACAAGTTGTTTTCAGGCACCAATCCCTTAAGGAGCTGCTCCTTACAGAGGACAAAAAATGACTTAAGGATCGGTTTCATCAACTTGATTACTTCCGATCCTTAAGCCCTTCGCGCATTAGTCATCTTTGTTCCTTTCTGGTGGCTAATGTGGATTCAAAGGCTATCGATTCTATCTTTCAAGGATTTACCCTTTTAAGATTTGAACCTTATTCCTTTGTACCTTTTATATACCCGCGGATATATTTGTTAAACACAAAATACGTTTTTTTTTATAAAATCGTGCATAAAAGCCTTAAGGACCGGTTTCGCCTTTTATTGACTACTCCCGATCCCTAAGACACTTCTTCATTAGTCATTCCTTCATTCCTTTCAGGTGGCTAATGTATTTAATCAAAGTACCGATGATCTTCTTGGGACTGCCTGCTCTTCTATCACTCGTAAGTTTCCTTTATTCGACATTTGCCGCAGCTGTCGGTTAGTCGATTTGAAAGGCTTTTGACTAATTTTTTGGGCTCCCCTTCATCGATCATTTTCCTTTGTCACTTATAATATACCCAGTGTAATCAGGTATAAACACCGGGCTCATATCTCATAGCCTGCGAACTGGCTCTTGTATAGATCTGAATAGAAGCCATTTGCTTCCATTAGATCATGGTGATTTCCCATCTCAATTATGCTCCCCTTGTCCATGACAAGTATTGTTTCTGCGGTTTTTATGGTGGAAAGCCTGTGGGCAATTACGAAATTGGTCCTGTTTTTCATCAAGGTTCCCATAGCCTCTTGTATGAGAAGCTCCGTTCTGGTGTCTACGCTGCTGGTAGCTTCATCCAAGATCAAAATCTGCGGGTCTGCCAACAGTGCCCGTGCTATTGTGATCAGCTGTTTTTGTCCCTGGGAAAGATTGCTTGCCTCTTCGTTTAGGACAGTGTCGTAACCATCCTGCAAAGTCCTGATGAAGTGGTCAGCTCTTGCTGCAGTCGCTGCGCTGATCATTTCATCTTCTGTCGCTTCCTCCCTGCCGTAGAGAATATTGTCCCGGATGGTTCCGTTAAATAGCCAGGTGTCCTGCAAGACCATCCCAAAATGTCTTCTAAGCCTGCTTCTGCTTAGGTTTCTAATATCCACACCTGCGAGAGTTATTGTACCTGAATCGATTTCGTAAAATCGCATCAATAGGTTAACCAGCGTGGTCTTTCCTGCCCCCGTAGGACCTACGATTGCTACTGTGTGTCCTCGTTCCACCTTTAAGTTCATGTCTTTGATCAACGGGATTTCCGAGGTGTAGCTGAAATATACGTTTTTGAATTCAACAGAGCCTGCAAGTTTCTCCTTAAAGTCATCCCCTTTATTGTCGGAGGCTTCTTCAGTTTCGTCTAATATCTGGAACACCCTCTCTGCGCAAGCGATAGTTGACTGCAGGATGTTTGCAATATTTGAAGTTTGTACGATGGGCATGGTAAAGGACCTCGAGTATTGGATAAATGCTAGTATGTCTCCGATTTTGAGGATGTCTCCCGTTATCCATATGCCTCCGATAACGCTTATGAACACGTAGCCGATGTTGCTTATGATATTCATAAGAGGAAACATGATGCCTGAGACGAATTGAGCCTTCCAGCCCTGACTGTAGAGCCTGTCGTTGATTTCTTTGAACTTTTTTATGGAATCCGATTCCATGTTGTAAGCTTTGACGATTTTATGGCCGGAAAACATCTCCTCAACGTGGGCGCTTAAATCACCTAGTTCCTTTTGCTGAGCCGCAAAGTACTTTTGAGCCCTCTTTGCCACGTTGGCGGTAACGATAACGTAAAAAGGCAGGGTTGCCATTACAATCAGCGTCAGTACAGGGCTTATCGTAAGCATCATTGCTATGTAGCCTATAATAGAGACTGTTGAGGTTATCATCTGAGTCAAGCTTTGCTGCAAGGTATTCGCTATTGTATCGACATCATTTGTCACGCGGCTTAACATGTCTCCATGAGGATGCTTGTCGTAATAGCTAAGGGGAAGCTTTGAAAACTTGAGATCAACCTCCCTTCTAAGGTCTCGAACAGTCTTTTGGGATACTCCCGACATCACAAGGCCCATGGATAAATTGAAAAGGGAGCTTAAAACGTACATTGCTGCCAAAACAACAAGTATCATGCCGATATAATCGAAGTCGATGCCAAGGGAAGATACAAAGCCTTCCTGCAGCCTGTTGACTGCAAGCGCCATCACCCTGGGTGCCCCGATGTTGAAGGTAGTGCTCGCTAGTGCAAGGAAAAACACTGTAACCAGGTGAATTCTGTATGGCTTAAGATACAATAAAAGCCTTCTGAATGTTCCTTTAAAATCCTTTGGCTTTTCAACGGGCATCTGCATGGCTCGCATGGGACCTCCCCCCGGGCGCAAAGGATTTCCACCAGGTTTATGGTCCTGTTGATTTCTATTTTTAAATTGATTTTCACTCATGAGGCTTCCTCCTTTTCCATCTGGGAGGAAACGATCTCCTGATAAACGCTGCAGCTTTTTAAAAGGTCCTCATGTTTTCCTGTACCTGTGATTCTTCCCTTGTCAAGGACGATGATTCTGTCTGCATCCATTACAGTGCCTACCCTCTGAGCGATTATGATTACTGTGGCATCTTTTGTTTCGCATTTAAGAGCCCTTCGCACCTTATAGTCTGTCTTAAAATCGAGGGCTGAAAAGCTATCGTCAAAAATATATATCTCAGGTTTTTTAACCAGAGCCCTGGCAATTGACAACCTTTGCTTTTGTCCTCCGCTTAAGTTGCTGCCTCCCTGGGTTACAAGGTGTTCGTACTTGTCATTGAATTCGAGGATGAATTCTTCAGCTTGTGCAATGGCTGCCGCTTTTTTTATTTCATCCATGTCTGCTTTTGGGTTCCCCACAGCTATATTTTCACCCACGGTACCTGAGAATAACACGGCATTTTGCGGAACAAACCCTATCTTGTTTCTGATATCCTTCATGGCCGCTGATTTTACGTCAACCCCATCTATTAAAATCTCTCCGGTAGTCGTGTCGTAAAATCGAGGCAACAGGTTTGCAATCGTAGATTTGCCGGAACCGGTGCTTCCGATTATAGCGGTGACTTCTCCCGGTTCAGCACAGAATGATATATCCTTTAAAACAGGATTTTGAGCTCCCGGATACGAAAAGGACACACTCTTAAACTGCACCGATCCCCTTTTTTGAAAGTTATTATCTACTATTCTTGGGTCTGCTATCCCAGGCCTTGCCTCCAGAACCTCATTTATCCTATTTGCTGCTGCTTGAGCTCTCGGCACCATGACGAACATCATGGAAAGCATCAACATGGACATCATTATATGCATTGCATATTGGGTAAATGCGCTTAAATCCCCCAAGTTCATGTTTCCTCCGGCAATCCTGCGGGAGCCAAGCCAAAGAATAGACACTGAGCTTAAGTTCATTATCAGCATTATTACGGGCATCATGAAAGCCATTATGCGGTTGACCGTGATATAAGTTTCTGTTAAATCAGTGTTTGCGTCATTAAATCTTTTTTCTTCCAGCTTGCCGGTGTCAAAGGCTCTTATGACTCTGACTCCGGTCAGCTTTTCCCTGGTGACGCGGTTTAGCTTGTCTACCTTGCTCTGTATCTGGGTAAAGAGCGGAATTACCTGTCTGGATACTATAAATATGAAGAGAGCGAGAAATAATATGGCAATCCCAAGCATTCCCGTTAAGGGAACATCCCTTGAAAGAGCCATGATTACCCCGCCTACAGCCATCATGGGAGCTGAAATCATCATTCGCATGATCATTACCGTCACATGTTGGATTTGGTTTATGTCGTTTGTATTTCTTGTAATCAAGGTAGATGTGCCAAACAAGTCGAACTCCTCCAATGAAAAGCTCTCTACGTTCTCAAAGACCATTTTCCTCAAAGACCTCCCAAGACCCACGGACACCTTCGAAGAGAGATAGGCGGCTGTGATGGCGCTTATGCCTGAGATTAGGGCAATGCCCATCATCTGAGCGCCTGTTGTGAAAATGAAGCTCGTGTCGCCTTTCATCACCCCCTCGTTTATGATGCCTGCCATCAAAGTAGGCAAAAAGAGATCGCCGATAGTCTGGAGAAAGATCAGAGAAAGTATGAATGCGATTTGAAGTTTGAACGGTTTTAGATATTTTGCAAGTTTAATCATTATGACACCTTCTTTTCCCTATTCCACAGCAATCACCCTATATATTCCAGTCAAGTTTTCGTGTAGATGTATTATTTGCATTCTTCGTTTTTCGTATTCTTCATCGATGCCTGCAAAATCCCCTCTCTTTCTATTTGACCTCTTAAACTGCTCTGGCACGGATAAGTAGAATTCCGATAGGGGTAATAGTTTGTCAATCAATGGAATGTACTTGAAGGCGTAAGTCCTAAGCTTTTCATCCAGTTTGATGAAGTTTTTAACCTTGATGTCTCTTTCTATGGTATACAAGAAATTTTTGATCTCCAAGAATTCCCTGTTCAGGTCGTCGACGCTTAAACCTATGGATTGGGCGAATGCTTTTTTGACTTTTGATCGAGAAAAATAAGGAAGAGATTTGATTTCTGATTCTGTAAGTCGCATGATCTCCAAGTATTCCATAATGTCCGAATAAACCAATGCGAACATATCTTCCAGGTACTTATTATCCTCCTCCGATTCCATTACTCGCTTGTTGTTTCTATTCCACGGAAATATTCTCACTTTATGTCTCCCTTTCTGATATGGCTATAATAGATATTTTACAAATTATAGTTTAGCTAATCAAGTAGTATTTTGCCTGTTTGCTAGGATGCCAAAAACTCCACCTTGATTCTGATAAATTCCTCAAGGTCGTTTAGAAACTGAAATAGAACTGCCCGGTTTTCAAACTCTGCCCTAGTTCTTGGAAGAGATGAAATTCTGTATTTGTTTCTAAGGTCCTCTATCCCGGCTAGAAGTTCCGTTGCAGGATTTTCTTCATCAAATTCCCTTGACACAGCATATGTAAATTCTGCCAGTGGCTTTGCCTCTTCCAGTGTAGTGAAGACGTTTTTGCAATGTTCCTGCATATAGCGCATCCTTCCGATCTGGCTTTTTCTCATAGAGAAGTACCTGGAATA
Organism: uncultured Eubacteriaceae bacterium; assembly: GCA_964582705.1. Lineage (GTDB taxonomy): Bacteria > Bacillota > Clostridia > Eubacteriales > Alkalibacteraceae > Alkalibacter. The sequence goes on along the minus strand of CAZOTE010000006.1, from coordinate 28,280 downwards.
ATAGTCATCTGTCTTGAAATAGTAGCTGTTGACATATTCGTAGGACTTTTCAAGTCCATCTGCGATGAGCCCGCGCAACTTGGAAATGTTTGAGCTGACCCCTTCTATTTTACACCTGCTCTCCAGGCATGAGGCCATCATGTTCAAGGTCTCCTTGAAGGTCTCGTCAGTCTCTTTCATGATTTTTCTTATCTTGTCTTCATAAACCGGAACATGGAGATTTAATATCAGTGCTATCGTTATTCCGATGGCAAGAAGAGAAAGCTCGTTTACAATGACGTGGAAGTCCACTCTTCCTATATCGTAGATATGGCTGACCAGCACGGTATTGACGACGAGTCCCGCCTTGGCATCAAGCTTTAGTACAACCGGGATGAAGATGACAAGATAAAGCCCAAAGCCCCAAAGGGTAAAGGATGTGAGATGGAGAAACAAAGATGCTATGCTGATGGCTATGACGCCGGTGTAGAGTCTCTGAAACCCGAAAAACAGCGACTTTCTTTTGATCTCCAAAAGGCTTAGCATCGTTATGACTCCTGCAGACATATAATAATCCAAACCAAGCAGCTTTCCTGTGACTGAAGCCAACAGAACTCCTGCAGTTATTTTTAAAGTTAGATAAAGAGTGTTTTTCATTCTTGCGACCTCCCTCAAGTCAAATAGATCTTCTTAATGATATATTATGGATACCCAAACTCGTTGACACTAAAAGTACTTTTAAATAAATGTGTCAATTCCCAGGCTTTCGGGTATAATAGTTGTTGTTGAAAAATTATGAGGAACGTGATGAGGATGTTAATAACAGAAGGATTGAACATGATTTATAAAAAGGATGGAAAAATCGCTCTTAAAGACGTAAACATCAACATAGAAAAAGGAGAATTTGCAGCGCTTCTCGGCCAAAACGGAGCCGGAAAGACCACGCTTATAAACATATTGTCTGGAAACGTAAAAAAAACCTCCGGAAAGGTAAGCATAGGTGGATATGACTTAGATAAAAACGAGCTTGAAACAAAAAAGCTGTTGGGAGTAGTCCCACAGGAAAGCGGATTTGACAATTTCTTTTCTGTCGAAGAAGTTTTGAAAAAGCAATCCGGTTATTTTGGAATCAAGAGGAACAAGGAATATATCCATCATCTTCTCAACCAGCTAAATCTGTTTGAAAAGCGAAACAACTATATAAGGGAACTGTCAGGAGGCATGAAAAGAAGGTTCCAGATGGCAAAAGCTCTAGTCCACAAGCCTGAAATCTTCATACTTGACGAGCCTACAGCCGGAGTGGATATCGAAATGCGCCACAATATGTACGACTTCCTCCTCGAGCTTCACAAGTCAGGTTTGACGATAATTCTGACTACTCATTATATAGAGGAGGCAGAAAGACTTTGCGACAGGATAATGGTAATCAATTCAGGAGAAATCGTTGCCGACGAGCCAAAAGAAATCTTAATGGATAGATTCGGGCGGGAGGTAAGGGTGTCAATTTGCTTTGATAGCCCGGTGGATGGACAGGAGTGGGAATCCTTAAAGGAGTTCCATGCAGAGGTTACTCATCATAACCAAATCGACTTCAAGGTTGACAAAGCCAAGCTTCCGCTCCTCTTAAACTCCATAGCGCTTAAAAGAGGAGATTTTGTCGACATATCAATTGAGAGAGAAAAGCTTGAAGATGTGTACCTTCAGCTTATAAAAAGCGGAAAGGAATAATGAAATGAAGATATTTTACAATAGGACCGGATTTTTGACATTGCTGTTTCGCGAGATACACAGGTTTTCCAGAGTGTCCATTCAAACTATATTGGCTCCCTTGATATCAAACATTCTTTACCTTGGGATATTCAGCGGCATACTGAGCACCAGGTCTATTGCCTTTGAAGGATTCAACTATCTGCAGTTTCTAGTTCCTGGCCTTGCTACGATGGGTGCTATTTTTGCGTCATTCCAAAACCCGTCTTTTTCACTGATATCGCAAAAGTACATGAACACGGTTCAAGATCTCAACAGCTACCCCATATCAGATATAGAAAAGACTGCAGCTTTCATATTGGGGGGCATGGTGAGGGGGACTCTTATAGGGACGTTGACGTACGTCGCCACGCTGCCCTTTGTAAGAAGCGGGATCTACTCCCCTGTTTTCTTCTTCTTCTCATTGATGCTTACCTCTTTTGTGTTTTCTTCAATAGGATTCATATCCGGTTTGGCACTTGATGGATTTGAAAAGATGAACTTCGTTTTATCTATAGTGATAACCCCTATGTCATACCTTGGAGGGGTGTTTTTTGAGATATCCAAGCTGAGGGGCATACTTTCTGCAATTAGATTCATAAACCCAATATATCCCCTGGTCAATATCACCAGATACGCATACCTGGGAGTCTACGAGGACAATATCTATGTACATGGCGCTTTGGCATTTATATTTATGATAATCGGTTTTGCAGCGTCTCTGGCTGTGTTCAAGCGTGGAACGGGAATTAAAATACAATGACATATAAAATTAAGGAAAAGGGTGATAATATGCAAAATATCGATAATTTTAAAGAGGCATATGCCAAGCTGTGCATTACTACGGGAATAAACCTGGAGGAGGGACAGACTTTGGTTATATCTGCTTCTGTTGACGCAGCAGAATTTGTTCGGATGGCTGCAAGGCATGCTTACGAAGAGGGCGCTAAAGAGGTACACGTAAATTGGAACGACGGGAAAATTTCAAAAATGAAATATCACTATGCTCCAATGGAGGTATTTGAAAAATTCCCTCAGTGGTATGCGGAAGGGATGGTTTCCTACGCAAAAGAAGGTGCGGCATTTTTGTCGATAATAAATCAAGATCCGGAGCTTCTAAAGGATGCAGATCCTAAAAAAATAGCCGCAAGCAACAAGGCCTCCTCCATCGCCATGAAGGAATTCAGAAAATATACAATGAATAACATTAACTCCTGGTGCGTGGCGGCCATACCCGGTAAAGAATGGGCTAAGTCGCTATTTCCTAAGCAAGAGGAAGAAGCAGGAATGAACATGCTTTGGGAGGCGATTCTTAAAGCAAACAGAATAGATAGTGATGATCCTGAAAAGTCTTGGAATGATCATATGGAAAATTTAAGCAAAAGAATCGATTTTTTAAACGAAAACGCCTTTGATAAGCTGGTCTATTCTTCTAATAACGGAACGGACCTTGTCGTCCGTCTACCAAAAGGGCATGTGTGGACAGGTGGAGGAGAATACAACAGTAAAAGCAGATTTTTTATTGCGAACATGCCTACTGAAGAGGTATTTACCCTTCCCGACAAATACGGGGTGGAGGGAGTCGTATATGGCACGAAGCCATTGTTTTACAGCGGAAATATGATAGATGGATTTTACTTCAAGTTTGAAAATGGCAAAATCGTCGATTTTGGAGCAGATACAGGGGAAGATGTTCTAAAGGGGCTTTTGTCCATAGATGACGGCGCAAGATATTTAGGAGAAGTGGCATTGGTTCCATATGACTCCCCAATATCAAACACAGGCCTGCTATTTAAAAACACCTTGTTTGACGAGAACGCATCCTGCCACCTTGCATTGGGAAAAGCTTATCCCACGTGCATAAAAGACGGAGAGAAAATGAATGATGAGGAACTTGAAAAAGCAGGTGTCAACGATTCTCTAACCCATGTGGATTTCATGATAGGTTCTGAGGATATGAATATTACCGGCATAGACGAAAGTGGTAAAGAAACCTCTGTTTTCGCAAATGGGAATTGGGCGATATAAAAATAAGATCAGCCAAAGGGCTGATCTTATTTTTATATGTTGGCATTGACGAGTTCTCTTATGGCACCGTTGCAGTCGCCTTCGTAGAGACCTCCGTGATAGCAAATGACTCTTTCGATATCGTAAGATGTAAGTAGCTCAAGAGACTTTGCCGCCTGCTCCATATCTGGAGTAAATAAAGGATTGGCTCCGGTAAGCACACCGTTGGAGATGTTAAGGGTGTCCCCTGCAATCAAGGTCTTGCTTTCTAAATGATATAAGCAGATGTTGCCGGGAGTATGTCCCGGAGTATGTATAACGCGTACTCCTCCTGCAAAATCCAGTAAGTCGTCGTGGTGAAGCAGCCTTATAATTTTAATGTCGGAGTTGTCTTCCTTGGCGTGGCTCTTATCCTTGTGGAGCTTATTCATGAGAAGCTTAACAAGTGAGGGCATCGTCTTTCCACTGCTTTTAATCAGCTCCCGATCCCCAGTTATATAGCCTTTTTCCGCTTCGTGAAAGTAAACCTCTACGCTCTTGTCGACGGACTCCAGGATGCCGTGAAGTCCGCCTATATGGTCAAAGTCCTGATGAGTAAGTATAATCGTATCCAAGTCGCTGTATATGACTCCGTTGTCTGTGAATTGTTCTATGATGTTTTCGAGATGCTCGCTTCCTTCCAATCCCGTGTCTACAAGAACAGTGCTTGACTCATCACTTATTACAGTCGGATATAAAAACCCTTCCTCCCCTGACATCAAGACCGGGAGCTTAAGCATGTATATCCCTTTGTATATCTTCACTAGTTTCACCTGACTTTCTTATTATCACACCAAATTTACAGGTTTCCCCTCCAAAAATGATTTGAGATTTTCATATGCAATCTTCATCAGCCTCTCCCTGGATTCCTTTGCAGCCCAAGCTATATGGGGAGTGATCAATACATTATCGAGACCGAATAAAGGACTGTCTTCCTTTGGAGGCTCTTTGCTTAATACGTCCAGTCCTGCTCCTGCAATTTTTTTATCCTTCAGAGCCTGATAAAGAGCTTTTTCATCCACTAAAGGACCTCTGGCCGTATTTATCAGAAAAGAGGTTTCTTTCATGATATCAAGGACAGGCTCATCTATGATCCCCCTTGTCTCTTCAGTCAATGGACAATGAAGGCTTATGACGTCGGATTCCCTGGCAAGGTGATGAATGTCTCCGTACCACTCTAGCTCGTCAAATTCGTTGGTTTGCGGCATGCTTCTGCTGTGAACGGCGATCTTCATACCCAAGGCCTTCGCAATTCTAGCCGTCTGGCGGCCTATCCTTCCAAAGCCTACGATACCCATGGTTTTTCCTGAAAGCTCAGTTAAAGGATGATTAAAGAAGCAAAAATCCGTGCTGCGGGACCATTGTCCGGACTTTACCGCATCGCTGTGAAGCTGTACGCGATGGCATAGCTCAAGCAGAAGTGCAAATGTAAACTGGGCTACCGCGTGAGTGCCGTAATCCGGTATGTTTGAAACCACCGCGCCTGCATCCTTGGCTGCAGCTACGTCTACAACGTTATAGCCTGTAGCCAATACTCCGACGTATTTTATATTTTTGTTGTTTTTGAACAAGTCTTTATCGATGGACGTCTTGTTTGTGAGAACTATTTCAGCATCGCCTACGCGATTGGAGATTTCATCTCTGGAAGTTCTATCATACACAGTCAGTTCACCCAGTTTTAAAAAATCATTCCAAGATAAATCCCCTGGATTTAATGTATATCCGTCAAGTACTACTATTTTCATTTCATCACCTCTGTAATTCATATGATAGCATATTATGCTAAAACTTTCTAGGATTCTCACTATACTATCGACAGGGAGGCAGAGATTACTTGAAAATAAATTCCATTATAAAAACTGTCGCAACTGAGCTTAGTGCTACAGTCAAAAGACTTTTTTCCATATATGCAAGGAGTATGGCCACTGTCATCCCGGCAGATGCAAAAATGGGATTGCCTGTTGAAAATAGTATTGCGGGAAAAGTCATGGAACCCAAAACTGCATAAGGCAGATAAAACAAAAAGGACTGAACCCCAGTTGATTTTATCCTTTTGCTGAACAAAACCATAGGCAGGACTCTTACGGCGTATGTGATCACGGCCATAAGTGATAGGTATAATATAATATTGCCGTTTATATCAGTTCCCCTCCTCTCCCTTTGGGAATATTAACGCTCCTGCCAGAGACGCCAAGACCGCTGAAATTATCATGCTCCATCCCTGAGACAAGAAGCTAAATGCAGTATTCCAGTAAAACAAAGAGCTTATAAATACAGCAACTCCGATAACCGCCAAAGCAGGCATCGATTTTTTTGAAGCAGGCACGATTATAGCGATGAACATCCCGTATAAGGCTATGCCCATTGCATTTTGAAGCGTTTCCGGTATGAAAGCTCCTGTGGCTGCTCCTATGAGTGTTCCCACAGACCAGCCTATATAGGGCATAGACACTAGTCCCATCATATACTGGAAGGATATTTTTTTATCTTCCAGGGATGCTATTGCAAAAATTTCATCCGTTATCCCAAAACTCATTATGGCTCTTTCCAACTTGGATATCTCTTCATCTAATTTTTGAGAAAGGGAAAGCCCCATTAGGGCATACCTGATATTTATCACAAACATCGCCGCTGACATCTCCAAATATGTCGCCTGAGAGCCGATGAGCCGTATCCCCGCAAACTGTCCTGCCGAAGTCAGGTTGGTCATGGATATGGCCACTGCAGTCAAAGGAGACAGCCCTGATGTGACTGCAAGGAGTCCAAAAGTAAAAGAAACGGGAAAGTATCCCATTCCTACCGCCGTTCCCCGTCTTAACCCGTATTTGAATTCATTCATTATGCTTCCACCTGTATCTTTGATAGTAGCGAATCAACCGCCAATAGAATTATAACACATTTTATATTTGAGTAACATAAAAGCCACGTTTTTTACGTGGCTTTGCAGGCTATGTCATATGATGTTTCGAGCAAATACATGGAACAGTAAAGCTATAAAAACGAGTATGTCTATGACCCTGTGCAACTTGACCCAGTTTTTGTTTTTCGTTACCGCCCCATAGACTCTGATAAGCCCCATTACTACGATTAAGCCCCAAAGGATATATCCGGTGTTTAATCGCACCGTCCTTATAGCCATGTATCCATGGACAATCCCCGACAGTATGAGCAACATACCCAAATAGGGATGAAGCTTTCCCATGATCTTTAGCGCCTTGTTGTATCCTGGACCGGTCTCTATGCTTGTATATTTTTTTATTCGTCTCAAAATAAAGCTGGACGCTAGTAGAAACAACAATATCACATTTATATAAGCGAGAATTCTGACTGTACTCATAGGCACTCCTACTCGACTATCTCGCCAATCATGGGTACTCTACTAAGCACTGAAGTCCCATGTGGTGAGTCGTTTAGTATTTCCTCTGTAAGGTCTTGCCCTGCCTGGTGTGAATTATGAACTCCCCCAGACCACAATGAAGAATTAGTGACATCGTATATCTTTCCTTCCACCGCGATATAGGCGGGATTGCCATCTTGTCCATCATATTCAGCCAGTTCCTCCAGAGTAAGGTATATCATCTCATCATCGCCGTTGCCATTATCGCTTCCTCCAGAGCATCCTACGACAACCAGAGAAAATGCTAAAAGAAGAATCGTAATCAACAATAGTGTTTTATTGGACTTTTTCATAGCCTTGCCTCCTGTTCTTGATTTTATATTAACCTTATACCCTGTTACAGACTATTTACGCTAAAAAACAACAAAAGCAAGCTTGGGCTGTCACTGTTTGTAAAATACTGAATGATTCAGTCAAGGTAGATAATCTCGCTGGTATCTATCCTGATATGAAGTGTTTCCATGAGATTCTTTTTTTCAAAGCCATCCCATAGGCTTCGCTTTATATCCCACTCCAAGGGAACCAATCCGTTTTCAAATTCCAGTGAAACAACAACGCTAAACGGAGATTCCTTTATATCGGATATATAAGCCTTGAATGTCTCAGGTTCCTGCCTGGTACACAGGGACAACCCCCTTCCCGGCAAAATGGCATAGGGTTTGAAGGCTGCGTCGCGTTCAACATCTATTCCGTAGTTTAATAGCCTTGATTTGCCCCCTTGGAGATTTACTGCCGGGGTGATGTTTCTGTATCCGGCTAGTTTTGCAGCTGTTCTCGTTGGGGGATTTGAGAACATCACTTCTCTTTTGCCGATAGAGTCCACCCTGCCCTTGCTTATGACGACTACCTCGTCGCATAATCTGTAGGCTTCCTCCATATTATGGGTAACGAACAGAATGATTCCCTGGTAATCCTCCAGATAATCGACGAACCTGTCGATTGTCTGTCTCCTTAAATGGTTATCCAATGCTGAAAAAGGCTCATCCAGCATGAGAATATCCGGATCAATGGCCAATGCCCTTGCAAGGGCGGTTCTTTGCCTTTGACCGCCGGACAGCTGGGAGGGATATCTGTTTCTAAGCTTATCAAGACCAAGCATATCTATGAGGGAGGATATTTTTTCGGGAATCTGAAGGTTTTTTTTATCCAAAGAAAACATTATATTTTCTTCCAAAGTCATATTGGGGAAAAGCGCATAATTCTGAAATAAAAATCCCGTTTTTCGATCTCTTGCAGGCAGGTTTATAGACCTGGCGGAATCATAAAGGCAGGTATCATTAACCTTTATGACCCCTTCATCCGGTGTAGATAGCCCGGATAACATCCGCAGCATCATGCTTTTTCCTGAGCCGGAAGAGCCAATTATTCCTATGCGTTTTGAAGATGATTCTATTTTTAAATCCAGTGTAAAGTCTCCAAGATTTTTTCTGGCATCGATTCTAAGGCTCATCTTCAGCCAACTCCTTCCTTTTGTCGTAATTCACCATTGATTTTTTTTCATTGTTGTTGATTACTGTCATGATGAATAGAGATATGGAGAATATCACCGCTACCCATATCAATGCCTCCTTGGTATTGCCGCTTTCTGATGCGAAAAATATGGCAACGGGTACTGTCAAGGTTCTGCCGGGGATGCTTCCACCTACCATCAAAGTTGCGCCGAACTCGCCTAGAGCCCTTGCAAATGAAAGCACTGCACCTGCCAGGATGCCAGGCAGTGCATTGGGTATCATCAGCTTGGTAAATATTTTAAATTCGCCTGCACCTAGGGTTCTTGCCACATCCACAATGTCTTTGTCAATCTGCTCAAAGGCAGCCTTCGAGGTCTTGTACATCAGTGGAAATGCCACCACGGATGCAGCTAAAACAAGTGCAGGCCAAGTAAATATGAGGTTTAGATCAAATAAGCTTAAAAGCTTTCCTACCGGTGAATTTCTTCCTATGGCAATAAGGAGAATGAAGCCCACTACTGTTGGAGGCAAGACCATGGGAAGCAGAAATATGCTGTCGATAAGGGATTTAAGCCTTCCGTCGTATCTGAACATGAACCATGCTGCTAAAATGCCAAAAATAAATGTAATTACAGTTGCTGTAGCAGCTGTTTTAAGGGATATGAACAAAGGCGCATAATCCATTGACTTTCCTCCTCGGCTTGCTATTTTGCAGTCTGAAAACCAAAATATTCAAAAATTTCAGATGCATCTTCTCCTCTAATGTAATCTAAAAACTTCCTTGCTCCATCCTTTGATAAACTTGAATCAATCACAGCTGCCGGATAAGTTATGGGAGCATGGCTCTCTGGTGGAATTATAAAGGAAACTTCAACTTTGTCGCTTATGGATGCATCGGAGGAATAGACGATGCCACCCTGGACGTTGTTGGTTTCCACCCATCTCAGTACCGTGCGGACATCTTTAGCAAACAAGAGCTTGTCCTCCATATCTTTGTACAAACCCAGATTCTCGAAGGCTTCCCTTGCATACTGTCCCGCTGGAACGCTGTTGGTCTCTCCTATTGCGATTGTCTCCAAGTCTCCGGCCTTTATGTCATTCAAGGTTATCGGTGATTTTCCTTTTGCAATTATAAATACCAGTGAATTCTGGAGTATGTTCGATCTTGTTTCTTCTACGATCAACCCTCTATCGTAAAGCACGTCCATTTGGCCTTGGGCTGCGGATATGAACAGGTCCACCTTGGCCCCTTCATTTATCTGGCTCATCAGTGAACCGCTGGACCCATAATTAGCGATGATATTTACATCGTCATGTATAGCTGTATAGCTATCTATGACTTTATCTAGCGCATCCTTTAAGCTGGATGCTGCCGATATAGTCAAATTGATATTCCCATTGGATCCATCAGTCGCAGATGTACATCCAAATGATAAGATTCCAAACAGCACCGTTACAATCAAAAAAGATATTTTAAGCTTCATGGTGATCCCTCCTCGATCAGATAAAAACGGATATAATTATTTAAACAAATTATAGACCTGTTTTCTGTTGGTGTCAACATCTTTATGTGATGTTATGCACTGTTATGTATTGTTTAGCCCTGTTATGATGTATTATATATTGTTTTATCTAGCAAGTTGATTTATAATAAGTTGAGATTGGAGATGATAGTATGGCGGAGGAACAAACACTCACTCCTCAAGAAGTTGCAGATCTATTGAAAATCACTAAAAACACGGTTTATCAGCTTATCAAGCGAGGAGATCTAAATTCTTACAAAGTCGGCAAAAAAATAAGAATAGACATGTCGGATGTAGAAGCATATAAAAACAAGGACAGAAACATTGCCCCTGTCTCCCCTGGCCCATTCCAAAGCCAAATAGTGCAAGGCTTGGTGAAGGATCTCGGGAATTATCAGGAATCCATAAAAGAGGACGCATTGGTGATTTGTGGCCAGGATATCTGTCTTGATATTTTGTCTAGGTATCTTCAGATGCATCCCCAGGGAGAAAGGTCTTTGAGAAGCTACGTTGGCAGCTATGCCGGTCTCTACGAGCTATACAGCGGCAATGCGCAAATAGCTGCTGTTCATCTATGGGATGGAGAAACCGGTAGTTACAATATACCTTACGTAAAATATATGATGCCTGCCACCAGTGCGGTAATCGTGCATCTGGCAAAGCGAAATCAAGGTTTTTACGTTAAAAGCGGAAATCCTAAAAACGTAACAAAGTGGCAGGATCTTGCCAGAAAAGATATAACCCTTATAAACCGGGAAAAAGGCAGCGGCTCAAGGGTGCTTTTAGATCAGCATCTTAAAAGGCTTGAACTTGACAAAAGAAGCATCAACGGCTATCAAAGAGAATCGATTTCTCATCTTGCTGTTGCCAGCACTGTCTCCAGAGGAGGTGCTGACGTGGGCATAGGCAATGAAAAGGCCGCACAACAGGTCAAGGGGATAGATTTCGTCTTTCTGCAGGAGGAGCGCTACGAGCTTGTATTCAAAAAAGAAGACATGGACAAGCCTCCATTTCAAGCGGTTTTAAGCATATTAAGATCTGAGGATTTCCGTTTGGAGCTTGAAGGAATTGGTGGATACGATCTAAGCGAGCTTGGAATCGTAACTGCTATAACTTAAAAACATGTAAACGAAAGGATATGTCATGAGTAAAAAAATTGTATTGGCAGAGAAGCCTTCAGTAGGCAGAGATATTGCCAAAGTACTGAAATGCGATAAAAAGGAAAATGGATATTTTGAAGGAAAGACCCACATAGTCACCTGGGCTATGGGCCATTTGGTGGAGCTTGCATCTCCTGAGCATTACGACAAGGAATACGGAGTCTGGAATCTAAGCCATTTGCCGATCATACCTAAAAGGATGGATACCCAGGTCATAAAAAAGACGTCAAAACAGTTTGGCACCGTCAAGAAGCTGCTGTTTAGAAAAGACGTAGATGAAATAATAATAGCAACGGATGCAGGCCGCGAGGGCGAGCTTGTTGCCAGGTGGATCATCGAAAAATCCGGGATTACCAAGCCAATAAAGAGGCTTTGGATTTCATCAGTGACTGACAAGGCGATAAAAGACGGCTTTGAATCTTTGAAAGATGGAAAACTGTACGAAAACCTCTATAAGAGCGCTTTGGCCAGGGCTGAGTCGGATTGGATAGTTGGAATTAACGCTACCAGAGCTCTGACCACAAAGTACAATGCCCAGCTATCCTGCGGCAGGGTTCAAACTCCTACGCTAAATCTTATATCCCTTCGGGATGAAGAGATTAAAAGCTTTAAAGCCAGGGACTATTGGGAAATAATATTAAAGGCGGGAGGCAACGCCTACAAATGGACGGACAGAACAACCGCCTCGGGGAGGATCTTTGACAAAGATTTAAAAGACAGACTGATGGATAAGCTGAAAAACGGCGAGACTGGAAAGGTGATCGAAGTAGATACAAAGGAAAAGAGCTCTCCGCCTCCCCTGTTATACGATTTGACGGAACTGCAAAGGGAGGCTAATAAGAGATTTGGCTACTCCGCAAAGGAAACCTTGTCGATAGTACAGCGATTGTATGAAAATCATAAGATATTAACATATCCCCGTACGGATTCCAGGCATATCACATCGGATATGGTGCCTACATTAAAGGAAAGGCTTCAAGCGATCAATTTTGGAGGGTATTCTCCGGCAGTTAAGATGCTCACAACCGGCAGTTTGAATCCGGGAAGACACGTGGTAAATGACAGCAAGGTAACAGATCACCACGCTATAATACCTACTGAAGAAAAAGTTAAAAGAGGAAACTTATCCGACTCCGAGGAGAAAATCTTTGATCTGGTGGCTAGGAGGTTCCTCTCTGCCCTGTTGCCGGCATACAGGTACAATCAAACCAAGGTGGTGGTCGAATATAATGGTGAAATCTTTACAGCATCAGGATCGGTTACCGTATCCAAGGGCTGGAAATCTGTTTCGGGTATGGATGAAGAAGAAAGCACGCTGAAATTTAAGGATCTAAAGGTTGGAGACGCAATCAATATTTCACAGGTCGACCCAAAGGCCGATAAAACAAAGGCCCCGAAGCTGTTTACTGAAGGGACGTTGCTATCAGCCATGGAAAACCCTTCAAAATACATGGTTAAAAAAGACAAAAAGCTTGCAAGACTTTTGGAGGATACAGGAGGTCTGGGAACTGTAGCCACCCGGGGAGATATAATCGAGAAGCTGTTTTCAAAATTCTATGTAGAAAAAGACGGACAGTATCTAAGGCCTACTCAAAAGGGGCTTCAGCTGTTGAAGCTGGTGCCTGATGATTTGAAAGAACCGGACCTTACTGCATTGTGGGAAGCAAAGCTTGAAAAGATCAAGGAAGGCAAGCTTAATATAGATGAATTCTTATCCGAAATAAAAGATTACAGCAAAAGAATCATAAATGAAATAAAAAGAGACGAGACCAGATATGTGCATACGAACAGGACTGGCGATAAATGCCCGGATTGCGGCAATTACATGCTCAAAGAAAAAGACAGAAACGGCACAGTTTTAATATGCTCTGATCCTGAGTGCAGAAAGCGGATAAGGGTATCCAAGACCACCAACGCCAGATGCCCTCAATGCAAAAAGAAAATGACATTGACCGGTCAGGGCGATGGGCAAACCTTTATATGCAAATGTGGGTACCGGGAAAGGATGAGCGCCTTCAATAAAAGAAAGTCCCAGGAGAAAAGCGGCGTATCTAAACGGGATGTACAAAAATACCTTAAAAGCCAAGATGACAGCGAAGCATTTAATTCTCCTTTTGCCGAGGCACTGAAGGATTTGAAATTGAAATAGGAACAATACTATAAATAATGTTTTTTTAAGAATCTCATGCATTTTCGCATCAGATTCTTTTTTTTGGGTATCTTAATTTTATATGGTTATTGTAGCATTAGAACATTTAAAGTTAAAAATAAATAAGAATATAGCTGTGCTCATTAGCTGTACTCTTATAATACAAGGAGAATTATGATGAAAATAGGATTGATTGGTTTGGGAAAGATGGGCTACCCTCTGGCACTTAATCTTAGAGACAAGGGTTACGAAGTCGTAGCATACAACAGGAGTCCTGAAAAAACCGAAAATATAATCAACGAAGGCGTGGAAGGAGCGTTTTCGTTGGGCGAGCTTGTAGAAAAGCTGGAGGATAAAAAGATTTTTTGGATGATGCTTCCTGCGGGAGATGCTATTGACGACATGATAGAGCAGCTGATTCCCTATGTCTCTGAAGGTGATGTTTTGATTGACGGAGGAAACAGCCACTTTGAAGATACAAAAATAAGGCATTCATATTTAAAGGAAAAAGGGATAAGCTATATAGATATCGGAACCAGCGGCGGCGTCGAGGGTGCAAGGAATGGAGCCTGCATGATGGTTGGTGGTGATTTTGAGACTGTATCAGCCTTGGAAAAGGCTTTTGCAGATATATGCGTCACTGATGGCTACGCATATGTTGGAGCATCCGGCTCCGGACATTATGTAAAAATGGTGCATAACGGCATAGAATACGGCATGATGCAGGCTATCGGTGAAGGCTTTGAGGTTTTGTCGGAAAGCGAATATGATATCGACTTTCCAAAGGTTGCAAAATTATGGCAAAATGGATCCGTAATAAGAGGATGGCTGATGGAACTGACAGAGCAGGTTTTCTTAGATCACAAGGAAAATCTTGAGGATATAGAAGGCGTCGTCAATGCCTCGGGTGAAGGACTCTGGACAGTAGAGGAGGCACTTAGGCTTGGGGTGCCGGTTCCTGTTATAGCCTCTTCCCTCTTTGCGAGATATAGAAGCCAGCAAAAAGACACGTTTTCCGGAAAGCTTCTTGCCGGTCTAAGATTTCAGTTTGGCGGGCATGCCATGAAAACTAAAGATGATTGACAGGGTGATCATATGAATGCGAATTCTTGCACGATGATAATATTCGGAGCTACAGGGGACTTGACTTTAAGAAAGCTAATCCCCGCCATTCACCAGCTAAAATGGGCTGGATACCTTCCTGAAGACTTTAACCTGGTTGCTATAGGCAGAAGGCCTAAAGATGATTTTGAATACAGAAAAGATCTTCTTGATGGGATGAAAACACTTGCCAATATCCTAGTGGAGCAAAGCACATGGGATTACATATCCGAGAGGATCCATTATTTCGAGATGGACTTTTCAGAGGATGTGGAATATGAAAGGCTATATAAGTATTTGGAGAAGAATAAAAAAGAAAAGAGCTTTTCATCCAATTATCTTTTTTATCTAGCTGTAGCTCCAGATAAATTTGGTTTTATAGTAAAAAACTTAAAAGAAAAAAATATATCTTCAGAAAATGGCAACTGGAGCAGGTTGGTTATCGAAAAACCATTTGGAGAGGATCTTCAGACTGCATATGATCTAAATGACGAGATATCCAAAGCATTTAACGAGGAAAACATTTATAGGATAGATCATTACCTGGCAAAGGAAATGATACAAAACATAACGATGCTCAGATTCCAAAATACGATATTCGAGCCCCTTTGGAGAAACACCTACATCGAAAATGTACAAATAAGCGTATTGGAAAAAGACGGTGTCGGAAGCCGCGGCGGTTACTACGATCAAACGGGAGCGCTCAGGGACATGGTGCAAAACCACCTCCTTCAAACACTCGCCATAACGGCCATGGAACCACCTGCGAGTCTTGAGGCTGATGATATGAGGGATGCAAAGGTCAAGCTTATGAGTGAACTTGTACTCTTCGACCCTGATAAATCCAAGACTGATGTGATATTTGGACAATACGAGGGCTATAGCAAAGAAGCGGGAATTGATGCGGATTCCAAGACTGAGACATTTGCCGCTTTAAAACTATTTGTAGATAATCCCAGATGGAAGGGCGTCCCCTTCTATTTGGTTACAGGAAAGAAGCTTTCGGAAAAATCTGCCCAGGTTACGATACAGTTTAAAAATCCGGAGGATTGCAATACGTCAGGCAAGTCAAATCCCATTTATGAGCTTACCCCAAACTCAAGCGCCAACATTCTTGAGATAAAGATACAACCTAGAGAAGGAATACATTTAAGGCTTAATACTAAAAAGCCTGCGGTTGAAGATCAATCGGTGGTAGCGGAAATGGAATACTGTCAAAGCTGTCAGTACAGCTTCAATACCCCTGACGCTTACGAGAAGCTTATATTAGACGTAATCAAAGGTGACTCGACCCGTTTTACCAGATGGGACGAATTGGCATTGTCCTGGTACTTTATAGACAGCATAGATAAAAAATCGGTGCCGTTGATACGCTACAAGGATGCGAGCGAAGGCCCCCAGGAGGCTGATCTGCTCTTAAAAAGAGAGGGTCGAACATGGTGGTTCAAAGAAAAAATCAAACGAGGTGAATCATGAAGATTTATGATGTGTCAATGACTATAGATAAGCAGATGCAGGTATATAAGAACAAAGATGAAAAACGTCCCTTAATCGAGACTACCCGTGATTTTGATACTTCCACGGCCATGGAATCTAGAATTACCATGGATATGCACACAGGAACTCATCTGGATATGCCTCTCCACTTTGTTGAAGGCGGCAAGACGCTGGATGATTTGGATTTAAACAGGGTTTTTACAAAGTGCAGAGTCTTGGATTTTAGCGACATTGATGATAAAATTACTGTCAAGGACCTTGAAAAAAAAGATTTTGGGGATAACAGATTCATTATATTTAAGACTAGGAATTCTTATACGGAAGAATTTGATTTCAAATTCGTGTACCTTGCAGAAGATGGAGCAAAGTTCCTAGAGGAAAAGAAGATTGAAGGCGTAGGTATCGATGCATTGGGAATCGAAAGAGATCAACCAAGTTACGGCACTCACAAGACCCTGCTTGGCGCAGGGATATTAATAATTGAGGGCTTAAGGCTAAAGGATATCACAGAGGGGGATTATATTCTAGCTGCTCTCCCCCTTAAGATCAAAGGGGTTGAAGCTGCTCCTTTGAGGGCTGTATTGATTGATGAAATTTAACGAAAATAATACTAGGAGGAAATCATATGGCAAACAGAATACATGTAGATGGAACAGATAAAGGGGATATACTTCTCTACGCTTTAAGCACCTGTGTTTGGTGTAAAAGAACAAAAAAGCTTTTAGATAAGCTGGGCATAGCCTACGATTACATAGATATGGACAATGAGGACAAGGAAGAAAGGGCCAGGTTGGAGGAAGTCGTGGAAAAACACAACCCGGCAGTTAGCTACCCTACTATAATTATTGGCGAAGATGAATGCATTATAGGATACAAACCAACTGAAATAAAAAGGAGATTCGAATAATGGATAGCAAGAGATTACATGAGTATCTGGATACTTTACAGAAAGATGCTGAACAATCAGGTTATTTCCTTAATCCGGATCAAGAATTTTTAGAAGATTTAGGTATAGGGCTCCTTACAAACATAGATAGATATGGTTATCAGGCATGTCCCTGCAGGCTTAGTGAGGGAGACATGGAAAAGGATTTAGACATCATCTGTCCATGCGACTACAGGGATGACGACCTGGATGAATATGGAGCATGTTACTGCGCGCTTTATGTCAACAAAGAAATTGTTGAGGGCAAAAAGGAAGCCGAGTCCATACCGGAAAGAAGAAAAGCTGAAAAGACAAAAAAAGAAAAGACAGGGAAAGTCTTAAATCCCCTGTCATCATCAAAGTATCCGGTGTGGAGGTGCAAGGTATGCGGGTACCTTTGTGCTCGCAACAACCCTCCTCAGCTCTGCCCTATATGCAAAGCACAAAAAGAGCGGTTTGAAATATTTGAATAAGCTAACCTATTGTAGTTATCTTAGTATTCCATCTGAATTTTCCCGGTTCAAAGCCCCTGTCTCTTGCTAGCTGGTCCGCATACAACTGAACAGGAACTATCTGCAGCACCGGAGACAGCAGTGGATCGATCTTGTCTATTAACAACGGAAGGAAGTTTTCGCTTTCTTCCGTTTCTTTATCCGTCACAAAAACTATCTTTCCCCCTCTTGATGCTACGTCCTTGGCCAAAAACAAGTCGAGATCCCAGGTATGGCTGTCTTGGGCAAAAATAAACCCTGCAAAGTTTTCATCTACCATTTCAAAGGGTCCATGTCTGAATTCTCCGCTGTCGAAATCAAGAGCGGGAAACTTAGATACTTCCCTTACAAATAAAGCACCTGCTCTGGCAGTAGTGAGGGCATCTCCCCTACCGATTAGGCATAAGTATGAGGGGTTTGGAATAAAGTCCATCAGTTTGGCTTTAATACCTTCCCACTGATCAGTGAGATTTTTCAAAGAATCTGCAGCAGTCGAAAGATCGTGGATATCTTCGTGATTTAAGTCTTTAATCAATGACTTTCCAATAAGACCGACAGCCATTATCGAAGAAAGGTAGGTTCTGGTGGTAACTGACTCCTCCTCTTCCACGTTAAGGACAACGGTAATTTGGGCTCTCCTTCCAAGAGAGCTTTGAGGATCGTTTGTTACCCCCACTACAAAAATATCTTCAGGAAGCCGGCTTATGAGCTTGACTATTTCAACGCTTTCTCCTGATTGGGAAATTAGAACCAAGAGAGTATCTTTTTTGATTGAATCCATTTCATAATATAGAATTTGGCTGGCAGATTCCACTTTGGCATCTATGCCATTTTTTATTAGGAGATTTTTTGCCGGTATGGAGCAAAAATTAGAGCTGCCCATCCCTGTGAACAGAACACGATTAAAACCCATAGATTTTAAGTTATTCAGCTTTTCAAGAGTATCTTTGGAAGCAAAAGACTTCATGCCTTCCTTCAAGCTTTCGGACTGTCCCGTTACATCCTTGATAAAATTGTTCATTCTATACACTCCCTTTGTTTTTGGAATTTATGTTTTAAGAATTACAATATTATGTTATCATCAATAAGTAACATAAACAAGAATTGGATAAGTAAATAAACAGCAATTTAAATAAAGGCAAAAATTAACTAACTTGAAAAGGACTGATTCTCTATGAAAAAAAAATACGCATTCTTGATCGTATTTCTTACAGGTGGAACCATATTTTTTCTCTCTTCCATACCAGGATTGAGAGTGCTGCCCGTATTAAAACATATATATGAACTGATGAGAAGAGCAGATTCCGTATTTGCAAAAGCCGCAGAATTCATCGCATATCATATTCCCGAATCTGCAGGCTATTTCAACCCGGTCAGATCGGCAGGCTATGATTTTTACTCCTATGCCAGGTCAAATCCCGCAATTATAGAGTTCTTGCTCAGAAAGGCTGCTCATATTACGGTGTTTTTCTTTTTGACTTTGGGTATTTTTCTGCTCGTCAGCCAATTTCTTAAAAGCGCCTCGACACGAACCATATCTACCCTGATGATATCCATATCTTTGGCGTTTTTAGATGAATACAGACAGTCTTTTGTTCCGGGAAGAACCGGATCTTTGCTGGATGTAATGGTGGACAGCATCGGTATATTATTAGCGATGTTCTTTATAATTTTTGCCCTGATTTACGCAAAATGGGTAAACAACAAGCCGTACTCATAAGTTACAGGAGTATGTGCTTTTCTATGACTTTGGCTACCCCATCCAAATCGTTTGTATCTGTTATAAAGTCTGCATGCTTCTTGACTTCGTCAGAGGCATTGCCCATGGCAATGCCCAGCCCGGCTCTTTTTATCATCTCTATATCGTTGTAGCTGTCTCCCACCGCGATTATTTCTTCCCGCCTGATATTTAAGCTTTTTTCTAAGACTTCAATCCCCACAGCCTTTGACATTCCTAAAGGCAGTATTTCAAAATTTTTGCCTCCGGAATAGGATATCTTAACTATTTTCGAATAATTTTCTATTATAATTCTTGAGGCCTCCGACATTTCCTTCGATCCCGGTTTGTTTGCAAACATGGATATCTTAAATGGCGCTTTAAATTCATTTCCCAAAGCCTTTACGATTTTTCCGTGAGCCATTGTGAATCTGTTGTCCTTTTCATTTAAGCCTATCAATATGGCTTTAAGCCCCAAAGCCCTAATAAAGCTAAGATAGCTGAGGCCTTTGTTGGATAAGGTCTTTTCATCGAGAT
The DNA here is from genome assembly GCA_964582705.1 of uncultured Eubacteriaceae bacterium. Taxonomy (GTDB): domain Bacteria; phylum Bacillota; class Clostridia; order Eubacteriales; family Alkalibacteraceae; genus Alkalibacter. The sequence goes on along the minus strand of CAZOTE010000006.1, from coordinate 8,561 downwards.
GCATGGTATATGTAAGATTTAACCGATCCAAGGTGCCCAATATCTCCTTCAGAGCTTCTATTTCAAGTCGCAAGCTATGGTATACTCTGTTGCTTATAGGCTCTTTTATATATGCGCCGTCATTGGATACGACGGGTTCGATTATATTTAACTTTTTGATTATATGTTCCATGTTGGAATAATTTCTGCCACTGGCCAGAGTGACTTTAACACCCTTTTTTCTTGCCTCATCAATAAGCTTGATATTTCTTTGTGATAAGCTGTGGTTTGATCTTATCAAAGTTCCGTCAATATCTAAAACTAGCAGTTTATAATTCATAATATTCTCCAGTTCTTCTCTGTAAAAGGCCTAGAAGGCAGATTCTCATCCATCCCCTAGACCTGAAGTGTTTTAAGTTCATTATATTGAATTTATACGACTATCATTTTTTCCTTAAGCTCGTCTGCAGTTTCCTTGTTTTTTAATACTTCAACTAATTTCAGGCCGAACAGCACCGCTGTACCCGCTCCTCTGGATGTTATGAAATGAGAGGACAAGACAACGCTTTCGTCAGATAATATCGCTCCCTCAAGATCCTTCTCAAAACCTGGATAACAGGTGGCGACTTGTCCTTTTAACAGCCCCAATTTTCCAAGGATTTTAGGCGCGGCACATATCGCAGCTATCCATTTTTTATCGTTATGGAATTTTTTGATAAGCTCTATCAATCCCGCATGCTTCTCAAGATTTCTGGTGCCGGGCATTCCCCCTGGAAGTATCAATATATCTACACCGTGGAAGTCTGTATCCTCGAAGAGAATATCTGCGAGAACGGTTATTCCATGCGCCCCTTCCACATCGAATTTTTCCGTAACCGATACCGTCTTTGCACTTATGCCTCCTCTTCTTAAAACATCGACTGTAGCCAAGGCTTCAATTTCTTCAAAGCCCTCAGCTAAAAATATTGCTGCTTTCATAGTACTCGCCCCTTTCGTTGAAATTCCAGTGATTTCTTTCTATACTTATATTGTAAAGATTTTTTACAAAAATCTCAAGTTAAACGTTAATAAAGTTTGGATTCGTGTTATCATTAGTGGTAATGTGTTTTTAATGGAGGCGATTAGATGCTGGAAAGAGGCGGCGGCGTTTTGCTGCACGTGTCATCCCTGCCCGGATATGGTCCGGTAGGAAATATAGGATATGATTCATACAAGTTCATCGAATTTTTAAACAGATCCAAGCAAGACTATTGGCAGATACTCCCACTTAACCCAATAGATGAGTGCAATTCTCCCTATTCTCCCAAATCAGCATTTGCAGGTGAAATTTCACTTATTGACCCTGAGCTTATAAGTAATAATGAAGAGTTCAAGGGTGACGGTTCAGTTTACCTAAAGGCGGATTTTAAAAGAGCAAGGAAAATCAATGATAGATGCCTAAGGATGGAATACGAAAATTGTCGCAACAGCTTGGCAGAGGACTTATCAGACTTTAAAAAGGATCACTTCTGGTTGGAGGATTATGCGCTTTTTACAGCTTTAAAAGAGCATTTCAATGATGAAGAATGGACAAATTGGCCCATTGGCATAAGGCGCAGAGATGAAGGTGCCCTACAGCGTTACAAAGACCTTTTACATGAAGAAATAGGCTTTATAACATTTTCCCAATATATCTTTTTCAAGCAGTGGGAACAGCTAAAAGAAAAAGCTGTTAAAGAAGGTATTAAGATAATTGGCGACATACCTATTTATGTTCCTTTAGACTCTGCGGACGTTTGGGCGAATCCAGAGTTGTTTCAGCTTGATGATAGCTTGAAGCCCGGCTTTGTGGCGGGTGCTCCTCCTGATTTTTTCTCAGAGGGAGGTCAAAAATGGGATATGCCCTTATACAATTGGGATATTCACGAAAAGTCTGGCTATGATTGGTGGAAAAAAAGGATAAGCCACTCTTTTAAGCTTTTCGATGTAGTCCGTTTGGATCATTTCAGGGGATTTGAAGCTTATTGGAGCATCCCGGCTGACGACAAAGATGCCAGAAACGGCCACTGGGAGGATGGACCAGGCAAAAAGCTTATGAAGGTCTTAAAGGACGTCTTTTCCGATAAAGGATTTATAGCAGAAGACCTGGGAGATATCACCGATAAAGTTCGGGAATTAAGAGAATACTTCGGTTATCCCGGGATGAGCATTTTGCAATTTGCATTTGACGGGGATGATAAAAATATTCATCTGCCATCCAACTCACCAGCAAATACAGTGGTATATACCGGGACCCACGACAATGCTCCGCTTCCTCTATGGCTTGAAGAACTTAAGAACAGCGAATTTAAAACATTGGCAGGTCAATTAAAGTTAAAATCATCCGAGGACATCTTAGAAAAGATCATGGAGATAGGGTTTAAATCCCATTGTTTGATAGCTATGCTTCAGCTTCAGGATATACTTCCATTTGACAAAGACAGCAGGATGAACTTGCCGGGCACAGCAAAAGGCAACTGGGTTTATAAGGCTCCCTTGGACTTGGACTACGATGATATAACAAAAAAGCTTGTCAAGCTTGCATATTACAGAGAATGTTAAAAAATCAGGGTAGATTTATCCACCCTGATTTTTTTATTTTTTACATCTTTCAGCCAATGAGAAGACCATGATGGAATAGCTTGGTATTTCAACTCCGTGTGGATCCAGCTCTCCCCTGCTGTTCCTTGAGGTTACCAGCCCATCCATGTTCAGTATTTCTATGATGCAAAGGTGATCTTCGGTGAGACCATATTGCTTTTCAATGTGATCACGTACCATCGAAAGAGTGATAAGACAGCTTTCATGATGGCCGTTTATTGCAACCAGTGTATACTTTCCATCTTCTACGCTCTTGTTGTCAAGTTTTATGGTATAACCTATGCAATTGCATCCTTCTCTGTCAGCATCAAAAAACTTTAAGCTTTCCCGTATTTTATCACCCGTTTTCAACCTGAATTCGGGATGTTCTTTTCTTAGTTGGATGAGATCCTTGAAAAAATTATAAAAGCCGTTGTTTCTGCTTTTTAAAGACCAGTTAAGAGCATTTACGTTGAACGAAGAGTTATAGGTGTTGTCCAACATGTTCTTGCTTCTCAAAAACTCATTGCCGGAATGTATAAACGGTATGCCCTGGGATACAAATAGTATGCCAAATGCAAGCTTGTTCAGCCTTTCGATGAATGACTCGTCGCTTTGGTTAAAGATTTTTTTCATTTTATCGTAGATTATGAGGTTGTCGTGGGAATTTATATAGTTTATTGTCTCGTTGGGAGCAATACCAAAACCTATCCGACCCTTGTCGTAAAATATAGAGCCTGCCAAACCTATTTCGGTTTCTCTTTTCATATCGCAGTTTCCGTGAACGAACCCTCTTCCCTCTCCGTTGCTGTCTCCCTTGATGGCATTGCGGAAATTGTCATTTAAAAAAGCAAAGGACAATCCCTGCTGTTTTCCTTTCGTAGTGGTCAGCTTGTCGGCAAGGGTTGTCATTCCTGCAGTCCATGGCTCCCCATAAATGAATATGCTTTCATTAGCAAGCCTAAGAATATTTACGGCTTTTTCTACGGTCTCGATGTCGATGAGCGCCATCAAATCGAACCTGAATCCATCTATCTTAAATTCGTTAACCCAGTACATCAATGAATCCAGGATGAATTTTCTGACCATTGGCCTTTCTGTCGCAAGTTCATTTCCACAGCCTGATCCGTCGGAATAGGATCCATCTGTCCTTGTCCTGTAGTAATACTCAGGGGCAAGGAGGTTGAAATTAGAATTACGCCCCCTGTAAGTGTGATTGTAGACCACATCCACTATGACCTTGAAGCCCTCTTCATGAAGATTTTGTATCATCTGCCTAAGCTCGTATATCCTGCACCCCGGATCTGTTGGGTCTGTAGAATAAGAGCCTTCAGGCACATTGTAATGCTCGGGATCATATCCCCAGTTGTAATTGGAGTCATCGTTGAACCTATCCGGGCTTTCATCTACTGTCAGAAAATCGTATATGGGCATCAAGTGCACATGTGTTATCCCAAGCTCTTTTAGATGATCCAGACCTGTGGCATATCCTAGGTGTGTCGTTCCCGGCTCTGTGACTCCCAGGTATTTTCCCTTGTTGATCGCACCGGAGCTTTTATGTCCTGTAAAGTCTTTGATGTGCATTTCGTATATGACGGCATCTGTTTCCGCTATTGAGACAGGCAACTTATGTTCTTCCCAACCGGGTGGCTTTAAGCTTTCCATATCCACGATTGCAGATCTTAAGCTATTTAGAGATACCGATGTTGAGTATGGGTCGGTAACCTCAAATTCATGATCTAGGATGTAAGTGTAGTAAGGAGCAACCTCATCCTTGGATAGCGTGATTTCAAATACCTTGTCTTCGTCGGGAGTCATATAGTGCTGAGTCCTTCTTATATCTAGAGGGTGGTCATAGAGAGCCAGAGTTACCGTTTCTCTACCCGGTGCCCAAACCCTGAAAGTTATATCATCTCCCTCGAAAACATAACCTAGCTTTTTTTCTGAGTAGCTGTATTCGTACTGCTTCATGTTTCTCAATCCTTCCTCGGAGTTAAAGTCTTGACGCCCCAAATTTCATGGGCATACCTTTCAATCGTATAATCAGATGAAAAAGCTCCTGAGCAAGCTGTATTGCTAAGAGACATCTCGGCCCATTGGTACTTGTTCCTGTACATGTTGCCGATTTTTCTCTGTGCCTGCATGTAGGATTCGAAGTCCTGCAATATAAAGTATCGATCCCCATATTTCACAAGAGAATCGTAGATAGGCTGAAATTCTCCATAAGGAACTCTAAAATACCCGTTGACCAGCTTGTCAATAGTTTCCTTGATTACAGGATTTCCGAAATACAGACTTTGAGGATCATAGTTGCCCCTTTGGTAGAAGTCATAAACCTCGTAGTCCTTCAAACCGAAGACTACTATATTGTTTTCCCCTACTTCCTTCATGATTTCAATATTAGCCCCATCCAAAGTTGCCAGGGTGATTGCCCCGTTCATCATGTACTTCATGTTGCTGGTTCCCGATGCTTCCTTGGTGGCTGTAGAAATCTGCTCGCTGACATCTGCGGCAGGAATCATCTTGGTAGCCAGGCTGACGCTGTAGTCTTCAAGGAAGACTATCTTCAACTTGTCTTTGATGGTAAGGTCGCTATTTACGACTCTGGCAACTGTATTGATTAGCTTTATGATTTCCTTGGCGATGTAATAGCCGGGGGCGGCTTTCCCTGCAAAAATGAAGGTGCGAGGGACCATATCCATGTTCGGATTGGTCTTGAGCTTGTCATACAGATACATCACGTGCAGTATGTTCATCAGCTGTCTTTTATACTCATGAATCCTCTTGGCCTGTATGTCAAATATGCCGTAAGGGTTCGTTTTTATCCCTGTGGTGTCGTAAATGTATTTGGAAAGGTTTTTCTTGTTTTCGTGCTTTATTTCCATTACCCTGTCTAAAACCTGTTTGTCATTGGAATGTTTAAGGAGCTCCCTCATTTGAATAGGGTTAGTTTTAAAGCCTGGACCTATAAGATCCTCAGTCAGGTCCGCAAGATTTTTATTGGCACCAAGCAGCCAATGCCTGTGGATTATGCCGTTTGTCTTGTTGTTGAATTTCTGGGGATATACATTGTAAAAGTGCTTAAGCTCTCGTTCCTTTAGTAAATCCGAATGAAGCTTTGCCACTCCGTTTATGCTATGGGTTCCTACGATAGACAGGTTGACCATCCGTACGGTTCCCTGGTTGATAATCGACAATTTTTCTATGGCTTCTGCAGATGTTATCTTATGAACGTTTCTTAGCTCTGCTAGAAATCTGTTGTTGATTTCTTCTGTTATCTGCCAAATCCTTGGCAAAAGATCCCTGTATAAGTTTATATCCCATTTTTCCATGGCTTCTTCTAAAAGCGTGTGGTTTGTAAAGGCACAGGTATTCACAGTGATTTTCCAAGCCTGTTCCCATTCCATACAGTAATCATCCATTAGAATCCGCATAAGCTCGGGAACTGCCATCGCCGGATGGGTATCATTTATATGTATGGCTGTATATTTGTGAAGATCTTCTAACGGTATGCCGTTATTGACGGATTTTCTAACTACGTCTTGGACTCCCGCAGAAACTAAAAAGTATTCCTGCTTGAGCCTTAGTCTTTTACCGTCGTAGTAGCTGTCATCCGGATATAAGACCTGGCATATGCTCTTCACTTCGTCTATTTTACTGAAGGCGCCGCATAGATTCCCCTTGGAAAATTCTTTTAGATCCAGATCCTCCGTGCTCTCTGCAGACCACAGCCTTAAAGTATTGACATTTTGATTTTTATAGCCTATGAAGGGAGTATCGTATGGGACGGCTTTAACTATGCTATAGTCCACGTGCCTAAAGGTAAATTTCTTGCCTATGGGAATTACTTGAATGCCTCCTCCATATCTTACTTCAACAGCCTCTGAGGGACGCTTGAATTCCCATATGTTTGGCTCCTTCAACCAGCTTTGTGGTTCTTCCCTTTGGTAGCCGTTTTCGATGCTCTGTTTAAATAGTCCTTTTTCATAACGCAGCCCGTATCCGTGACCTGGCATGCTCATGGAGCTCAAAGAATCGAGGAAAGCTACGGCAAGCCTTCCCAGGCCGCCGTTTCCAAGGCCTGGCTCGGCTTCGATGTCAAAAAGGTCTCCAAGGCATATGTCATGATCCTCGAAGAAATCCTTAACGACTTCATAGATGCCGAGATACTCAAGGTTTTTCTCCATAAACTTTCCTGTGAGATACTCCATTGAAAAATAATACACGGCTTTAGCCTTGGAATCCTTCTGTTTTTTGCCGGTTTCGCTCCATAACTTTCCTGTGAGTTTTCTTACTACATTTCCTAAGGCATAATACTTGTCAGTAAGGTCGCTCTCTGCAAAGCTTTTGCCAGCGGTGGAATATAGGGCTTCTTCGATTTCTTTTTTCAGTGTTTCCTTTGTTAGCATTCTTTCACCTCGTCTATTTGATCAAGCTTTCGTAAAGAGATTTGTATTTTTTGGATGATTCTGACCAATCGTTTTTGGACTTCATGCCGTTTTTAATGATTTCTCTCCAAACATCATTGTCCTGATACGTCTCCAAAGCCTCCCTTATCTTAAAGAGCATGTCGTGAGCATTGTAATTTTCAAAGGTGAAGCCGTTGCCCTCACCGGTGGCTTTGTCAAAGTTGATGACTGTGTCCTTAAGCCCCCCCACTTCTCTGACTATGGGGACAGTTCCGTATCTAAGTGATATCATTTGGCTGATTCCGCAAGGCTCAAATTTTGAAGGCATCAAAAACATGTCGGCAGATGCGTAAATCTCATGTGCCTCGCTCTCATTAAAGTAAATTCTTGCTGAAACCTTGTCAGGGTATTTATCTTGGAAATACCTGAACATATCTTCGTACTTTTTGTCTCCTGTTCCCAAGACTACAAACTGCAGATCATCTGATAACAGCTCGTCAAATATGTGTGCCACAAGATCTAAGCCCTTCATATCTACCAATCTGCTTACCATTGCTATCATGGGTTTGTCTTTATCAACAGGGAGTCCGAATTTTTCCTGTAAAGCCGTTTTGTTTTCTTTCTTTCTCTTTACGCTTCTAAGATCGTAATTTACGGCTATATGTGGGTCTTTACCCGGATTGTACTCATTGTAATCAATTCCGTTTAAAATACCTGAGAGTTTGTGTTCGTGCTTTCTGATAATTCCGTCCATATATTCTCCGAAATATGGATGCTTCATCTCATCTGCATAACTCTCAGAAACTGTGGTGATGGCGTCGCTATATACGATCCCCGCCTTTAAGAAATTTACGGAATCAAAGAACTTGAGTCCATCCTCGTGAAAATAATCTTGAGAAACGCCCATTATTTCACCCAGCATTACCGGGTTAAAGGTCCCCTGATATTTTAGATTGTGAATTGTATAGACTGTTTTGATATCGTGGAACCAATCGTCCCCCAAGGCAAAATCTTTGACATAAAGGTTTATAAGAGCGGAATGCCAATCATTTGAGTGGATCACATCCGGCTTGAAATCTACATGCTTGCCCAGGAGGGTAGCAGCTTTTGCAAACCATGTGAATCTTTCACCATCGTCGTAGTATCCGTAAAGGCCGTGACGTTTGAAGTAGAATTCGTTGTCGAGAAAATAATGGACTACACCGTTGTGGGTGAGGCTGTGCACCCCCACATACTGCCTTCTCCAGCCTAGATCTACATCGAATTCTGCTATCTTTGTCATCTCGGACTTGTATTCTTCTTTTATTGAAGAATACAGGGGCATCACAACTCTTATATCCACTCTGTGTCCCTTCAGAGCGGGAGGAAGAGATCCCGCAACATCTGCAAGACCTCCCGTTTTTATAAATGGAACAGCTTCAGAAGCTGCAAATAGTACCTTCATCATTTGTCCTCCTTGCCGATTTTCAGATTCTTCTCTACAACGTAGGGCACAGTCTGATTGCCTATGACTTCTACTCCCTTGTATATTATATTTGTCAGAGTCGTGGTACACTGACATCATTTTTCTATTAT